>JAADDH010000063.1 GCA_013154035.1 Candidatus Iainarchaeum sp. | reverse complement strand
GTCGTGGACTGCATGGATATCTGGCGGGAGAAGGTCGCACTGTCTCGCGCTTGCAACTGCACTCTTGTAACTGGATCTGTTGGGGAAGATTTGGGTCTTGTATCAGTTCTTGTGTCTAAAACGCTGCCGGCTGCCCCCATTCGTAGTGCCGCGGGCGGATCAATGCTTGGCGCACGTGTTGCAGCGGTTGGAGCATTCATGGCCAACGAGGTGCTGCGGGAACTGAGTGGGCAGCCATCCCCCCTCCGGGACCGTCTGCTGCACATCGATTTCGGGCGCATGGTGGTTACCACTCTTGGGCTATAGGCTGTAACCCATTTAAAACTTCCCACACATTATTCCCTTCGGATCCGGGGGTAGCTCAATCTGGTAGAGCGGCCGGCTGTAGTCTGGCTTTGGGCCCAACCTGCAACATGGTTCAGGCAGAAACCGGCAGGTTGGGGGTTCAAATCCCTCCCCCCGGACCTCTCCCTTATCGCAAATTCTTGACGATGCTTCCAGTCATATTCGCCAGTGCCTTGGTTGATTCCGCAATACCCGCACTTGTATTGTTCACTCCGCCCGATGCGCCGTGCCAGAGTATAGCTAAGGATATGGTAGCAACCGCGAGCACCCCCAGTATGATGAGAAGGTACTCCATGACTCTGGATTCCTCAGTCATGCACCGACCACCTCCCACTTCGTCGGGCTGCCCTTTGCTTTATCGCGAGTGAATACATATGTTGTGGCTGTGGCTGCCGTCCTGAACGTTTCGTCGTGCGTGATAATTATGATCTGCTTGAATAGCCCTGTTTCTGGGAGTTTATTTAGGAATTGGGCGAGGGCCTCTGCGGCATCACTGTCCAGATTGTGAGTTGGCTCGTCAAGCAGCAGCCAGCCCAGATTTCTGTTCTTTATGGCGGATATGGCAATCCTAAGTGCGAGTGCGGCGTCGTAGAACTCACCGCCAGAGAGGTTTGTCACGGGGATCCACTGCCCACTCTTTCGCTTTACTTCTAGCACGTAGTCGCTCTGTGTTGGACGAAGGCGGATCTCCGGCAGATCTCCTCCCGGGTATATTTCCCGCCAGATGATGTTCAACACCTTGTTGATTGCGAGGATCCGCGCATTTCGCACAACTTCCTGCGTTCCTACAAGTGCGGACTCCAGCTTTTCAAGGCTTGTCTTTAGCTCTTCCTTTTTCTTGGCTGTTTTTACCTGTTCTTCGATCCTTTTTAGCTCCTCCCGTTCTCTCTCCAGGTCTATTTTTACATATTCTGCCTGCGTCTCGTAGTCTCTGATAATTTGCTGCATGTTTCGTATCTTTTCTTCCGTTTTGTTTGCCTCTGCCAGCACCCTGCGGAACTCGCTTTCTACGCCCGCGAGTGATTTTAGTTGTTCTTCAATCGTTTCGAGTTCGCCCCTTTCTGTTAGCAGCTTCGCACTTATTTCCTCTGCCCGTATCATGTCCCTTATGCGCTCTTCTTCTCGTTTCAGGGCAGATATGTTCTCTTTTGCCATAGTTTCCTTTATTTTCAACAGTTGTATCTTCTTTTCCTGTATTGTCTTTTTCAGATCTTCCAGCTCTTTTCTTGCGCGCTCTGCCTCTTCTAACGCTGCCCTTTGCTTGATCGCAGTGTCGTATTCCTTTCTCGTTTTTGTTAGATCTTCTGTTGTTTGGTTCAGCTTTTGTTGCAGATCCCCAAGCTCTTTGTTCAACCGTGCCGTCTCTTCCTGCTTTTCGCGGATTTCCTCTGCGATTGTCTGTATTTCGTTTTCTATATCTTGGCTGCTACGGACATTTCCACGCAACGTCGTTATTTTTCTTTTTGCATCCTCCAGTTCCTTTGCAAGGGCTTTCAGTTCTTTTATGCGGTTTTCCAGGGTTTTTATTGCTTCTGACGCACTGTGGATGTTTTTCTCGTGCTGCTCTATGAGCTCGCCAACCTTTGCACCATCTAGCGCACTGCCGCAGACTGGGCACCTATTTGCACCCTGCAGTGCCTCAATGAACGTTCGCTCCTGTTCTACCTCTGTTCTGTACCTTGCAATTTCCGCGGTCGCTCGTTCCATCTCTTCCTGTATCTTCTGGAGGCGCGCATCTACGTCCCCATATTTTTCAACAATCGCCTGTATCGTTCTCTCCACGGACTTCGCTCGCTGTAATTCCTTCTCGAGTTCATCCCTTCTTCGCATTGCCTGTTTTACGGCTTCGTTAATTCCTGCTATTTCTGCCTGCAACTCCCCGATGCGCTTTCTGAGCTGTTCTGCCTGCTTCTCCAGTGCTGTCATCTTCTCGCGCAGCTTTTCGTCCGGCGGAACCGTTGTCGGTGCTGTTTCGAGCCGTTTTTGGAGATTCTTTGCCCGCTCATCCATAATGTGAATCTCTCGCTCCAGCGCGGCGAGTTGGCGCTCTTTTTCTTGGAGATGGCGAATGCGCTCTTCGATGTTATGTAGATCAGCGTCACTCGCCTCCGTGATTTTTCCCCATCTTTCTTCTATCTTTTTCAGTTCGGCCTCTTTTTCTTCAATACTCCGCCGCAGTGCTGCCGCCTTCTGCTGCAGAGCGCTTAATTTTTTGGCATTTTCCTCAAGTTCCTTCAGTCGTGCCTTATATTCATCCAGTGCTTCTTTGGCTCGTTCCATTTTTTCCCGCAGCTCGGCGATCTGGCGAGATATTGATTCTCCGCGTTTCTCTAGCTCTGCAATTGTTTCCTCTTTTCTTCTTTTTGTTTCCTCCCAGTTTTGGCCGCGGAAGATATCCAGTTCCCTCTTTATTCGGTTGCGGAGCTTTGTTACGATCTGCCTGGCCCCGCTGAAGTCGGATAGCTCAATGATATTGTCAAATAGGCGCTTGCGCTCTTGGGGAGATGCGTCGCGGAGAATATACGCTATCTCGTTCTGTCGGGCATATACTGCCTCCTTGAATATTTTTTGATCCATTCCGAGGATTTTTGCGATCTCAGCATCAACGTCCTTTGGTCTATCTGTGATTACCGTTTTTGCCCCGCGAATCTCCGCCGTCTTCTGCCCCTTTGCCGTGAACTCTCTGGTTATCTGGTATTCCTTTCCGTTCACTTCAAAGACAAGCACCACCTTGCCCGACGTTGCCCCTTCCCGCAGGATCTTGGAGTAATATCCCTTTTCTGGCGGTCCGAATAGCGCGAAGAATATGGCCTCAAGCACCGATGATTTTCCCGCGCCGTTGATCCCTATGATTACGTTGGTTCCTGGCCCGAACTCCAGATCTGTTTTGTAATGGCTGCGCCAGTTTTCAAGCACCACGCGTTTTATCATGATGGATTTATAAGCATCGCTCTCCATAAAAACATTGAATGGAAGTGGAGCGTGAAGTTTATGCGGTTCGTTGCGGACGCGATGCTCGGCAAACTCGCCCGTTGGCTCAGAATAATGGGCTACGATACTCTATGCGCTGCTGATATGCCAGTTGACGATGACGATTTGTTAAATATTGCTCTGGATGAAGATCGTATTCTCCTCACCCGCGATCAGGAATTGTATCACCGCGCTATCAACGCGGGGGTACGTGCGGTTTACGTTGCGTCAACGGATATTGTGGTTCAGCTTGTTCAACTCGTCAAGCTTGTGGGGCTAGAATTGCGTGATGAGCCGGCAAAGACCATATGCCCCTCTTGTAACGGTCAGCTCATGCCGGTGTCTCGCTCCGAGGTCCGAGGACTCGTTCCCGCAACGGTTCTTGACACACACAAGCAGTTCTGGATGTGCCAGAGCTGTGGACAGGTGTTCTGGGAAGGTTCCCACTGGAAACAGATACGAGAAATTGTGGCGAAGGCGAGGGAAGCGCTTAAATGAGCGTGCTTCCCTCAAGGTTAACGCTTTCCACGTGGGGCACTTGCTTTAGTGCTTCTTCTACCTTGTCCAGAATTCCACCAGTGTCTTCCATGGATATGCCCACGACGAGGGCCTTGAGCCCGAAGGCGATAGGCTCCTCCCGAATCTCCTCAAGCTTTGCTTCCTCGGGGATGTGTTCCTTTATTGCCTCTCGAATCTCCTCGTAGTGCTCCATATCGTCGGGCATTATCTTGAATATTGCCAGAACTCTACCCATTCAATCACCTCATGGACCTACAAAGCCGCAGCTGGGGCAAACCCACTCGTTACCCTTTGCGCGGCAGGTTTCGCAACGGACGATCGTCTCTCCGCATACCGGACACTTAAACGTGACGTACTTGGACGTTTCTCTCCCGCACGTTGTGCAACGCTTCGTCATGCTATCACCTCTGTTGCTGATAGAAGGTTAGGGGGTGGGCGTTAAAAACTATGCGGATTCTCCCCTGATCTGCCGAATCTCTGCGTACGTTTTCCACAGTGCCTCTTGGTAGTCCATTTTGCCCTCTGCAATGGCGTCCAGCGTTTCCTCCAGCTGCCGGGTGCGTTCCTCGGATACGAACTGTCCGTAGTTCTCGCTCAGGAACGTATGCACCCGTATGCCCAGTGGTGTCGGGTATAATTTACCCTTAGTCTTTGATTCCATGACGTATTTGCGATCAATGAGCTTCTGTATGATTGTCGCGTATGTGCTGGGTCGTCCGATGCCCTTTTCTTTCATGAGGGCAATAACGTCGGCCTGCGAGTAGAGGGGGATTTTAGCCATCTTGAACGCTTTTGCCGTTTCCACTGTGTATTCTCCCTCTTTGATTTCTGCGATGCGCGCTGGCCTTACGAGGAACCAGCCTGGCTCCAGGACGTTGACTATGGCATCGTCCTTTCTTTCTAATTCTCCGAGCCTGTAAACTACCTCTGCCTTCTCCACGTGGGCTGGTATCATCTGGGATGCTATGAATCGCTCAAATATGATTGAATAGAGGTGCAGGTGCCTCTTGGTTAGCCCCTGAATGTTTAACTCCCCCTCACGCAGCAGCCGCATGAGCGTTTCAGTATCTAGTGGCTTTGTGGGTCTGATACACTCGTGAGCGCCTCCATCCCCCCACTGGCGCCCCTTGTAACGTTCTGCTCCGAATTTGTCCGATATGTACTCCTTCGCAACGGCCATACCAGCAGGGAACACGCGTGTCGTGTCTGTACGGTGATACGTAATAAGACCCGCCTCGAATAGGTCCTGTGCCAGTGCCATTACGTCCTTTGCCCCTAGCTTCATGCGCGTTGTTGCCTCCTTCAGCATGGCGTCCGTGGAGAACGGGGGCAGTGGGTTCACGTCCTCTTCCCAGCGTTTGGCGATCTGCACCACGAGCTTTTTACCTTTCGCGTATTCTTCAGCTTCCTTTGTCGTTCTGAATGCCGTTTCAAACACCACTTCTCCCCCATCATGCCTCGCACTGAGGAAGACTGCGACGCTCTTCTTGTGTTCCTCATTTCTCTGTATGATCCATCCCAGCACAGGGGTCTGCACTCTTCCAGCAGAGAGCGTCTTGTTGCCGAAGGCCTTTTGGAGTTTGCTGGAGAGTTCAAATCCTATCCACCTGTCTTCAACTCTCCTGACGATCTGGGCCTCTACGAGATGCTCGTCAATCTCTCTCGTTTCCTCCAGCGCCTTGAGTATTGCGGAGCGGGTAACCTCATGAAACTCCGCGCGGACGAGGGTTGGCACGTATGGCGATATCGCGAGGGCAGTATCCCAGGCGATCTTCTCTCCCTCGCGGTCCGGGTCTGTGCCTATGATTGCATAGTCGCTCTCCAGGGCGAACACGCGCAGTGCGTTCACCCGCCACTGAGCATCTTCCAAGTACTCGCTGGATCCACAGACGGGGCAGACATTCTCGACAGTCTGAACGCCGCAGCGCCTGCACAGCTTGATCGTAGTATATACCGGGATAAATCGGTCGTTCTCCAGTTCCACGCCGTGTATACCTCTATCCGTCACGAGGTCAAACATATGTCCCCTTGTGGCCACAATGTTCAGAATGTACTTCCCCGTTGTTACCTCATAACCCTGTATGCTCCCGATGCGGTAAACGGACGGCTTTCCAAAGAAATTTGCAATCGTTCTAGCCTTATTCGGCGA
>JAADDH010000079.1 GCA_013154035.1 Candidatus Iainarchaeum sp. | reverse complement strand
CTCGATTTTTGCAGGATATAACATTCCTTGGTATACAATACGTGAATTGATGGATGATCCTGTTACCGTTAATGACGTAAAGAATCTCACCGCACGCGGTATAGAATTTTTGCGTTATTGGGGCGGCATTGCCGTATTAGATGGTGAAGTGCTTGGGAGTATATAGATAAGAACTCTAACATAACCATGCATATCTCTGAACGACCAACACCACGTAAAAGCAAAATATTTTTCCATGTTCATACTTCATATACAGACGGTGAACTTTCAGTTGGCGAATATTTTGACATAGCGAAGAAATACCACATTCAGCAAATCATTTTTTTGGAGCATATACGTCATAAGCCAAGTTATAACGTAAATATGTTTATAAACGAAATATTGCAAGCAGAGGAAATTTACGGCATCCAGGGAGTTGTTGGCTTTGAAGCTAAAATACTGCCATCAGGAGAATTGGATATAGCGCCAGAACATATTGAGCA
This sequence comes from Candidatus Iainarchaeum sp., assembly GCA_013154035.1. GTDB lineage: Archaea > Iainarchaeota > Iainarchaeia > JAADDC01 > JAADDC01 > SZUA-1452. The sequence goes on along the minus strand of JAADDH010000079.1, from coordinate 5,553 downwards.
TGCTTCATATATAGGAATTGCAGAGCACGCATTTCCAAATGATGCAGAGTTACTGCTGCACGCTTTCCAAAATGTAATAAAAAGTTACCCCTCAAAGTATCCAAATGTCAGGTTTGTGTGGGTGCATCCGGGACTTTGGTTTAAGAAAAGGTTCGTCTATTACCACCCTGTACTTACGGAAATGTATAAAGCAATTGTACAAGTAGATGCTTTGATTGAGCGTAATTTTAAATATCAGCTACCAAGTAACAAAGCTATTGATATAGTGGGCGGTAGTAAAATAATTGAAGGAATAGATGCCCACACGAGAATGGACATTGAGAAATACGTAAGTACAAGATATACAAAATGACATATGGTTATAGGAAATAAAAGATCGACTTGGCGTGACTAATATCCAGATAGACTAAGACTATATAAGGAAAAAGTCGACTCAGTAGAGTAAAGCGTTTACGTTTGCTTGAAAGTATTATTGCAAGTATTATAATGCGAGCTGTTGCTGCGCAAGTCAAGCTAGCGGGTGTAAGCCGCAGTAAATTTCACCTTGTTATCTACATAATCACTGTTCAAGAAACTGAGAAGGCCATCTCTTTGTACTAAGGAATGGTGTAGAACGAATATTAAGGAACAAGAAAAGATGTGGATGAAATATTACATCGCAAGTGTTCGTAAGGGCAAATGGAGTCAGGGCACCATAGGCAAGGTTCTAGTGTTTGGTTTTATAAAGCACGGCAGGCATGCTTCCACCATTCACTGCAAAACTACCCACTTCATATAAAAGAGGAAAAGCAAATGGTTGAGTGGTACTTTAGTAGAAGGAGTCAAAAAGTGCTCTGCCATCATCTGCAAGGCTGGACTAGGGTAGAAGGTTCGTTTAAGTATGTCGGCTTCAAGAAAAAGTTATTTTTGTTGTGCGGGGAGCCCTTGCTGTGATGAAAGTACTTGCCGTCGTGGGGGCGCGCCCCCAGTTTGTCAAGGCCGCGGTTGTCTCGCGCGCGCTCGTGCGTCGCGAGGACGTTCGGGAAACGATCCTGCACACCGGCCAGCACTTCGACAGGGCGCTCAGCGAGGTCTTCTTCCAGGAGCTCGGCATCCCCGAGCCCGCCTACAACCTGGGCATCGGGGGCGGCACCCACGGCCAGAACACCGGCCGGATGCTCGAGGGCATCGGGCGCGTCCTCCTGGACGAACGCCCCGACTGGGTGCTCGTCTAAGGCGATACCGACAGCACCCTCGCCGGCGCCCTGGCGGCGGTGAAGCTGCACCTGCCGGTGGCCCACGTGGAGGCCGGCCTGCGCTCCTTCAACCGCCGCATGCCCGAGGAGATCAACCGGGTGCTCACCGACCACGCCGCCGACCTGCTCCTCGCCCCCACCCCCACGGCCGTGGAGAACCTGCGCCGGGAGGGGCTGCCCGAGGCGCGCGTGCGCTGGGTGGGCGACGTGATGTACGACGCGGCGCTGCACTTTGGCCGGCTGGCCGACCGCGCCAGCACGGTGCTCGAGCGGCTGGGGCTGGAGCCCCGCGGCTACGTGCTGGCCACGGTCCACCGCGCCGAAAACACCGACGACCCCGCGCGGCTGCAGGCGGTTTTCGAGGGGCTTTCCCGGGTGGCCGCGGAGCTCCCGGTGGTGCTGCCCTTGCACCCGCGCACCCGCAAGGCGCTCGAGCGGCTCGGCTGGCTCGAGCGCGCTCGCGAGCGGCTGCGGCTCATCGAGCCCGTGGGCTATCTGGACATGGTGGCCCTCGAGAAGAACGCCCGCCTAATCGCCACCGACTCGGGCGGGGTCCAGAAGGAGGCCTACTTTTTCGGCGTGCCCTGCGTCACGCTGCGCGACGAAACCGAGTGGGTCGAGCTCGTCGAGGCGGGTTGGAATATTCTAGCTCCGCCGTCTGATGCAAAAGCAGTTGCCGATACTATCCGCGCCCATATGGATTCCAGGGGCGCACCAGTTGAAGCATACGGTGATGGCCACGCTGCGGAGCGTATTGTGTCAGAATTGACGAAGCAATGAACATATGGCTTGTTAACCACTACGCCATCTCGCCCCAGCAAGCAGGCGGGACTCGCCACTACACACTGGCTCGCGAGTTGGTCCAACGCGGGCATCAGGTCACCATAATTGCATCGAGCTTTGACCACACAACCCGCCGGGAGGCACATCTTCATGACGGTAGTCCATCTCGGCTAGAAGCGATAGATGGTGTTCGCTTTATGTGGTTGCGGACGCCTCCGTATACGGGGAATAGCGCCCGCCGTTTGTGGAACACGGTAGTTTTTTCGCGAAACGTTTTGAAACTGAAACCTATGGTTTTGGGCGGTAAGCCGGATGTAATAGTGGGATCAAGCCCGCATCTGTTTGCTGCCTGGGCCGCTGAGCGCCAGGCTAGACGCCACGAGGTTCCGTTTGTTTTTGAGGTACGCGATCTTTGGCCGCAGTCGCTAATTGATTTGGGCAGTTTTTCGGAAAGCCATCCATTTGTTCGGATGCTTGAACGAATTGAAAGAAGCCTTTATCGTCAATCTTCGCGGATCATAACGCTTCTTCCTGGAGCTGGAGAACATATTTCTCAAAAGGGTGGTGATATAGAGCGTATTGTATGGATTCCTAATGGGGTGGATTTGCGTTTATTGCCGCCACCGTCACCTCCCCAAGAAGATGGAGTTTTGACTTTAATGTATGCGGGTGCACATGGTTTGGCGAACAATCTGGATGTAATTTTAGACGCGGCTAAAATCATACTCGATATGCAGAACTCTCCACAAGTTCAATTCCGCCTTGTGGGAGACGGGCCGGACAAAGGAAGACTTATTCGTAAGGCGAAAGATCTAAAGTTAAAAAACCTAATTTTTGAACCGCCTGTTGCGAAAGATAGAATATATGATCTTATGCGGGAGGCGGATGTATTTCTGTTGACCCTCCAGAATTCCCCGCTATTCCGCTGGGGAGTCAGCCCCAATAAGCTATTTGACTACATGGCTATGGCGCGGCCGATAATTTTTTCCGTGGATACTCCATTTGATCCTGTTAAAGAAGCGAGAGCTGGTGTTTCCGTTCCTGCCGGTGACCCCCATGCTTTAGCCGAGGCCGTGGTTTCAATAGCCAATATGACTTCGGAAGAGCGGTGGGAAATGGGATTACGCGGCCGGGCTTATGTGGAGAAGAATCACAACGTGCCTGTTTTGGCGAATCGTTTCGAACAAGTTTTGATAGACGCGATAAAAATGCGTGTTAGCAGGACCAAGGAGTAGTGTATGATTAGTGTAATACGACGCATTTATGCTATTCCTTCATGGTCAAGACCTAAGATTCTGGTTGGCTGGTTAATTGGTTACATATTTTTAGCAGGATTGGCATTATGGATTAACCCAAACCAAAAGACGGAGGACCTTTCCCTCTTGGTGCTTGCAATAGCGTATACAGCTTCTGTGTTTGTCGCCTCTAAGCTGATTTCCTTGCCTGGGATACACCCCGTGTGGGTGATCTTGATACCAACCGCGGCCTTTTTTATGCTTGCAACCTTTCTGTGCGCGAGCACTGATTTAGCCTTTTGGCTGTTGGAGGGACTTGGCGCAGTATTCGTATTGATGCTAGCACTTTTACTATGGCCATATAGAAAAAAGGAAAACATTCTTGCGAGAGGAGAAAGTGCTAAAAAATTATTTTCTGAAAATAGCTCTGAAAACTCTAGAATCAGACTTATTGTAGCGGATCCTACTGAGTTATCTGATGAAGAACGCATCCAATTGGATTTATTGACCAGATTGGGAGCAATTCAAATCCATCCAGCAGCAGTACTCGCCAATCTGGAAGGCAGGCTAGAGCTAGATTACGTTTCTGACGGAGATATTACCGAGCCACCAGGAAGTTATCTGTTAGTCAAAAGAATCGTTGATTTGTTGCTGGTCCTAATTTCTATGCCAATCGTACTGCCTTTAGGGATTCTTACTTCACTGGCCCTTGCCATTTCTGGATGGCTTTGGCGCGAAGATGGAGGGCCGGTGTTTTTTATTCAGGAAAGGGTAGGTTTTCATGGTCGCCCCTTTCGTATGGTCAAGTTCCGTACTATGCGCATAGGGGCGGATCGAGAAGGGCCACTGTATGCCCTCGATAATGATAACCGCATTACTAGGCTGGGCCGTTGGCTGCGCAAATTTCGCTTGGATGAAATTCCTCAGTTGCTAAATGTCATCCGCGGTGAGATGAGTCTAGTGGGCCCACGCCCAGAGCCTGTCAAGAGCGCGGCCGCCTTTGCTAAGAAAATCCCCCATTACGACCTGCGCACGCTAGCTCCCCCTGGTATTACTGGTTGGGCTCAGGTGCAGCAAGGGTATGCAGCTGGGGATGATGAAACAAGGGTAAAGCTAACATACGATCTGTACTACATAAAAAACGCATCCATATATTTTGATATGTATGTATTATCTAGGACAGTTCTAACGGTTATTTTGAACCGCGGGGCTCGCTAGTATGCAGTATTAAGGCAATTTCACCATGGATAGAGCGTTTGCCTTGTAGTCTATGTATAGATGCTAGGTGCCTGGATAAAATTTTTCATCGACCTGTTGTTTTGGTCTGCTGCAGTTCCTCTAGCTTTTATGCTGCGCCTGGAGGATCCCTGGCCCCGGTATGCAAAAGTTATTGTTGTTTATACGCTCGCGGGACTACCAATAAAGGCGTTGCTCGAAGCCTATTTTTCATTGCATTTGCAAGCATGGCGGCGTATCGGTATTCGAGATATATACGTGCTAATGAAGGCAGTATTTTTTGGGACCGTACTGCTTTCAGCACTTGCCTTTTTCCTTCATCTCGACTACCCCATTCCTCGGAGCGTTCCGCTAATAGAAGGAGGGCTCGCTTTACTGCTTCTGGGTGGGGTTCGTCTGGCCAGCCGGATGGTTTTTGAACGCCTTCAGCTTTCGCAGTCTCAGCCGGGACACCCCAATCCTAAGCGAGTATTAATCGTGGGAGCTGGTGAAGCCGGCACGATGTTGGCTAGAGAAATGCTGCGCCATCCAGAGTCAGGTTTGGTGCCGGTTGGTTTTCTTGATGACGATCCTAGTAAGAAGCGCCAGAGACTGGTAGGCCTTCCCGTGCTAGGCCGAATCGAAGATTTGCAACGTGTTGTGCATGGCACGAAGGCCGATGAGGTATTGATAGCGATACCCTCAGCGCCCGGCGAGGTGGTCAGAAAAGTCGTTGAGCTAGCGCAGCGTTCCGGGGTCAAACACCGGATAGTACCCGGGATATACGAGATCCTCTCGGGCAAGGTGGCCATCTCGCAAATTCGAAACGTCGATGTCGAAGACCTGTTGCGCAGGAAGCCGGTAAACCTCAACACCGACGAGATAGCCGGATACATCGAAGGCCGCGTTGTCTTGATCACCGGCGCTGGCGGCTCGATCGGTTCCGAGATCGTCCGCCAGGTTGCTCGCTTCAGGCCGGCGCGAGTCATCCTCTTGGGCCGCGGCGAGAACAGTCTCTACCAGATTGAGAAGGAGCTGGAGCGTTCGTGGCCCGAGCTCAACTGGAGAACGGTAGTGGCCGACGT
>JAADDH010000053.1 GCA_013154035.1 Candidatus Iainarchaeum sp. | reverse complement strand
CGGCCGCATCAGCCATGGCCGCAACCTGCGGCGCCAGGGGCTTTTGCGTGTCGATTTGGCTGTTGACTACGATGACCCGCTCGACCTTTTGACCGGTTAGGGCCTCGATGGTTTGGATGTGTTCGTCAGTGAGTGGGTGGGCGAAGTTGAGGATGAGCATTATGTAACCTCCATCTGTTAGTGGAGTCAAAGTCAATGCCTTTGGCTACCCGTGTTGTTCAGAGAACTTCGGCAATGTGTGTCATGGTAACTAGATGCTTTGCAGGCAAGCCCGCATAATAGCTAGCGCTGGACCATGGATACTCTTCCGGTGAAGCGCTCAGGCCTGCCCGTACCGGGTTTGCGTGAATGTAGTTTGTCTTTTCAAGAAATTTCTTCTTTGTGTAAACGTTGAAGTCATAACCCGCGCCTTTTTGCCAGATTTTGTACTGCCAGTTTTGGTGGCAGGGCTTGTCTACGGGGGTTCCATAACCAGACCGTTTGAGATAATCTTCAGTCCGGCAGTGGTTTTGGGACTGCTAGGCAGTTTATAAGAGATTCCAAAGACACTTCTCGATCTCCCCGTAATGGCTCTCATGTTGGGCTGTAGTTTCAACCTCCAGTTCGATGCCTTCATACACAATATGAAACTTATCTCCCACTCGTTTAATCTCTCGGCGGCTTGGATTAGCCCCTTTGAGATATCGGAAGCTCTCTACAAACTCACATTCAGCCAAACTATCTTTAAACCGCTCGAACTCGCCGCTACGATGTGGTTCCTGACTCCAATCACGGGTATGGTCTTTCTCTTTTGGCGCTCGCTTTGAAGGCAGTAACTGAGGCGGTGATTTGTATCGTTCATAGACCAGCAATCCGAGAGCAGATAAGGTATATTGACCATCCATAGGTTCCAATAGGGGAAGGATTTCATCTCGCTCATCAGACGACAGCCCTTTCAACACCTCTTCTTCTGGAATAGCAGTCTCTTGCTCTATTCGTGTTAGGATGGGTTCCACTCTCCGAATGAATTCCTGATCAAAATCCACGGGCAATGGCGGCAGGGTGATTAGCTCGGAGGAGCGCTCAAAAATGTATTGAACAGGCACGCCGAATAGCAGACCGATCAGAGTAGTATACGGCACTAAGCTTTTAAAGCCGGAGGTCGCGTTTAGGATGATCTGGTATCTGTATTTATTGTGTGGATCCGTTACTTCCCGCACCAAGCTCTGAACAAACCGCAACACCCCTTGACTTCGGAATCTCCCCGCGTCTGAGACCTGCAAACCGGTAACAACCTCCATCTCTGCTGTACATTGCCATACGTCACGGATGAATTGACGTACCACTCGTGCTGTAAGGATTCCTTCGGGTGTCTCACTTGCATAAAGTTGTACGCGGTCACCCTCTTCCACACCAATTTTTGCGAGACTTTTTATCTCTGGAGATGCTTTTTGAAGTCCTTCCTCGGTACCGAGATTAAGCCCTTTCAATTGTGTCAACATCATGTCTTCAAGAGTTTTTTGTTTGCGAGCTTGTCCTTCGCGGATGCTCATCAAGCTTTCTGACTTGACCCGCTCCCAAAGGATTTTCTCCTCACCTTCAGTTCTAGACAAACGATTCGCTATCAGGGCTCCCACAGCCATCAGTATTAACTTATGCTTGTTCATCATCCCTTCTCCTTGAAATCCATATCCTTGAAGTACCCATATCCCGCTGCCGTCTTAGCTCCTACGCCGAGCTCTGCCAAACCCTCCTTCAACCATTCCAACGCTGTTTTCACGTACTCCTTCCCTTCCTTGCGTCGGGCGGCCACGGCAAACAAGAAAATTGTATTTGTCACTGTCAAGAAGTAGATGGGGTTAGGGTTTTGCCAGTCGGCGGGCGGCTTGTTACCTTGATAGTACTGTGGAAAGTGCGGCGTCATCACGTCTAACTTGAACTTGGGTCGGCTGACCGGAATAGCGTCAAAAAAGATGATTTCCCCTGTTTCCAGTGGCGTGCTGAGAGGTGGTTTGCCAAAGATAGCAACTATATCAGGGTCATCGGAGCCTTTGCCTTTCACTTCCTCCGCATATGCACGGGCCAGCCCTTTGAGAGTGCTCCCGGGAATAATGGGGATGCCATATAACCGGTGCAACGTCATTCCAGTTTCCAGTACGTGGGCTCCCCCCAGTCCAACAACGAAACGCCAAGCAGGGCTGGCCGTGAAAGCATCGCGATATGAATAACTTATCAGCATCTGGGACCAACGAGAGGTCAGCCCTTTCAGCAGATCCAAGTCTCCCTGCCATTGCAAAAGCCCGTCTGCTTCGGCAAGAATCGCACTTTGTCTCCGCCGTGATGAAGGATCCGGCTCCAGTGAGATATCTCTTCCTTTGTCATCCCAATCACGCCAAGTAGTAAAACGGTCTAACCACAGCCCCAAATTTTGATTATGTAGCGAATTCCAATGGCGGTTTACGAAACTCGTCGTATTGGTCGGCAGGGGAAAAGACGTACTCCATCCTTTCGGATAGCGACGTTTCTGGGATCCATTTACCATTATTCCTCCTCCGTTGGCAGTACGCCCTCAGCAAAACGACGTAGCCAGATAATGAGACCCAATGCCTCAACTGTTGCCCTTCGGTAAAAGGCACTCGACTCATTCGTAATGATTTGCAGTAGATCCCCCTTCTCTTCTTCCTTGCCAAGAGATTGTTTTACCCATTTGCTTAGATCATAGAAAATTTGTTCATTGGCGCGTTCCTTATCACTTCGCTTTTTTGATGCAAGCTTGGCTTTTGAGTAGACAAAAGCCAATGTTTGTCCCAAGCCGTTAACTTGAATCAGAGATGCCATATTACGGGCCAATGTGCCATAGCGCTTGCGGAAATTATCACTTTGTTTGTTAGCTCCCTCTACACACTTCCAGGCATATGCCGCCCGTTTCTGTTCTATAGTCTGGCGCTTACTCATTAGGCTCCTCCTTGTCTTTGCTGCCGATCCACCGCAAAGCAACGATACCTCGACCAATGGTTTCATTACCACCGATCTGGGCTCGACCCTGGCTGGTCACAATTTTACGAACGGATCCCAGAACATCTTCCGCTTTCGACCACTCTTCCGGTGGGTTGTTGCTTCGGGGTTTAGTAGTGTAAACGGGAGCGTACAGCAAGGTATCGGTGGGAAGGTACTCTTCTGTCCACAACGCGCCTCGCTCGACCGTTTTCTTCTCGTTCAGCCTCACCCGGGTAACCACCTCGGTGCTAAAGCGTGTGAACTCGCGAAAGTCGTCTTCCGGCAGAATGATAAGACGCTTTTTCAAAGCATCGCGCCAATATGCATATTCATCTCCGGCAGGTAGAGCATTCTCTGCCAACCAGTTGGCGATCTTGCTGACTTCCTCACTTTTCTGGGCCTGGAATGAGAATTCCTCCAATACCACTTGGCCGTCCGCGCTGATGTCGTCATCCGTGCAGATCAGGGCTTTCTCTCCGCCATCTCCATCTGCGGGCAATTCCGGTACACTCCATTCAATTTTTTGCCCAGCTAGATTGACATCTCGTACAAAGCGGCTCAAGGCGTGGCGAGAGGTCGTCCAGGCAAAGATGCCCAGCAACGAGCGTACCGGAAAGAGGAGCAAACGGGCATCGCCCGGCGAAAAGGCTCCCGCGTGTGCGGAGGCGTTTGTGGCTTCGGGGCCAAAGGCGGTGATGACCTCCGGTGATTTTTCGCCTTTCTCTTCCTCCGCTATTCCACGCAACACGCCCTTGATGCTGCTGGCCTGTATCAGTGGGTAACCAGTTACCCGCTCACGTTGGATGGGTAGATCTACTGCTCCCAGCCCTGCACCAGTGCCAGCGTGTAGGGGTGTTTCAACATAGAAAAATAAAATGTCGCTTGCTTGAAACATCGTTCACTCCTTTTAGTTATTTTGTGGCCATTGATCAATGAACACCTGACCGAATCCGATCTGGCCCTCCGCCGGATCGTCGGTGACAGGTTCACCGTTGTAAGAAACCTCTCCCTCACTCTCAAAATAGTAAATACTGCCAGCGGGCACATACCCTCGCATAGGCTTTTCGCCTTTTACAATGTCCCAGCCCCCGATTCGTTCGGGCCGGTTAATCGCGGCGGCGACAAGGCTGATCTTTCCACTAAACCATTTGCCCCAGTTTCCGGGTCGCCAACCATTTTGGAACCATGTTGGTGTAGCGAAGTACAATACGAATCGGGAGGGAAGAGGCTCTGGCGACGCAAACGACAGAGTAGGTGGTCGCACTTGATAGTACCCCGCGCGAGCCTCTCCGCCGATGCCCAGATAGCCCTGCGATTTCCACGGGGGCACGCCGGAAATCTCCAAATCTAGTGCCCAGTCGGGGCGTAATCGCACCATCTCGACACCGGCCAGCAACTGGGGTCGGGGACGACGTGTTTGTCGTTCCAGGCCTATGATGATTCGCGGTTCTCGTTCGTAAATTTCCCCGGGTGAGACTATGTGTTCTGGCTCCGGCAGTCGCCCTTCTAAATATGCGCGAAGAGATTCCTCGGCGATCCACCCACCGGCAGGCGTTAGATTACTGGCTTGATCTTGGAGATTCGGTGGATAAAGAGGCCTCAGATTCTCCGATGGATGAGGCCAGTTGGCGATTATTGGTGATTCGCCGACTGTCAAGCGATAAATCTTTCCGTATTCCTGATCACAAAGAAGATCAGCCGGAGCAGGGTAGTAACGGGTCCATTCGGCATTCTTTTTGTGGGCTAAGTAAGGGCCGCGTATCTTCAATGCCCCATAGTCCCGACCTTTGCCGCCTATCTGAGCATAGATTGCCGTTTCTGAGGGATTTTCAGCATATGCTCTCAAATCGGTATCACTATCCAGCAAAATTTTAGAGCGGATAACACCTTGTATCGTCAACGGTGTAGGCGGAAAGCGGCTACCTGCCCAATGATCTTCTCCGGCCCGAAATGGCTTTCCATCCCGAAATAGCCAGGTGTCGGACGGTTCAATAACAAGGCGCATTCCATCGCTGTCAAGTAAATTATCAACGAAGTTCGCTTGCCTTGCCGTTAGCCTTTGTTGCCGTTTAACGGCCTTGCGTTGCTTTCTTTTCTCCCGTCGTCTTCGCCTTTTGCGCTGGGATTTGGTCGTCATTGCGTTTCCTCCTCCATCATAACGGGTGCGCCACTTTCTTGAACGATAAAGCGCAGGAGCAACAACCATTGGGCTACGATAACTAATCCTGATTCCAAGGCTCTATGAGAGCCGTTACATCGTTGCTCTTTCGCCTTTAGAGACTTTTCAATAGCCTCGGCCAGTTGAACAAGCAGAGGGGCAAGTCTTTGGGCTTGTTCATACCGTACTTTTCTGGGCAGGTGTCCCGGCGCGGCCCGGTACAGCAAGCGCTCCACCTCTGCCTGCGATGCTTCCATTGGGACATCGCCGCCCAGAAAACGGGCTTCGTCCAACAGCGTATGCGCCAGTCCCAGTGAAAGCCCTATCTCCTTGCTGGGATCATCTGCCACTGCAAAGCGTCGTTGGATGTCAAGCAACAGATCAATTGTCGCTTGATGGCTGTCTCCGAACTCCCAACTGGCTCCCATCATCACCGGTGCACCGCCTCGTTTGTGGAAAGCGACGGCGATGGCGTTTCGTTTGTACCTTTCCTTAGCCGTGTGTTCGGCCTGACGTGCGGCTTTCAATGCCTCACTTAACGGGCTAAGGTGATGAACCATGGCAATACCTGCGCTCATCGTTGGCGTCTCTAATACCCCAGCCATCTTTTCGGCGTACTTACGCCGAAGGGCTTTCGCTGCTGGCAAGGCTGTTGGCAACGGCAACAGAGCAACTACATCATCACCACCGGCGTACACCACCCGCCCGCTGTAGGTGGTTTCAATAATGCGATACACATCCTTTGTAGCGAAATCTGCCAAAGCTTCGCTGATAGCCTTATGCTTTTCCGGCCCATCGGTAGCCGCTTTTCGGATCTGTCTCCCCATCCGATCTCCATCAACAAAGAGGATCGCATAATAAGGAGTAGGGCGGGGAGGTTTTAGGCCAAGTTCTCTGGCAACGCGGATGATGGTCTGCGCGGCTCGTTGGGCCTCTCTTAGGCCCTGCTGCTTTTGAGGATGTTGTGCTGCCTCAACTATTTTTCTGTCGTATGTCTCCGGAAAGAGCCATTCGCCATCATAGCGCAAAATCTTCTCGGCGAAGTTTT
>JAADDH010000065.1 GCA_013154035.1 Candidatus Iainarchaeum sp. | reverse complement strand
GTCGGGGCGGGCGGATTTGAACCGCCGACCTCACGGACCCGAACCGTGCGCTCTTCCGGGCTGAGCCACGCCCCGATAGCGTCGGGATTATAACGCACCTTAAAGGCTTTTACAAGGTCAGTATCATCTTTTCCTGCGCGCTTGTCAGGGGCTGCCTCAGAGAATGCGGTTAAACAAAACCACCCTCTTGACGAGGGTGGTAGCGGTCCCGACGGGATTTGAACCGTCGGTGCGTAACATGCTTCAGCTCTCAACGAATTGTCTTTCTTCAACGCCAGAGGGATCCCTCTGGCAGTGTCATTTTATACTAAGGGGGCGTAAAAGTCAAGCGAGCCCCGCGAGGCGCCTCATGAAGAGTATGATAAGGTTTTCTTGATCTCTCCTGAATGACAAAGAAGGGGTAAAGCGCCTACTCTGGGGATACTCGCCTCCGAGAGATACTGGATTCTGTAGGATAAGAGGTTCACAAAGACTGAGACAAGCCTTGTGGGGACCGAAGGGAAGAAAAAAACTGACTTATCGATGTTCACCCGAGAACCTCTCTTCCCAAACGATATAAGGTAGGTTATCCGTGTTTTTTGATTAGGTATCCTTCCGCAGAAATACTTACTTCCCTCCAGCCGTGGTCATAGCAGAAGTACTGCACTTTTTCGGCAGGGTTTTGTATGCAATAGAGTCGTGGTAATTCACTTTCAACGTTTTCGATCACATATAGCCAATATTTTTCACCTCGCTCTACTGCTGTCTCGAACTCTGTATGAGTCATGCGGGCCGGGTTGCGCCCATCCCATAACTGGGTTAGAGCTTTCACCTCAATATATCGTGTTTCGCCCGTCTCTGGCGAATAGGACCTGATGTCATAGCCGGGATTGTTTGGCGTTGTAGCATTCATATCTTCTGGTTGGCGGCCTTGGCGACGCTCAAACTCCATCACAAGGCCCACACCAAGCCGCCCAATTTCCTGATTCCTGGTTTTGCGCGTCAAAGGCCGTTCCTCACGCGCACGCTCCTGGGAAAGCACATATGAAATCAGATGTTCCGTAGTTCTGGGCGCGTCGCGTCGAGGTGAGTGAGGCTTGCGTTTTGGTTGAGAATTCGCTGATGAAGCCTTTTCGGCTGAAAGGCTTGACTGGAGCCTCGCTTGCTGTGGTGCCGCGGGTGTCTTTTCTCTCTCCGCTTCATCAGGGTACGTTTCTTCAATTACAGCATCTACAGCATCCCCACCCCAAGCGTGGGCTTTGGCTGGTGCCGCCTTATCTACAAGCGAATCCTCTATAGGAGGAAACCCCAAAGCGTCAAACTCCTGGCTTACCTTCTCAAAAGATGACCCGCTCAAAATTTTTTCCAACGCGAGGGGAATCTGCGAGGCGTTTTCGTCTTCACCCTGTGTGATTGTACTTACAGCGTAAGTAAGTTCCCTGGCAATACCTGCCCAGGGGGGACGGTTATCGATGGGGACGTAATACAGTTTCTTTTCATCAGGTAAATAAACGGCGTCCACGCTTTCGGATTTATCCTCTTGACGGTTAAAGGCTTCCAAAGTTCTCGTGACAACAATCTTCGAGGCCTGAACAAACGTGATTTCCCCTAAGATTTCGCTGTAATCTACTGTTTTGCCCGAAATGTCAAGAACACGGCGGAGCAGAATACCGCGCTCGTTCAAGAGAGTGGCTATATTGGTTACATCTTCGCGAGTAGTTTCCAGGTCAGCAAGAGTTGTTTGCACTACGGTGCTTAAGCGACGCACCCCCGCAGCCTCCATGGCTTGCCAAGTGTCTTTTATCCGTGGCGTGATGTTTTCTGCAACGAGGGTGAATTTCTCTGCCCAGCCAGGGCGGTCTTCAAAGAACAGCCATTCTGGTTTGTAAAGTATTCTTTGTTTGTTGAGAATACACTCGCGACCGTGCAACGCTTCGTAAATCGTTTCGCTGGTGATGTGCCTTTCAACCAAAGCCTTGTTAAGTATTTCCCAGGCTGCAAAAAGCACTTTGGCTATCTCTGATTCTTCGCCTACAGGAAGATGACTTTTTGCGACTTCCGACTCGCTAATTTCTTGCAGTACGGCAATTGCATCATGAGGATCTGGTTTCTCTTTAACGCCTATGGTCTCAAGGAATTTTCTATACTCGTAAAACTCTTTGGGCAATTGCAATCGGTATGCACCAAAGGGATGCTCGCCTAAAAAGACCTCATTAGGGCGATAATATCGTACTTCTCCCGAATCAGACTCAATGTACAAACAGGCCGTTCCCTTTAAGAGCGAGACGGCTTCGTTAGGCAATACCTTGTTTAGGTATTTGTAGACCTCTTTGTTTACCGGAATATTATGCTGGGCACAATACCGCAAATGACGGATCACCAAATCAGGTTCGGGTGTGGTCTTCACTCCCAGAAAGCGGATAAACTCCTTGGCCTGTCTTTGTACGGAATTCTTAATCTGAAGGAAGTTGCCTTGAGATTCAAAGAGATATTTCTGAAAGTCGGCATATACTTCATTCGGCAGGAACCAGCGGTCATTATCCATGCTGCCGGGGAGCCAGGGTATGCTTTTCAGAGGAGCAAACCTTTCTCTGGCTTTTTCGTCAAGGGATTTCCACCGTTGGGCAAGATACTGGAATACAGCGGGGATTTTCTCGATGCTTTCTGCGGATGGAGGAGATTGCGTTGTCGACTGCACGAAAGCCAACAGATCTTCTGGCCGTATTTCATCTGCTACACCCACCCACTTGTAAAAATCTCGGATGGCCGCGTCTTGGGCTAACGATCTATCCAATACAGCGGTTCGGGCCCCCATGAGTGTTCGTGCGGGGGCAGGGTCGAAATAGACTTTGGCAGGCACTCGAAACTGCCCATCATCGCAAAGGGCCAAAGGAATCTCTTGCAAAATCTCCCGCAATTCACTTGAGGGTTTCAGTTGGCCCAATCGTTGTGTCAGGAGGCGCACCAAGTCAACCCGTTTTTCAGAGGAGATTTTGGGCCAGACTCGAGGCACATACTTCTGGATGTAAGTTTCCAAATTAAGGGTGCTCACGCCCAGGATCTCTTTGATCAAATACCCATGCTCAGATATTTGCGACAGGTCCAAAACCTCAGCCAATTGTAGAGGGTCTTCAAATTCACCTGTGAGAAAAAGTTGTTCCAAAGGCTTAAATTGGCCTGTGGCGGTGGGGCCAATAGGCAAAGCCCTGATCCGGTTGACAAGATTAGGCGCCCTCTTCAACTCTTCCTTGTGCTTCGACAACCAAGCGTACAGGGTTTTCAGGTGTTTTGTTTCCTTCAAAACGTCGGGGAGACGACCAGTATTCTCCTCAAGCAATTCCAGGCCACGCCGGAAATCGAGTTTGGGGACCAGATTACCCGGGAAAACGTCGCTCTTCATTTGTGGGCTTAGCCATACAACTTTAGGCGCAATGGCTGAGAAAAAATCGCGCACCTTTTGCTCTGGCTCAGCCAACAACATCGTTGGCGGATAAAGCCTTCCGTCTTCCCCAAAGACGATGGAGAGATGCTGTAGCCGTGTTGCTGCAGATTCATCGACCTCCAAGCTTTGAAGGGCTCCCCACAATTGTGACCAATTGTCTCGATTTCGAAGGGAAGGTGGAAAATCCGCGAGCGCGCGAGGTCTATCGAAGTGTGCACTTTCCATTGCCTCCAACACGTCCTGCATTTTCAAGATCTTCACCCCCACCTCTTTGGAGGTGAGCAAATTCTGAAACTCACGCAGAGATGGATTCAAGATCGGCAAACCCAAGTCTTCAAAAATAGCAGCAGCCTGGGCTTCGTTGCTCTTCACGGGATAATAAACTTCCCCTGGACGCTTCTTTTGTTGGCGAGTGGTCAGCACAGTGGGGCGCGTTGCGACACCCGCACGCATTTGCTCCCAAAACGGGGGCAAGTTGGGATGCAAAGGGCCGCCTTCCTCGGCCTGTTTCACTTGGGCGACGAAACGCCAGAATGTAGCGAGGTCAGGGAATAAATCCAGCAGCCCATCAATGTTTCTCGCCAGCGTCTCCACAGCACAATTCAGTGCCAAGCGATTCCAGTCTGCTTGGTAGTCGCCATCCAAAAGGATTCGCTTGCGATCGGACGAAGGAAAGAAATCTGCGTTGATATGAAAAGGTAAACCAGTAAAGGTCTCCGACGGCAAAAAGGCATAAAGCCGACCATTTCTCACGGGCGATTCTGGAATAGCAAGCTCAACCTTGATATCGCGATTTTCCAATAGCCCGCCGAATTTTGAGCGTAAGTCATGGTACGCTTTGAGACCGTTGAGATTGCCTTGAAAGATTTGCCATTCAGTCGTGGTTTCTCCATCATCGATCAAATATCGCTCTGCTTCTTTCACCACTTCAATCCGGCGGCGCAACACACCATTCCGTTTGACTTCCAAGGTCGTGATCTGGCGCAGAAACAGGGCCGCATGCTCAATCGCTTGGCCAATTTCTTCTGTGTACCGTTCAAGCACTTCTCTGGAAATGGGCGGGATCTGCAACGCTTGCCGCACAGGGGAGTCTTTAAAGGCCCAAGGTAAGCGGAATCGCGTGTTTTCGGTCGGTATTTCTTCTTCCAGTATCCGCTCGTTTTCCTTCTTCTCAGGCCGAAAGATCCAATGCAGGCCACTGGAAAAGATTTCTGGGGCATCGGTGATTTGGTAGACTGAAATAAAGCCGATGCCAAACGCCCCAATGGTGTTGGCCTCGCGGCGTTTATCACCCCAAGAGAGGCGCTGCATGCGCTCAAAATCCCTCTCACGGAACACTCCGTCGTTTTCAACCCACAGGGCATCGTCGCACACATCAAAGGTAATGCGCGAGGCTCCAGGGTTGCCCGCTTCGTCTCTGACATCGTCCGCGTTCTGGATGAGTTCGTAGCACAGCGTGGTGATGCCTTGCAACCCTTGAAGTTGCCCGCTTAGGAAACCAAGGAAATCTACCGTTTGCGGCTTTGTATGCGCCATCCCACAGTCCTCTCCTGTTGGTTTGTACCATCAGTCCAGTGCCATTTTTGGCTGAATGACACCTTTGGCCGGGTCTGGCCGCCACCAGTCCACGGTTTGGTCTGTCACGATGCGATAATCAATTCCCAGAGTCTCAAACAGTTTCTGCGCACATTTGACCTTGCGTGTTTCATGGGCAAACTGCAATTTGCTGGGGTCGGTTTGCCCCTTGGTCTCTCGTACCAATTCCAGGATGACTTTGCCTCCATCTCGAGGAATGTAGCGGGCAATGCCCCAGTCGGGGTTGTAATTGCCAATGACCCGCGGAAAATCAAATTTGAAAGCCGGTGGAAATTTGAAGTAAAAGACGACCTCGTCATCGGGATTGAGGCGCAGCGCTACAAAGTTCTTTTCTACCTCCGAGTCTATCTGGACCTGGTCGTACAGGCTGGCCTCGGAGCCGGGCACCAGTTCCTTCTGCGGGAATTCTTTTTCAGGCGGGAAGAGGTCTTCCAGGTCGTAGCCCCAATCCTGCGGGGAAAGTGGATGCACCTGGAAGCGGATGCGCTCGGCGATATGGTCAGCCAAGGCATTTTTGATTTCGGTGATAAACAAACTGGCGAAACCTTCCGGGTTGTGGAAGATAGCTTCCTTGCGACGATCGCTCAACCCCCGAAAGATTTTGATCAGCGTGGGCCTCGTTAGGCCGGTTTCGCGGGCCGCACGCTCGATCAAATTGAAGGTGAGGGGATACTTTTCATCTGGGGGCAGCGCCCCCCGCTCGCTGGGCTTTTGCCCGCTTTCGCTCTGGAAGGGCAACACCTGCCCCACGTAAAGCATTTGCCCGTTGCCGAACACCACGCGCGAGGTGTCATCCGACTCGATGATTTCTACAATCTTGTAGCCACGCAGGCGTTTGTCCCCCGTCAGTTTTTCTAAATCGTCGCGCAGTTTGCAGGTCAGTTTGCGCTGTTCTTCGTCGCCCCGAGTGTCTTGCTTGAAGATACGGAGTTTACAAGTTTGGCCACTTACCGAAAGCAATTCCAGGGTGTAGTCGGTCACCACAAACTCGCCCTTCTCTACCACGATGATGCTCTGCGGCAAGGGGCGATTGTTGATGCGCTCAATGCAGTTTTGCATCAACGCCTCGGTATCCAGCGTGATTTCATAACTAATGTGTTTTTGTAGTTTCGCCCAGAAGTCTTTGAACGCCTGGGTGCTCTTGAAGATTTTGTCGTTGCGCCGGGCCGTGGCTTTGCCCGCCTTGGTGGGCGGCGGCGGGGGCGTCAGGCCGTCTTCTACATATTCGCTTTGTAGGGTGTTGGCATAGCGCTCGTAACTCTCGTTGGCCACCACAGTCAGGATGTTGACCTCTTCGTCAAACACCCGCTCGCCGTTTTGGTTGACCGCCAACCGCAGCCCGCGCCCGATTTCCTGCCGTTTTTTCATCTCGGAAACGGTCTGGTTGAGGGTGCAAATTTGGAAGACGTTGGGATTGTCCCAGCCTTCCCGCAAGGCCGAATGGGCGAAAATGAAACACGTCTTTTCTTCAAACGAAAGTAAGCGCTCTTTCTCTTTCATGATGAGTTCGAATGCGGCTTTTTCGGCCTGCCGCTCGGCTTTGTTGCGCCCGCTGGTGTCGATGGGCACTTCCCCTTCCTTGGTCTTCTTCTTGGCGAAGTAAGCACTGCGGACTTCTTCAGCGTGCAGCGCCTCGAAAAAGGGATAGCGCCGTTTCATCTTTTCGAATTCTTCGTCAAAGATGCGTCGAATGATGCCGTTTTCGTCGGTATAGTTAGCCACCCGGTCAATGAAGAATAAGGAAAGCACTTTGATACCCTTGCGCAGCAGTTTTTGCTGCATCGCCATGTGCTGGCGGATGGTCTCCCGAATCTGGACGCGGAAAATCTCTTCGCGCCGCGGGCCGATGGATTGCCCCAGGGTCAGGCGCAAGCCATTCTCGAACTCGAGATACCCCTTGGCGGCGTTGATTTCCACCACACGGTAGCCGCCCTGGTGCTCTTCCCGTTTTGTTTTCGCATACAGGTCGTCGCCGTGGTGCAGTTTGATTTCGGCTTCTTTGAGACGCCCTTTATCCGACACATAAGTGCGCAGGCGGGCCGTAATGCGCCGCCCCAGATCGATGTCCGTCAATTGCATGAAGGGCTGGTTGAAATTTTCGCGCTCGGTGACGCCGATAACCTGAATTTTCTTCACCAGGTTGAGGCGGTAGGCGTCAAAGGGGGTGAGGCGGTACACCAGGTTGGGGCTGGTGCGGTGCGTGGCGGAATAGCGCAAGGCGAAAAGGGGGTGCAGGGTGCGCAGGGCCTCGCGGGATTTTGGCGATTCCATGTTCTGCGGCTCGTCCAAAATCAGGATGGGCCGTGTTTCCTGAATGTAGCGGATGGGCAGCCATTCGCCGGGTAGTTTTTCCGAGGATCTGAAGATGACGTTGGATTTCTTGTTGAAGGAATCCAATGTCATGACCAGAATTTCCACAAAGGTGGACGACGCAAAGCCGCGCAACTGGCTCAGGCGCGCCCCATCGTAGGGAATCAGGTGGACGGGTTCGTTTCCGTAAAGCGCCCGAAAGTGCTCGCGGGTGATCTGGAAGTTCTTGATGACGCCTTCGTAAATGGCTACGCTCGGCACCACGATGATGAATTTGCTGAAGCCGTAATGCTTTCGCAGTTCGTAGATGGTGCGCAGATAGACATAGGTCTTGCCGGTGCCGGTCTCCATTTCGATGGTAAAACTGGGGTAGCGCCAGGATTCCTCCCCTGCGCCTTCCAGCACCATGCCTTCATCCACTTCCAGCGAACCAAGCAAGGGTGTCTCGATGCCGTTGCGTTGTTGCACCTGGCGCAGGTTGTCGTAGAGCCAATCTTCGGCCAGGGTTTGGAACGGCGGCAGGTTGGGCACCGCTTCGGCCTGGAGCAGCGCGGCGTTCTCCTGCCGCGGCAACCCCTGGAACAAATCCACCACGCTCTGGATGGCGTCCAACTGGTATTGTTGGTTGGGGTCAAATTTGAGTTTGAGCATGGTCACGTTCCCTCAGATGACTTTCAGGCGCAAACGGTCGTCCAGCACCACTTTGGCCTCATCCGTCAGGGCGGCGTCCAGGCAGATGAAGATGTCTTCATCACGCAAGAGATCGCCGGCCTTGAGGCGCTCCACGGTCTCTTCGACCAGGGTTTCATCCAGACAGACAAAGAGTTCGTGGCCCACGTCCGGGTGATGGACGCGCCAGACCGTGTTGGCCGGGAAGGTTTCATCCAGAGAGACGATGGCGCTATCCAGCGGGAAGCCCTCCAGGAGCAGGATTTCGGTGAGCAGGGCCTGGGGCTCCCAGCCCTCCACCAGCGGGGAGGCGTGCTGGCTGAAGAGGTTGTCCAGGGCCTGTGGCGTGGTCGGTTCTACCGGCTGCCATTCCTTGAAGTGGGAGCGTTGCAGTTTGAAGACTTTGAAGCCTAAGTCTTCATCGGGGTTGATCTCCAACTGCCCCTCGCGCTCGGCCTGCATCTTGGCGATGACGCGGCGGATGCGCTCTTTGCCAATTTCGGCGATGTTTCGGGGCTTGCCCATCTGATCACAAAATTCTATAGCAGCTTTATGCTCCTTTCTTTTGGGATCTAGCGGTTCTGGTATTTGGACCACAATAAACTGACGGTTGCCGCCATCTTCCCTATTTTTCTGTAGCACTGCATGGGCTAAAGGACAAGAGCCTGCAAAGAAGTCCAAAAAGATTCCATCCGTGTCTCCAGAAGCTATTTCAACCATCTGTTTTACAAGAGCAACAGGTTTAGGATTATCAAAAACTGCTTTGCCATCGAATATCCTTTTAAGGTCTTGGCGTGCTCCCTGATTATGACTTACCTCACTATGGAACCAAATAGTGTTTGGACGAAGACCTGATTGCACTTCCGATAAAAATGTTTTCAGCCGTGGAATCCCCTTACCGTTTTTTCCAAACCATATTCTGTTATCAGCAACCAGTTCGTCGAATTTCTCCTTGGTAACTGACCAGTACCTCCCCTCTGGCGGCCAGCATTCACGCCCTCCAGGAGTAACAATTTTGTATATTAGGTTATCAGACCCTGATTTCGAGGACAACACCACAGACGTCCAAGGCCCTCGAGGATCATTGTCGGGGTTGGAATAGCCAGCATTGGCATCTTCCGTTCTAGGCAATAGATTTAATTCCCACCCCAACGATTTTGAGGTTTCTGCCGATATACGAGCAAAACACAAGATGTAATCGTGCATTGTGGAAAAATAGGTGGCGTCATTCTGACGAGCAAACTTTTTCTGCCAAATTATCGTCGCCACAAAATTCTCTTCCCCAAACACCTCGTTCATCAACTGCCGCAAATTGTGCACCTCATTATCATCAATGCTCACAAAAATCACCCCATCCTCGCGCAGCAACTGGCGGGCCAACAGCAAGCGGGGGTACATCATGTTCAGCCAATTGGAGTGGAAGCGGCCACTGGCCTTGGTGTTGGTGGTCAAGCGACGGCCCTCTTCATCCATTTGACCGGTGCGCTTCAGGTAGGCTTCCAGAGGTTCGCCATAGTCGTCGGGGTAGATGAAGTCCTTGCCGGTGTTGTAGGGCGGGTCAATGTAAATCATCTTCACCCGCCCGGCGTAACTTTTTTGCAAGAGTTTCAGAACTTCCAGGTTCTCGCCTTCGATGAAAATATGGTGCGTTTGGTCTTCGTTGACGCCCTCGCCCGGGGCGGGCACTAAGGTACCCTTGGGGGGCAGGGCGGCCAGGCGGCGGGCCTGCCGCTTGCCAGGCCAAAAGAGGCCAAAGTGCTCCTCGCAGGCTTCTTCGTCCTCGAGGTAGTTGCCCAGCGCCTCACGCAGGACCTCCCAATTGATTTTGCCGTCGGCAAAGGCTTCGGGCACCACCTGCTGCAATTGGCGCAGGCGGTCTTCGGTGAAGGTGAAAGAAGGGCGGAGTTTTTCGGGTGTCATGGGGAATCAACCTCCAAGTGGCTAATCTTCGGTTGAAGCATCTAAACTGGCGGTGCGCCATTCTTCTTGGTCGGGGTCGTCTTCGATGAAGTAAACCATCCCACGCTCTGCTACCCGTCGGCGGCCCATGGCGTATTGACGATAGGCATCACACGAAAAACGGGCATCGCAGTTGCGGCACACCCGCGTGGCAAAGCGCTCCCGACGCCATCCCCCCGTAATGAACGATTCTAACACTTCAAGGGAAGGCGGCGCAAATTCCCCTGACTCGATTTTGTCCACGACTTCACTGAAGGCAAAAATCGTCTCGTCTTTGTGGGCTGGGTCGTATTCGATAGGGATGACGGGCTCCCATTGGGCCAAGGCCATTTCCAATGCCCGTGGGTCAGGGGTAGAGAGCGCTTCTTTGACCTCGTGTGGAAAGTCTGTAGCGATGACGGCCATCTCATCCAGAGGCTGCTGGCGCAGTTCCTGCCAAATGTGAGCATAGACGTTCAACTGCTGTTTGTAAAGTTCCAAGTTGGCGCGCACATAGTCGGCATCGTGGGTTTTAATGTCATACATGATCACGCGGTCATCTTCCCGGACGATATCCACTACGCCTTCAATGGTATATTCGCGGCCTTGGGGTGTTTCCTGATTAGGCAAAGTGAGGTGAACTTCTGTGTCGGTGACGCGTTCGGCAATCTCGCGCAATTTGCGCCAATAAAGCAATACCTGGTTCAAAGCCGCTTGTTTGGACTCGGCTGAAATGGTGTGTCCGCTCTCGGCAACCAGAAGTTCGAAGTTCTCTTCAAATACCTCGCGGATGAAATCTTCAATTGGGGGCAAGTCGCTTCGGTCAGGCATCGCGCTTTTCTCCCTCTTGATGAGTGTTTGCTGCCAATTTGCGCCGCCGGATAAGTTCGTGGTGCAGGTCCTCCAGGGTGCGGTGCACCAGCGAGCCAAAGAACATGGTTTGCGAGCGGGAGGGCACAAAGCCAAATTTGCGGAAAATCATGTACTGACGAGGACACTTTTTATAAAGCAAATAGTCGGCGGTGAAAGAATACACCTTAGGGATTTCACTTTCTCGCAACCTGGCTTCAGGAAGGGTAGAGATATCGATATCCCTCAAGCGTGGCAATGAAGGGTCGCTGAGCAAGGGCCTAAAGGGAGGGCTTACATGCTGCCCGGGCCCGCGGAAGTGGGCAAGGATGAGCAGATTTTGGGCACGCGAAAGGGCCACATAAAACATCCGGGCAATGTCAAACTCGGTCATCCGGTCCAACGGCTCTCCGTCGGGTCGGGTAAGCATGGGACGAATCAAGCGTTCAATTTGCGGAGCGCCTCGATCTCTTTTATAGAGGTTGCCCAGCACGACCACGGGAAACTCCAGCCCTTTGGCCTGGTGGATGGTCAGGAAGGGAATACGTCCGCGCGGGAAGGGGTCTTCGGGGTTCTCCCACTCGCTCTCACCCAAACGAAAAAGGGCGAACAAGTAGGAATTGAAGAAAATGGCCGAAAGTTTACCATTTTCCAGTAAGTTGGCTGTGATGATGCTGACGCGCTCATCGGTGAAGCGTTGCAGATATTGGGTAATCAGCCCCAAGTTGGCTACCGGCCCTTCGTCGCCGAAACGCTCGGCTCGATCAAACATGGCTTTGAAGTGCTCAAAGCCCATTAAGCGATAAAATAGGTCCAAGAAATTCCAATCCAACGAAGTGGCCCGCCGAATCGCATAATTTAGCGAGAGGGGACGCCCTTCTTGGGCGCGTTTTTGCACAATGCGGTCAAAGTAAGCGCTGGCGAGTAATCTTTTTCCGGTTTCCGAAAGGCCTGGCGCGTTGTAAAGCGCTCGCTTCATGCGCTTGATATTGTAAGGTGCCTCCAAATCCCAATGATGCCTGGACACAACGCTGAGCAAAGTGGCGTAGTCGCTATGGGCACGTTGAACTTCGGCTTGTCGGTCATGGATAAACTGAGCAAGACGCGGGTCGGCGTGGCGCAATTGCTCAGCCCGTGCCTCGATGGTGTTAAGCCATTGGCGAAAATCCTCGACATCTCTACCCATCCCTCGCAGTGACGGCCTGCCGAAAATAAGCAAGTAAATCCCGAAGACGTCCAGGGCTTCATCGACTTCCAGAAAGCGGCCTGCGCGAGGAGCATAAACTTGTAAACCTTGGGCTTCCAAGGCTTCTTTCATTCGTTCAACCTGCCTTGATTTCAGAGAGGGGTATAGAAAAGCAATCTGATTGGCGTTCTCTACTTTGCCTTCGTCCAACAGACGGCGCACGAAGACAGCAATTTCTTGGCAGGCCACTTCTGGAGGGGAGGGCGCTGTGGCCACCACCGCAGGGAGAGCGTCGGAGCGGTGGGCGTGAATCTCTTTGTCTACCCGATAGGTGCTTGCGCCATCGTCGCTATGCCAATCGACTTGTGCCATGAACCGACCGTAAAAATTTACAATTTGGCTGCGTGAACGGTAATTGATATTCAAGGTGATTTGGCGTGGTTCAACACCCAAGTAAGTTTGGCAACGCTGGGGGAACTGCACAAAGTTCTCTACTGTGGCACCACGAAAACGGTAAAGCGCCTGGTCGTCGTCACCGACCACGCATAGGTTCTTTGTGCCTGAAGCTAACTTGAAAAAGATGCGTTCTTGGATGGTATTGGTGTCTTGATATTCGTCCACGATGATGTGTTCAAATACTTCCCCGCTACCAGGGAAGCTCTCCAACACCTGATAGGCTTCTTGTTGCAGTAGTGCAAAGTCTGTGACAAGTCCATCCTCAAGGGTTTTGCGATAGCCTTCGTACAGATTCAAAAGCAGTTCAATATCGCCGTGGCTGAATTCTCCCCAGGAAAGCGCGTCTATTCTGGCGCGAATTTCTTTGGGGTCAAGCAGTTCCTCGGAGAAACGATTGAAAGCACGACGCAGGTTCTCGATGGCGCGATGGCGAGAAAGCGAGGGATGCTGGCTGTTAAAAATTGCGTTGATCTCCTCCGCTGCATCCAAAGGGTGTAAACCAGCGAAGGTAACAATCTGTTCCCAAGCGCTGTTGAGGTGGAAGTATTGCCCAAGATCGTCCAGAAGAGCGGGGGGGCGCGGGCGATGACGGTCGGCGAAGAAACGCCTTCGGTCTGTGAGTAGCCGACGGCAGAGGGAATGCACGGTACCTACGTACATGCCGCTTAAGTCGTAAGGCTGCCCCGTGAAGTTGGTAACAAGTCCTAACAGGGCGCGCAGACCATCGACAAGTTGTTTGGCAGCCTTTTCAGTAAAGGTGGAGAGAAAAATTTTCTCAGGTTCCACACCGTGATAAACGATGAGGTTCAGGGTGCGCCAGAGAAGGACTCGGGTCTTGCCAGAACCTGGACCGGCGGTCAAGTAAAGGGGGCCATTGACATGTAAAATGGCTTCGCGCTGAGCATCGTTGGGCGTGAACTTCATTACTGCCCACAAGCGCTCGATGGGCGGTGGTGTATTGCCGGTAATGATCCTCAGATGGTCTGAAAAGTTGCTCATGCTAAGGCTCTCCGAGTCAATAGGTCAAGCACGCGACCACCGGGTTGGAGACTGATAGCGGTATAGCGATGCGCCAAGGCGATAGGTATAACAGCATCCTGATAGAGTTCGGTCTGCAAGTGTTCAATTAGTTGAACAGCCACAGGCAAGTTGATATACCTATGCCATTCGGTCTTTTCGTGTGCGAAGTCGCTTCCCGGCTCCTCTTTAGATTTGAATGGATAGGGCAACCCGAATACAAAACTTTTTCCTTCACGTGTTTTGAAGATAAAGTCTTGACCATAATAAGTTTCAAAACCAAATCCGTGTTTAGAAGGTTCTCGGTTAGCAAGGATATACTTATAGCGATATTCGTCTTCAATGGCAAACAGGCTGTTTGGGGGCAAGAATCGCTCGATCATGTTTGCATAATCAACGATTTGGCCTCTTTTTTGTAAGCCGATCATGAGGATAGGAGGCATTCCTTTCCTTTGTAATTTTTCGTTGATCTCGTAGAGATAAATCATTATGCTGCGATGCAACCAGGCCGCGTTGCCGAAAATAGCCAAGGGGCCGTCGACGAAAAACGCAATTTTTGTAAGAGCCAAGAAAGCCTTTTGCTGGATAAAACGCATGTAATGAATGGGAATGAGGTGTTCCAAAATCATCATCAAACGAGAAAGCGCTGTGCCATTGGATTGATAGTCATGCACCTCTTCCCATAAGCGTAAACAGTCGCTAGGATAAACGGGTGCCCCACAATGGGGGCAGAATTGTTGTTCCAGTTTGTCTTCAATTTCGATGGGGCCTTTGCCGCAAGTTGGGCATTTGTGCAATTTGAGTCTGAACGGACTGTCGGTCCCCATCTCTCCCGGTCTTCGAGATGCCAAATGAAAAAGGGTGCCTCGTAAACTGGTATGAAAATTCTTAGGGTCAAATCGAGTTTTTTCTGATAACAGTTGCTCATCTAACGCGGCACGGAAACTGTCGCGGACGCTGGAATAGCCTGAAAGACGGACGTTGGCGCTGGGTAACACGAAAGCCAAAGAAGTATTATTGTCTTGCAGCGCCGCTACCTTGAAGGGGTCAACAAAATGCCCTTCATGCAAATTAGCAAATTCTTCAAGGCTGAACAATACCGCACCAATCTTGATATAACCTACGCGCGTGCTGGGAATACGGTCATTGAGTGCGGATTCGTAGTAACTGCCATCGGTAGCCAAAATTAATCTGGGCAACTCGATTTTCGATGGGCGTGGAGGCTTTTGAAAAACCCTAATTAATTCTCTGGCTTCTTTCTCGTTTGGGGGTATCAAATATTCACAACTATTCAGAAACGCTTGAATTTCAGGATTTTTGACAAAGTCAAAATGCGTCGTTTTTCGGGCAAACTCGTTTTGGTAAGGCATAAATTTCTACTCCCCTTTACGTGCAACGGTGCGGACTCGTTGACGTTCTGCCTCGGGGTCAAATTTATCAATCTGAACAGGGATAACAAATGGACTGGAAAGAGTTTTGACACGCGCGAAACCCACATCTTGAGCACGGATAAGCGATTCGCTGAAATCAGCGAAATCGTAGAACAGGGATAGTTCTTTGATCTCACGAGTGTTATTCAAGTGCGTGATAAACCAATTTTCTGTATTGGCTAAAATGTTGGGGTGCATAGACGAGACTTCTTGAGTCGCATACACCAAGCCAATACGATATTTGGCTCCTTCCTTGGCTAGGCGAGGCCAGGTTTCAGTTAGGTCCATCCCGCGTCCAATAAGGTTATGAGCTTCTTCTATGTAAACAGTGATAGTGGGAGGTGTTTGGCCTTGAACAAAAATCTCCATAGATTTTTGAAAAATCCGTTGAGCGATGCGTGTGCTGATTTTCTCTCGAATGCGTGCATCGCCCACCGAGAGGTCTAAGATGACAATTTTGCCCTCGCGAAGTAAGTCATAGATCTCGTCAGCGACTTCGGTTGTGCGAAGCGGTGAATGGTATTTGACGGCATCGGCCAGGATTTTGAAACCGGAAATATAGGTTTTTCCTTGCCGTTGGGCGATCATATCGAGCAGAGTTTTCAAGGCGTCATCAACCCAATTCTTTCCGGACGAGCTCTTGAGGGGCTCCTCTTCATTAGCCTCCCGAAGGGCTAAAAACCAACGTTTGGCTTGTTCCAAAGTCAGACCGTTTTTAGGATTAGGGAAAGAGGCGCCTAATTTGTCCTGCACCCTTTCTAACACTGCTTTGTTGGCCTCAAACCGCACTTTATAGCTTTGAGGAGGGGTAAAACCAGCGGCATACAATAGTGTGCGGTATGCCGCTACGCGCACTTCCCAACGCTTGTGCTCTCCCACTTCTTGTTTGTCGGGTTCGTCAAAAGAAAGATTTACGAAGGCTCGCACGTAATCTGTTGTTACTCGATTGGCTTCTCCCAGTTCTCGTTGGATGATGCCGAAGCCCTCATTTATCTGTTCATAAAAGTTGGTCCGTAACTCGCGAAACCCTTTCGCTTTCAACATGCGATAGCGAATGGTGTCGTCAGGATAAATATCTGCCAAAGCGCCTTTGTCTTGCTGATTGGCATTTGCATATTCGCCGTTAATGTCGTAAATAATTTGCCCTATTTTCACCTGACTTTCATCGGCCACCCTTTTGACAACAGAAACCATCTGCTTAATCATGTTTGATTTGCCCGTACGGGTCATACCCAGTACCGCAGTGCGTCTCGCGAGGAAATCTGCAGGTTGCACCATCACAGGGACCTTTTTTGCTTGTGGGCTGCGCCGATGCAACCGGTCGGTTGAAGTGTAGCGCACGGTTCCAATTCGGAAGGGCTTAATTTCCCCTTTGAGTCCTAATTGCTCGGCCATTTCTTGTGCTGCCTTGCGACGGATAGGGTCAACATAGTTGACAATGGTTTTCAAAGCTTTTCCAGTGGGGCGATAAACATTCAATCGGGTCGCCGTCGCGAAGGACTCTAAATCGCTACCCAACCACAGCTCGTCATCAGCCATGAAAAAGGTGCCCAAGACCCGGCATTTCAAACCACCGAATTGCAATTCGTTCTGAGTAATCTCATCCATTTTCCGGTCAGGAGTTCCCATTGGGCTTTTTTGCTCTTTAAAATGGTCAATTTTTGTCCGCACTAAGTCGTCATCTTGAGGCAGTTTTGCTGAACCTAGAACTCGCAAAAGAATAACTTCCATTTCGTCTTCGGAGGCTTCTGAGAGGTGTAGCGGATCAAAAGACGCAGCCACTAGAAAGCTATTGTGAGGTATTCCTAACGCTTTATATTTCCATAGGTCGTTGGTCATCACATAAGCAGAGGTGTAGTCGATGGAATATATCCAACCGACAAAGTTGTCCACTTGTAGCAATTTGGCTAAAGGATGCTCTTCCAAAATTTGGTTGACGTTCTGCATAGTGTCCTCCACCTATCCATCAAAATCCGGTAGAATTTCAAGATTTGAAAGGATGATCTCTTTGCCCCTTTTGCGTTCTTTCAGCTTTGAAAGACTATATAGAATTTCCACTGCCGATTTTTTTGCCCCGTTTATACTAGATGCAATGGCTGGTCCGTAGAGTGTTTCTACCTGTTCTGCCGAGTCATAACTGAGCAACCATTTTTGTTCCATGTTTAGGAGAGCGTCGCGTAAACGTTCGTGGTCACTTTTTGTAAAATAGTATCTGTAAAGTGCTTCGGCCTTTTCAAAGAAGGGAGGGTCAAGATAGTAAAAGACACTATCGGCTGGCAATTTGTCCCTTCTTTGTTTTTCTGCTATGCGAGCAAAAGTATCCTCCCATGACAAGTTCCAAACAGCACATACCTTGTCTCGAAACGTTGCGATTTGCCGAATACGTTTTATTAGTGTTTGCCGAGGAAAACGACAGTTAATTTTGTAAGGCGAGGTCTGCGCTTTGCCTCCAAGTGGCCCCACTTCTGGACGAAGAATCCCTGAGAAGCTAGTACGGTTGAGAAATAAACAAGTCCAGGCTTGTTGTCGCACACTTTGAGGTTTCAATTCCTTGATTTTTTTCCATTCATCTAAGGTAATTGGATTTTTTTTAATTTTCTCGATAAGCCATTCAGTATCCCAAAAGACCGTTTGCCAAAAACTTGCTATCCATGGATCAATATCGGCTAGAATAACCCGCTCTACTAGTCCTCTTTGAAGTAACTCTAATGCAACATTAGCCCCTCCTGCAAAAGGTTCAATATAAAGCGAGGGGCGTAGGCCATTCATGATCAAAGTTTTCTCAACATAAGCAACAAGTCGTCTTTTTGAGCCTGGATATCGAAGAGGACTTAAAAATGGCATAAAAACCCTAGAGATTACCCAATCAATTTTTGTAAGAAAAGGGAACTTTACTTCCTGCTGAGTAAATAAAGACTATCGTTTCAAATCCTGTAGATTTAGAGTGCATATAAACGAGCCCCTCAACCAGAAGTAAGAAAGTATTATCGTCTTTCATCTTACCATACAAACATTAGCGAGACTGTTGGCCAGCCGCCCCGTGGACACAGTCAGCTCTTTGGAAATCAGGCAGCTGAATAGACCGCCTTCAAGGTGCAAGGCTGGCGTTTCGTGGCGTGGCATAAAGAGGCATCACCCCTTGGGATGGAGTATAGTATGAGTTTACAGGCAATGGGCAGCATTGTCAAATTGGGCGCGCGGAATTTCAGATTGATGGGGAAGGCGCTTCCTCTGCAACCTCTGCTGTAGGCAAACGATCGTTCTCTCGCGGCGAAACGGCGGCAAGAAAATGCGCTTCCGGCAAGGTGAGGGGGGATTTCCTCTGCATCTGGCAAATGCCGCAATGGCAGGTATGGTGACGAGGCGTCCAATGAATGACGTGAGTGTAGGATGGCGCGATAGGGTCTTTGAATAAATTGATCCACGTGTCCAACCTTTGGCTTTGCCGGTCGTAGTATTTATATAAAATTTCTTTCGCTACATATTGAAGCGCCTCTGCGAACGGCGCCTCTCTGGTATAGACTGGCGGATGAAGGGTAAATTCCTGAGCAGAATAAGGTATCGTCAAGTGTTCCCCTGCCAAGGAAATAATGGGAAGCGCGTAGGGGTTGTGAGATTTCCCGCTGCTATGTCGGGCGCACAAATGACGGTGGACGCGGGAAAGCAAACGTTGCAGGCTCAACGCTCCAACATCGCTGGAATCTACACGCAAGAAAAGTGTGGCGCCTCGGCGGCGAAGCACTCTGAGCAATTGTTCAGGGTCGCGTCGTTCCTGGATACGCCAGAGCCCTTGTTGAAGACGGGTGTTAAGATATACACGGGCTGGCAATAGCGCCCCCAGAGTAACTCGTTTCGCTTGAGGCAAATCAGGATTGTCAATGGGACGCTTGGCTTTTACGGTGGCTATAGAGAGAACATAGGGGTCTGCCCAATGGGGAGAAGCAGGCACGTCGCGAGGGTAAGCCCAATACTTGGTCGATTTGTGAACAATACAAGCAGGGCACATGCAGTGACTATAATCAGGTGTAAGGTGGTAAATACCCAGAAAATCATTCCATGGGTCTTTGAACAAGTTGTAAAACGCTTGCCAGTGTGGGCCAGGGTTTTGATACATTTTGTTTATTTCCTCGGCCAATCTGCGCGCCAGAGAAATGATAGGATGTTGGTAGGATGGAGAATGCGTGCCATAGAACGTAGCCCTGTAAGGGTGGAAGAAAAACTGATCTGTTGTGTTGGTCGGATAAACATAAGTCGTCCGGATATTATGGCTGGTGTTGTTTCGGCGTAGTTCAAAAGCATTGTTCAGCATGTTGGAAAGCCATTCCACCGTCTTCCAAATTTTCGGTTCGTGTAAACCCTGATTGTGGACCCCATGGAAGAGCGCTCCTGTATCGCGACGGAGTTCTTGGAGACAGGAAAACAAATCTTTGTTGCTTGCTTTAGAGGTGATCTCCATTGCTCGTTTGAGATTGTTGGTCGGGATCGTGATCGCCGCGGCGGTAGATCCATTTTCCAGGACAAATGGGAAAGAAACAGAGAAAAAAGTATTTTTTGTGTTCATTTATGCCTCCTTATTTGATTTTTGAAATTGCTGAGAATATAAAATTTTTTACCTGTTTGTTAAAGCAAAATTCCTCCAAACATAAGAGGGAGGAATAACACCATAAGACAAATTTTTTGAATAAACAAAAAAAACTTTCAAAATACTGCTCTATTTACACATAAAATTTCTCCTTTTCGCGCGTTGTGCTTTAGGTTTTCTGAAGCGCGCTTGCATTGTACTATCGTGATGGGTGAATGTCAAGGGTTCACGAAGAATTAGGGGCTTTAAAGCAGTGGTGGGGGATTAGAGACAACAACAAAGACTTTTCAGTGACCTATGTTCGAGACAATGGGTAGCGGGCCATTGTCTCGAACATAATACACCTCTTCTTGTCCCCAAATCTTTCCAACGGGGCGCATATGCCACGTCTTTGTAGCCGCTCGGGAATCCGGCTTATTGTCTTGTTTGGGAAGTCATTTGAACGTTTCTAGGGCACACGACAAGATTTGCTCTTCATACATCCACGCTCTTGTCGTTCAGTATTTTCAAGGCGTCTTCCCAAGGGATAGCCTGTTCTTCTTCACCTTTTGCCTCAATTTCCTGTAAAACCTCCAGGTCTTCCAGAAATTCGACAAGGGCTTCCCAGTCCTTGGGAGTGAGAACAATACCTATCACCTCCCCCTTAGGCGAAACAAGTCGGCTCGCCCTTTCAAGAAGGCCGGTAACCGAAACAGCCATCGTTCACCTCCTGTAATGTTTATTGTGGTATCAAAACGGGAACAGGCGCCAACACCAACATGTCAGTATTCTCGCTTCCGCATTTCGGACATGAGCATACAACAACTTCGGCATTCATCTTTGCCTACCACCATCTGCAGGTGCTTTCATTTTAGCATTGGTTAAGCCGCGTTGCTACGGAACAGCGAAGAGAGTTATCCCTTGATGAAGGTGAGACTAGGAGCGCCTTGAAAGAGCAATAGGGTGTTCATAACTTTTTAGGACTTCAACTCTCGCTTTGGCTCACCATAGTTAGAGGATCCGTAATGCGGAAGGCGCCATTCGTCGCCATTTCCATCCCGGAGATGGTGCGGAAGAGCAGGCGATATTCGGGCCTGGGAGTGACCTCGATAATCCGTTTCTCTGCCAGGTTCACCACAACCTTCTGGAAGAGCATTTGCACCAGTTCACGCCGTTCTTCGGCGGTAGCCTGTTGCCAGGCTGCGGCAATGTTCAGCAATTGTTGAGCGGAAGTCTGCACACTGGCCGGCTCGATACGATCCAGGATTTTAAGCCGCGTTTGAATGGCTTCCACTTCACGCCAGAAGGCAGATTCGTCATTCGCATATAGCCCTCTGGCATACATCTTACGCAGGCGTTTAAGTTTGGCTCGCAGGTGGGCCTTTTCTTTTTGTGGGTCAGGTTGCTGTTCCTGCTCCTTGGCCAACATGGCCTCGACCAGATTTTCCCAGCCCTCGGGAAGTTGCAAATTCCGGATGAGGAAACCCACCTGGGCTTCGACCACATCGGCCCGGACACTCTGACGGCTATGAGGACAGGTGGCCCCCCGGTCGCGGGCTGTATCCCGATAATAGCGATGTCCATGAACGGTGCTTTGCGCACGCAGGGCCAAGCCACAATGGGCGCAGACCAGCAAGCCACCATTGAGAAGGTAGGTGCGGCGGGTGAACTGGCGGTTCGTGATCCGCGCGCGTCGGGCGGCTCTGGCCTGTTGGCACCGCTCGAAGAGTTTCTGGGTGATGATGGGTTCATGTTGACCTTTGATCATAATTTCCTTAGCACTACCTTCTTGCCGCTGGATGTAAGCCCCGGTGTAGCGCACCATACCGTAGTAAAAGGAGTTGGTGAGGATTGTACGTACAGCGTCCTTGGTGAAAGGCCGACCACGTAAAGTGCGTATCCCCTGTTCGTTCAGCCAATCAGCAATTTCCTGATCGTAATAAAGACCAGTTGCACAACGCTCAAAGGCTTCACGAATGTATGGCGCTATCTTCTCATCGGGAACCGCTTGCTTCTTGCCGTTGACCTTTACGCTGTGATAGCCGATGGGGGCCCAGCCGTTGTGCAAACCTTGCATAGCCCGTTCATATTTGCCTTTGTGGGTCTCAGCGCTGAGATTATCAGAGTAAAACTCACCCAGGGCACCCAGGAAACTGAAAAGCAGTTTGCCTTCGGGCGTGGTGAGGTCAAAGCGCTGTTCCACGGCCCGCAGACTCACACCAGCCTGTCCCAGGTGTCGGATGATTTCCAAAGCCCATTCCAGCCGACGGGCCAGACGGTCGATTTTGTGCACATAGACCACATCGAACATCCCCTTTGTGGCATCCTGGAGCATCTGGGTGATTCCAGGGCGTCGTTTTTGGTGATAGGCTGACATGGCTTCATCGGCGTAGAATTTGACAATGACTACCTCGTCCTGGCGCGCCCGCTCTAAAATCTGACGCTTTTGGGCTTCCAGGGAAAAAGAGCCACTCTGCATTTCTGAGGAGTAGCGAATATAGCCGACGCCGAGTTCAGGGTCTTTTTTCTGGATCATCTCTCACTCTCTCAAAGAAAGGGCATCGCGGTTTTGGAATTGTAGCAGCCCGCGAATGTTTTGGGGAAAAATCGAGAAATCAGGGTTTGGATGCCCGAGAAGGGCGGCTTTGCACTGTAGAAGAGGATAAGTCGGGTCGGGCCTCGTCAGGGGCCTTTTGAGCAGGCTGACAGCGTTGGTTGATACGAACTAACCAGCGCAATAACAAGAGATAAGCAGGGGATTGTTCCAAAATGGAAAGAGTGGATGGTTGATCTTGAGGGTGTCTCATAAGTTCCTCCAAGGCTGTTGGGAGATATTGCTCCTCAGAGGGTAGTAATTTTCGGCTCGTGTGCGTGGTAACTTTGTGGTAATTTAAGACGTGGAGGTCTCAAGAGGCTCAAAATGCCCCGTGGGTACAATCGGTGAGAAACGATGCTTCCGTTGGAGGTGTATTTGTGGGAGAGTTGACCAGGAAAGTGGCAAAAAGGGACAAGCCAGCGAAAACCTATCCGCAGTTTGGCGGTTCCTTGGAAAGACTGATCAGGCGGGGGAGAGGGCCGGCAGAGAATGTCGTCTCCTGGATTATTAATAAGCACGTTAGCGATAAGAGCAGGGCGTATGCATGGTTGAGGGGGGAACTCAGCGGCACCCGCACACTAACCGCGAACACCCTGGCCATCTTGTTGTGTTATTTATTTCAACAAGGCCGCATCCATGGTTTGGATGAGGTGTGGGATTTGCTTAACCGGGGGCCTGAGCGATATTGGGCCTCTATGGCTCGTTTGTTTCAATTACAGCCCTGGGGTGTCCCCCCGTGTTCTGAGCGTTTATCGCGAGACTGCTGTTTGCAAGCATCGATCAAAACGATAGGCTGGTACCTGGGGCAAACAATTCCCACCTTCCCTGTAGACGTTCCCCCTTATAGCGTTGGACGCCCAGGGGCGGTTTCCTTGCTCCACGAGGGAATTCAACGGGGACGGGCTGAAAAGAAACCCGTGTTGGTCTTTGCTCCCCGTACCGGTGGCATGACCACCTTCTTCCGTCAGGCCGTAGCATGTGTCCGCACTGCGATCTGGGAACGCAAAACAGAAAGACGTGCCCCCTTGGCCCGGTGCCAGGAGTGGCGCGGCGGTGAATGGCCTTTTGCTCAGGCGATATATTGGCGCGATCGGCCGGATTGGGATAATGTTACCTGGATGCAATGCCTGCTGAACCCAGACGAACCTGATGGCATTGGGTTGGGTGATATTTCTCCAGAGATGCTAAGCGCCCTACCGGTGTTGTTGTTCCTTGACGACTTGCGCCCCGGCCGCCCCGTGCAGGCGTTGCAAGAACGGTTAGGCCCTGGAGCGGTGGTTGTGGCCGGACGTCATGGCGCGTTTGTTATGGAAGATGGCATTTTGATAGAATTGCCTGCTTTCCAGGAAAACGAAGCCATTGCGCTGATGAGACGTTACTGGAAAGTTGAAGGCCCTGGCACTGCCCAACCACTCCTCCCGGAAGTGCAGCGTCAGATTATGGCCCTGAGTTATGGCAATCCCGGCTTTATTTTGGAAATGCTACGTGTCACCCGTCAAATCACCCCTGACCGGATGATGGACTATCTGCAGAGTGCACAACATGCACCGTCTCAGGTGCAAGGCGAGGCACCGATGGCCGAACAAAAGGCAGCGGTTTTTATACGCCGCTTGCTACAAGCCCTGACTCCCACGCAGCGAGAGGCGCTGCAGAAGGTAGTGGCTCTGCCGTATTTCATTGGCTATGGCGTGTGGGAACTGGCGAGATTGTGGGAAATGGACGAAAGCAGCGCTCATGCGCTGCTTGGGGAAATAGTGCAACAAGGTTTTGGGGTTTCGCGGCCGGGTGGCTTAGCGGGCCATTGGCACCTTTCGCCGGTGATGTACCGTTGGCTGCGGAGGGCGTTTGGGGCAACAAATGGTGAGGCTGTGCTTTCGCTGTCCACGTGGAGGGAACGGGTGTTGAACGCAGCAGGTTTCGAGCAATATCAGCGCGCTTTGGCAAAAGATCTGGAACGCCTAAGGGCTACAGGAGAACAAGTATATACAGCGTATGTTGATGAAACCCGGATGCCTTTACAAAGAATGAGTATGCTGAAACGGCTGATCTTTTACCTGCGTCATCGAGAGGCTTACGCCCTTGAGGCGTGGCGCTCAATACCCGCTGATATGCTGACGACTGGCGAGTACTTTTTAGGCGCTCACCTTCTTCCAGAAGCGGAGCAGGCAGCACACCGTCTGCACTTCTGGACTCTCTTGGGCATAATTGGTGTTCTCTTCCTGTACTTCACACAGGGATTGCAATTAGAGCACCCAATTTTTGATGCCGTGGCTACCACTTTACTTCTGTGGATGGCTTTATTGTGGTCAATCCGGATGCTTTGGCTACTCTATCGGCCTCGGAGTACCCATCGCTGGCTTGCTCGTTTGTTGCGTCGAGTGTTGAGGCGCTGGCAGCAGGGCGAATTTGATGACGTGAGTTAATTTGGAAACCCCCTCATGCCGTCAGCGATCGCCCTTCTTGGGCCTGATGCAGGTTGGTGTTCCTGAATAAGAAGGTCGAGTGCCAATTGTTTTTTGTGCGTATTTCTCGCGTAAAGAACCTCGCTGGCAAAGCTTTGAGCCTATTCCTGCACCCACGTCCAGCGCTCAGGTTGCCACCGGTGCCCCTCTACATGCCCCTGTAACACGGGATTGAGGAATGCCGCGATTGCGTTGTGCATTTC
>JAADDH010000076.1 GCA_013154035.1 Candidatus Iainarchaeum sp. | reverse complement strand
TTGGCATCGCGTGAGCCTCATGTTCTTGGCTACTACAACGTCCACTTCTGGGCAGAACGTTTGAAGCTATCGTCCATTCCGCGTTTTGACCGGATAATCGATGCCCTGCGCGAACAAGGTTTTGTAGCGGAGCGCGTGCTCTGGTCGGATAAGGGTATAAAGACGAATGCGGATCCAGACACATTTAAATCTGTTCTCCTTGATTTAGCATCTAGTGGCTGGGGTACACTCTGAGCTGCGGCGCTTCATGGATCTGGTGCGCAGGGATCACGGCCGCTTCCGTAAGAAGTGGCTGGTTTTCCACGGCACGGCATCTCCGGCCCTTGAGGGCATCGTGCGGGCTGGTGGTGTTGTTCCTTGGAACGTTCTTAGAGTCCGCGGCATTCGAACGCCAACCGGAGAACAGTTTTATACACTCCTTCACGG
Organism: Candidatus Iainarchaeum sp.; assembly: GCA_013154035.1. GTDB lineage: Archaea > Iainarchaeota > Iainarchaeia > JAADDC01 > JAADDC01 > SZUA-1452. The sequence goes on along the minus strand of JAADDH010000076.1, from coordinate 6,340 downwards.
CGATACGTTTTCCCGTGCCGTTTCGGTAACGCGATCGCCGGAACAGGCCTTTCAGTACGCCCTTATGAGTAGAACACTTGCGCTCTCTGCAGAGGACGACATTGGTAGCGAGCTACGCAATCTTCGGGAGTATCTGAAAGATGTGCGGCGCAGGGGCGATCCTGCAGAGTGGGAGAGCTTTCATTCATATGTCCGATCTTTATCGGGACGTATTGTCAGCTTCTTTTCAAAGAGAGCGCCAAGAGCGGTTGTGACGTACCCTGTTCTTGTGGCAACCGTTGCCCGAGAGCGCAACCCCGCGGAGCGATATGCCCCGTATGCCGTTACTGCCGAAAACGAGGAACTTCTCGTGCAGCTGCCAATTCACAAGTCTTACTTCTTTGTGCCCCACGAGTTTTTGGATCATGCTCGGAAAGTGCTCTCCAAACGTGGCCCTCGCTACGCTGAGCGCGTGTTTCCCTTGGATGTCCTAGAGAAGCTCTACGGGAAGAGGTTACTGTAATAGTTCCCTGACGATCCTTGCAACCACCTTCCCCGGCGCCTTGCCCTTGAGCTCCACCATCACGCGCCCCATCACTACGTTCATTCTCGGCTCCTCTCCCTTCTCCCGGAACTCCCGGACGATACGCTCGACCACTTCTCTGATCTTCTCCTCATCCAGCATCTCTATGCCCTTCTCCTTTAGCACTTCGTCCAGTTTCTTGCCCTTGGCGAGCTCCGGCACGATCTCGTCCAGTGCCTCCTTCGGGTACTTCTTGTTGTAGCCAAGGGCGAGCTCCCTGATCTGATCCTCGGTTAGCTCCCAGCCCTGGCGCTTCCAGTATGGCAGGAAGGTCAGAAGTATGTTTGCTGCGATCTTGGGATCCACTCCTTCGCCGACGAGTTCATCGAAGAGGAACACGTACCTGGACTTTATGAGTGCGCGTGCCTGCTCCTCGTTCAGGCCCATGCGCCTGTACTCCTCGTAACGCTCCTCCGGTAGCGGTGGCAGGTTCCCCCGTATCCTTCGTAGCCGTTCCTCCGTGATGAAGACAGGTGGAACGTCCGTTTCCGGATACATGCGCGCGGCCCCGGGTAGCGGACGCATGAATCGCGTCGTCCCGTCCGGATTCGGCCCTCTAGTTTCTTCGGGAACACCGTGGAGTGCCATCTTCAGGCGTTCCCTTACAGCATCCAGCGCCTTCCTTGCGTTTTCCTCTGGGGCGACGACGATGACGAATGCATCACCTTCGTTGCAGCCCAGCCTCTCTCTGATCTTCTGAACCTCTTCGGCGCTTATTCCGTACTTTGGCAGCTCGTCAGAGTGGAGGATGCCGCCAACCTTGCCGTAGACCTGCGCGTAGTAGGATAGCTCCGTTCCGAAGCGCTTCCCGTTCTGGATCTCCTTTCCGAGGAGTCCTGACATCTTGGGAACGCGGATGCCCAGTACCTTTCCACCCTTCTTTATCGTGGATCGGACGAATTTCGCCTCGGTATCTTCGAGAAGGTCCGTTACGTCGACGATTGGCTGATCGAAGTTCTCCTCTCTTATTCCGCGCCGCTCCATCTCTTCCCTTATCTCCAACAGGCCCTTCTGGCGGCGCACCTCGTTCTTCACGTACTCGGGGATGAGGTCCAGATCCTGTGCACCCTTTATTTCGACGCGCGCCCCGCCGCGGATCGATATATTAAGATCCTGACGAATCGTTCCAAGTCCTCGCTTAACGCGGCCCGTTGCCCTCAGGAGGATCCCTATGCGCTCGGCAGCCTCCTTGACTTCTTCAGGCGTGTGCATGTCCGGCCCTGTGGCTATCTCTATGAGGGGGATGCCCAAACGGTCTACCCGATAGACGATCTTCTCCTCCCCGCGCTCTATGGGTCTGGCCGAGTCCTCCTCCAAGCATATGGTCTGTATGCGGATTTTCGACAGTCGCCCGTCGATCCAGCCGTTTGTCGCGAGGAGCATGGTGCGCTGGAAGCCGGAGGTGTTCGATCCGTCAATCACCGTCTTGCGCATGACGACGCTAACGTCCACGGGCTTCGCGTGAACGAACTCCGCGAAGGTGAGCGTTATATCGATGGCCTCGTCGTTGGGCAGATGCGGTGGCTCTTCGTCCAGCTCGACGAGGCATGTGGTGTCCGAGTACGCCTGATAGACGTATTTTCTTCCCTTCTTGAACTCTGCCAGCGCCGCGGGGTCGAAGGTGCCCATCTCCGACGCCACCGGACGCTGGAAACGCTCCACCACGACGTCCGGCTGGTCATCGCGGAGGATCGACGGGCATGAGCAGAAGAGCTTGCGCGTGTCCAGCTGCTGGTGAATCTCGATCCCACTCTTCAGGCCGATCAAATAGTATTCAGCGTTTTCCACGAAGTACTTTGCCTTCTCCTTAAGTTCCTCGGGTGTTCCGTTGTTCTCGACGATAACGTCTGCCAGTTTCCGTATCTCGAGCAGCCCCCTTTCAATATCTTCCCCCTCTCGCTCTGGGTTGGCGCCTCGTTCCCTACGGACCTTCTCGTCGGCATCAACCCATACAATCGTGTGTTCGGGTATGTTTTCCTTGACGTAGAGCACCTCTTCGGGCGTTCTCGGGCCAACGAGCACTATCGGGTCTTCTCCAGCTTCCTCCGCTATTGCAAGGGCGTACCTCGTTAAATATTCCCTCCCGTTCTTCTCACGGAGCTCGTCGGCAATTTTCCCCAGTTCTTTTTTGTCCGAAACGTCGTGAATGCCTGCAATTGCCCTTATGAGCTCCGAGTATACGATCTTCTTCCAGGGGAGCTCCCTTGCGAAGGAGTCCTTTCCCGCCCGTGGGAGTCCTGCGACGATAATCACGCGCATGAGCATCACCAGAACGCGTCCGGGCGCGAGTGCTTCGTTATTTCGCCCGCGTAGTTTGTCAGCATGATTTCCTTCACTTTCTCGCGATCCTTCGTCTGCCCCAGCGCCCAAATGAGCTTGACCAGTGCCGTTTCGGGGAGCATATCCTCGAGGTAAACGGCGCCCGCCTGGACCATTTTGACTGCCGTTGAGTATACGTGCGGGTGCACCCGTCCGAAGAGGGGCTGCGGAGTTACGCCAATGAAAACGCCGCTCTCCGTCGCTTCGGCGATGCTCGGGATGAGCTCCTGCCTGACATGGCCCAGACCGGTTCCCTCAATGATCACACCGTCGTGCTCCAGCAGTATTCTCTCGAACACATCCTTCCTCAACCCAGGGAAGGCCTTGAGCAGGAAAACGTTGGGGTTTGCCTTCGCTACGAGTTTGAAGCCATTCTGTCCGCGCTTTCTGAACTCTTCACCCCAGATTTCCACCCATCTTTCCTCTATCTTCCCCGCCCGCGCTAGGACGTATGACCGTCCGACGGGAATATCCCCAATCGTCTTAAATGTGTCTCTTCTGCTCGTGTGCATCTTGCGCGCCCGCGTGCCGGGGTGAATCGTGCAGTATCTGTCATCCATGGTCTCATGCATGACGATGAACGTTCCCGCGAGGTCAGAGTTGACAGCAACGTTCAGCGCGTTGAGCAGGTTGATCGCCGCGTCGGAGGATGGTCTGTCGGAGGATCGTTGCGCACCGACGAGGACCACGGGTACTGGAGCATTCTGCAGGGCGAAGGAGAGAAATGCAGAGGTATAGTGCATGGTATCTGTTCCGTGGGTGATAACTATGCCGTCAACGCCGTTCTTGATCTCTTCGGCTACGCCCTCCGCAACTCGCACCCAGTATTCCGGTGTCATATCCTCCGAAAAGATGTTGGACACTTGTTTGAGTTTTAGGTTTGCCAGGTCGGCGATTTCGGGGAACGAGAGCAGGAAGTCCTCCGCCGTGAACTCTGCAACGACTCCGCCGGTCTTGTAGTCCACGCGGGAGGCAATCGTGCCCCCCGTGGCTACGAGGGCTGCTGTGGGAAGATCGGGGTTGTACTCCACCTTGATAGGGGCTTTATACTTCTTGGGCGGTTCGCCCCTTTCTATAACCCGTATTTCCGTATCCGGCGTGACTTTTATTCCGATGTTGTACCCGTTCTTCAGCTTGATGACGAGCACGTCTTCGGGGATTTCTTCGGTCCTTGGGAGGACGGTTCCCCGATACGTAACGCCGTTTTTGCGAATTTCCACAACGTCGCCGGGTTCGGGCATCCTATTGATGTGGGGCGATCTGTTTATATTCTGTCCCGGGGTTCAACGTGGATTCCGAACTCCCTTGCGGCGGCGATTCCCGCGCGTAGCGCCTCTTCCACGGTGTTCCCCTCTCTTACAACAGTCCAATAAATGTGCTTAAATGCGTCCCTGTGGAGCGGAATGTTTGATATCTTTATATACCAGTCTGCAAAGCTCTTGCGTGGCCTTTTGCCTCCCGCTAATCGGTACGCCACGAGATCGCCAAAGGCGGACGCCACAGCCTCGTTAAAGGTATCCAGCATTATCTGGCCCAGATCATCGTCAGCAAGGGTGCGATAATGGATGTCGGCGTAGACGTGAGCTCCCTCATGGGCCAAGGTGTTCACAAGATCTGAAATAAGCCGATGCTCTCCTCTTTTCATCGCTTCAACGGCAGAGGGTGACGGATAGTGTATAACCTTTTCCCACGGATCGTAGGCCGCTGCAGCGTCCGGATGCGCGAAGTGGGCCATAACTACCTCGTATGGGATACGCCGCACATCCCCTACGGGATGTTTCGCAAGCCCACTGGCCGCTAAGCGAATGATAGCCCTTGCTTTTGCTGAATCGTCTATTCTCCGCCGAAGTATTGCGCGTATTGCCGGAAGCTCCCAGCCTGCGTCTATATGCACTAAATGCGGAATTTTTAGCAACCGAAGCCTTTCAAGGGAATCGGGTATGAGCGCAGCCCATGTACGAAAGTACTCCTGAATTGCATTTTCCCTTTTCAGCCCAAAGTACTTCTTACGCAGGGGGGCGTGGGTGTACAGTACTGTAACGGGAAATTCCCTTGGGAAAAATCCCGGGAGCAGCTCGCCTAGGTTGATTTGGGTTTTCTTCTGCTCCTCGAGCCTTTCCCTTGCCAACAATTTCTTCTCCACTGCGTTGCTCAGGTACGTGAGATCCCTTGGGGTGTAACGAGCCCTAAGGATCATTGGAGCCCCACCTCTGACCAGCTTACTTTCCATGGCTTATTTAACCACTCAAAGAACTTCGGACGCTCCACGAAGAATGTGTATATGTCTGACGGAAAGCGCATCGGCCTGAACTCCCTTATCTCCGGGTGCGCGTCATAGTGATTGTTCTTCACCCAGCCCTCCGTCGTATAGTACCAGGCGAAGCCGTGCTTTTTCTTAACCGGTTTGTACTCCGACGAGAATTCCGAGGAAACCAGATTCGCCATGATCAGTGGCTCGGAACCCACATTTACGGTTACGTGACCGTAATTTGGGAGCATGATGACAACATCGCCTGCTCCCGCCTTTACTGCAATGAAGTCCGATGCGTCCCGTGTCTGGAGAAGGAAGAGCGCCTCGCCCCGAAGTACTTCGTATACTTCCGGATAGGAGAGGCCGTAGCCCGCTTCAGGATGATAATGGCCCAGGGTTTTCACATACTCCCGTCCAATCGTTCCGGGCTGGATAACGGTTATATCGTAGCGTACCTTCTGTTCTTGGAACTTTCCCTCGTCCTCTGGGCGATGAACACCACGGAACATGTAGTAAGCGTCTCCATCTTCCTCTGGCTCGTCCAGAAGAACGTCCTTCAGGTCGGATATCCGCCTAACCTTTGCATCGTAAGTTTTCCAGGGTGTTTTGAGCGTGGTGCCGGACCAACGGAACCGGAACATGCATGCAAAACGGATCGGAGATTTTTAACTCTTCGCTCCCCTTAAAAACTTTGTGGACATGCATTTGTATGCACGTATGTCCATCATAAAATGTTGGAGGTGGTAGCATGGTAGACATACAGAGGCAGCCCGTGGTGTTCCTGGGGGAGGGTGCACAGCGTGTTGTGGGCCGTGACGCCCAGCGTTTGAACATTCTGGTTGCCCGCGCTGTTGCCAACGTTGTTCGAACAACTCTTGGTCCAAAGGGTATGGATAAGATGCTTGTAGATGAGCTTGGCGACATTACGATCACCAACGACGGTGCCACGATTCTTCAGGAGATGAGCATTGAGCACCCGGCAGGTAAGATCATGGTCGAGGTTGCCAAGGCCCAGGACGAGGAGGCAGGCGACGGAACGACCACTGCAACTGTTATCGCCGGCGAACTTCTTGGTAACGCGGAGCGCCTGCTCGATCAGAACATTCACCCCAGCGTGATCATCAAGGGGTATCGCATGGCGTCTGAGCGTGCCGTGGATCTTCTCGAGGAGATCGGCGACAAGATCTCCATGGACGATACCGAGACCC
>JAADDH010000050.1 GCA_013154035.1 Candidatus Iainarchaeum sp. | reverse complement strand
TACATACGCGGGTTCAACGACGACGAGACTGTTGCCCTGACTGAGGCCATTGTTGATTCTGGCGAGTCTGTGGTCATAGAGAAGGAGCCCGTTGTGGACAAGCACTGCATAGGTGGCATTCCTAACAACAGGACGACCATGCTTGTGGTTCCCATACTCACATCCCTTGGGTTCTATGTGCCCAAGCTTTCTTCTCGCGCCATAACGTCCCCCGCAGGCACTGCGGATACCATGGAGGTTCTGGCGCCCGTTGATCTGGATGCTGAGACCGTGAAGGAAATTACGGAGAGCGTAGGCGGAGTGATGGCATGGGGCGGTGGGACGAGGATCGCAGCGGCCGACGACAAGCTTATTGCAATTCGCCGGCCTCTCTCCCTTGATCCAAGGGGCATGCTCCTTGCGTCCATTCTCGCCAAGAAGAAGGCCGTTTCCTCCCAGTACGTGCTGATTGACATCCCTGTAGGTCCTGAGGCAAAGATCCCCACCGTGCGCAAGGGTGAGGAGCTCGCCGAACAGTTCATAACAATCGGGACGCGGCTGGGTATGCATATGAAGGCTGTGATCACGGACGGTTCTGCTCCCATCGGTCGCGGTGTTGGCCCAGTTCTGGAGGCAAAGGACGTTCTGGAGATTCTCATGGGTAAAGGTCCTGACGATCTGCGCAAGAAGGGTACGGAGCTTGCCGCGCACATTATCTCCTTCGTAAAGGGTACGGAATGGGAGGATGCCCTGCGCATCGCGGACGAGCAGATTCGCAGCGGTGCTGCCCTGGGGAAGTTCCGCGAGATCATCGCTGCCCAGGGCGGGGATCCAGATGTGAAACCGGAGGACCTGAAGCCTGGCAAGTATTCCGAGACGATATACGCGGACAGGGACGGCAGAGTAATCCACGTATCAAACCATGCTGTGGCACACCTCGCCCGCGCCGCAGGCGCGCCTTTCCAGAAGGGGGCAGGGATTTACCTCCACGTGCGGGTTGGCGACCGTGTGAGAAAGGGCGATCCACTATACACCGTCTACTCCGACTCGCAAAAACTTCTGAAAGATGCCCTCGGTCTCGGGGAAGAGGTGCTCCGCCTCGGGTAAACTATTTATTCTACATCCCCTTTTTCTTCTGATGCTCGTCACTTCGTGGGATGCACTTGTGAAGGAGTTTCCATACCTCCGCGAGAACGCAGACCGTCCAGAGGTTGCCGCACTTCGCGACTACGTACGGTCCGGCGGAATTCTAAAGGTAGAAAACGACGGGGGTAAGTTACGTGTAACGTATCCCACGAAGGAGATTGTGGATCAACGCATTGCCCAGCTGCGCAAGCAGCGGACGTATTATGCCAAAGAGCTCTCGCGCCTTGAGGGTATTGATAGAGATCTCGCGCCAGTGCGGCTGGCCTTTGACCCCCTCTACATTCGCCACAGCATGAAGATGCTGGCAGACCGCAGGTATCGCGATGCGTTCAACCGGTTGGGGTTCACTTGGAAGCACTTTTTGGATAAGCGAACACGCAAGATCATTGAGCAATTCTTGGACAATCCAGAGTATCGTAAACGCGTTCTGGACGCCCTGGACAATTCACCCATATATAAGAGCCGCGCATTTGGGTCTATATCTGAGTCTGCACGCTCCACCCGCAAGGACGTGGTAAACAAGCGTATGGAACTCCTTCGCAAGAAGATCCGCGACCTGGATGCGCAGATTACCCGTCTTGCTCTTCTCAAAAGGTGGATGTAGTGGACGACGTCGTTTCCTTTGTCCTTCAGCGCAACGGATTTGATTCTCTAAATCCCGTCCAGGAGTCTGCGGTCTCCGCCGGGCTTCTGGATGGAAAGAGTATCGTTGTATCCTCTCCCACGGCATCTGGCAAGACGCTTATTGCGGAGATCGCAATGGTTTCTGCCGTACGCAGGGGGAAGAAGGCTTTATACGTATCTCCTCTCCGCGCCCTCACCTCCGAGCACTACCGCGAGTTCAAGGAGAAGTATCCAGAGATGCGCGTGGCCATATCCACGGGGGATTTTGATTCGGCGGACACTTGGGCGAAGGACTACGATGTTATCTTTACAGTCTATGAGAAGCTGGATTCCCTTTTGCGCTACGGCGCACCGTGGATCTCGGATGTCGGCGTGCTCGTTGTGGACGAGGTTCACGAGATTGATTCAGATCGCGGGCCGACGATTGAAGTTCTTCTCACGCGTTTTCTTGCATTTCACTCTGCCCAGATCGTTGCACTCTCCGCCACGATTCCAAACGCTGCAGAACTGGCTTCGTGGTTGGGTGCTGAACTCGTTCAGTTCGACTGGCGCCCTGTGGATCTTCGCGAGGGTGTTCTATATCAGAAGGCAGTTCTATTTGCCGATGGTGGGACCACGGACTTGCAGTCTGACCTGAGCGATGATTTATCTGCCTTCGTAGAGGATACACTGCGCAGGGGAAAGCAGGTGCTCATATTTGCCAACACGCGGAAGAATGCTGAGAGCATTGCACGACGTCTGCGGCGCCTCGTTGCACGGTATGCCACGCGGAAGGGGCGTCTTAGACAGTTGTCTGAGAAGGTGCTTCACGCTTTGGAATCCCCCACAGCCCAATGCAAAGAACTTGCGGAGGACGTGCGCCATGGAGTTGCTTTCCACCACGCGGGACTCGTGTCTGCTCAGCGCGAGGCGGTGGAGAATGCGTTCAGGCGAGGGGACCTCCTCGTCATTGCAGCTACCCCCACACTGGCCGCTGGTGTTAACCTTCCTGCTTACCGCGTTCTCATACACTCCGTTAAGCGCTACGGCGGTAGGGGGTATGAGGATATACTCGTTCGTGAGTACAAGCAGATGGCTGGGCGTGCGGGAAGGCCCAAGTACGACGACCACGGGGAGGCGGTAATCCTTGCGAGGGATGTAGCGCAGGTGGATCAGATCATGCGGCAATACATCTTTGGCGTTCCTGAGAACATTTACTCGCGCCTGGGTGTTGAGCCCGCTCTCCGCTTTCACACACTTTCCCTCATCGCCACACGGGTCACCCCTTCGCGTGATGCGCTTCACGCATTCTTTGCGCGTAGCTTTTACGCCCATCAGTACGGGGATCTCTCCGCCGTTGAGGCGAAGCTGGATGCGATTCTCTCCTGGCTCGTGAAGAACGGTTTTGTTTTCCCCGGCGAGGATCTTCGGCCCACGGATCTGGGAAGGAGGGTGGCGCAGCTGTACATAGATCCGTACACCGCAAAGGAGTTTGTTGATTTCGTGCAGCAGCCCCGTTTCGGCGAGACGCCTTTTCTCTTCCTAATTGCCAATACTCAGGAGATGCGGCCGTATCCCTCCGTTCCTCGGAGTCAAGAAGCTGCACTCTGGCAGATTGCGGAGGAGATCGCTCCGGAGCTCGGCGTGGATCTCTACTCCTACGAGTTTGATGACTACCTCTTCCTGAACAAACTAAAGCTATTCCTCATTCTCCGTGACTGGGTGAACGAGGTTACTGAGGACCAGATCTTGGAGCGCTACGACGTATCCCCTGGAATCCTGCGGGCATACGTAACCAATGCTGAATGGCTCTTCTACGCACTGGAGGAAATAGCGAAACTCATGGATGCAAAGCGCGTTGTCAAGTACGCCAAGATCTTTCAGGAGCGCGTTCACTACGGCGTGCGGGAGGAGTTGCTGCCTCTTGTACGTCTGAAGGGCATCGGTCGTGTTCGCGCCAGGAAACTTTTTAATGCGGGGTTCCATAGTGTTCATGACATCGCATCTGCGGATCCCCGCGTGCTGGCTGAACTCATTGGTCCGAAGGTTGCACAGGGCTTGCTCCGTCAGCTGGGGCGGAAGCTCAGCGATTCCGAGGTATCCAGCATGAGGACGGCGGGGGTGCGTGATCAGACGACGCTGGACGCGTTCATGGAGTGATCATCATGGAAGAGTTGAGTGTTATTAATGATCCGGACACGCGGCGCATTCTGCTCGGGCGGAAGGCTTCTCTCTACTCGCGCGAGGGCTTTAGGGGCGCTCTGCACATCGGTCGTGTGGATGAGGACGGCCCGTTTAAGGGCTGGGACGTGTATGTGGATGCCCTGTACCCTCACGTTATTTTCGTCGCCGGTGCGCGTGGCTCTGGAAAGTCATACACTCTTGGTGTGTTTGTGGAAGAGCTCGCCGAGAAGAATCCATATGTGGGGACGATCGTCATTGATCCAGTTGGTATATACTGGTCCATGAAGCTGCCCAATCGCCAGAGCGATGAGATACGCACCCTCACGTCGTGGGGACTGACTCCGAAGGGCTATGATAATGTACGCATATTCATTCCCGTTGGTGCCGCGAAGGACGTCCCAAAGGGGACCTACGACGCTCTCTTCTCCCTCAAGCCATCTATGCTCACCGTGGAAGACTGGGCGCTCACCTTTGGTGTTGACCGATTCTCCCCCTCCGGTATGCTCCTGGAAAAGGTGCTGGAGCACGTGCACGAGGAGTATGGCGAGGACTACTCGTTGGAAGATATCATCCATACGCTGGAGGAGTGGGAGGAACTCCGCGACAAGGACCGTGGATTTAAGCCGGATACGATCCGTGCGATCCTTTCTCGCTTTTATGCGGCTCGTTCTTGGGGAGTTTTCTCCGAGACTGGGACTGCACTCTCTGATCTCTCCAAGCCGGGTATCATTACGGTCATAGACGTTTCATTCCTTGAGGAGAATGTGGGGGCCCTTGTCATTGGCGTTCTTGCCCGCCGTATTCTCCAGGCCCGCAAGATTGCAACCCGTCAGGAGGCCGCGAAGATCCTTGATCTCCCCGAGTCCCGCAAGCGAGAAATACAGATCCCCCCCACATGGTTGATCATAGACGAGGCGCACACCCTCATGCCCTCCGGCGGGAAGAAGACTCCCGCCACCGATGCGCTCATTGAATACGTCAAACAGGGGCGCAGACCGGGCTGTTCTCTCATCTTTGCCACGCAGCAACCTGCAGCCATAGATTCGAGGGTTTTATCTCAGCTGGATATGCTTTTCGTCCACAAACTCGTCTTCACCGATGATGTCCGGGCAGTGGAAAAGCGCATGCCCACTGTTCTCCCCAAGGAGTATCAGGGCGTCTTTGTCAAGCGTTTGCCCATTGGTGTGGCTATCGTTGGTGATCGTGCCGACACCACGTCCCGTGCGCTTCTTGTGCGAGTTCGTCCGCGTCGCAGCCAGCACGAAGGGAGAGAGATTGCCGTGGACGCATCCTTGGAAGCAGCTCAGACCGAGGAGCCTGTTTCTGAACCCTCCTCTCCTCCCGTCCCCGAGAGCGATGCTGGTATAAAGGATGAGGAACGTAATGATAGTATGGCAGTTACACGGGACGAGGGAAAGGTGCGCGCTCTCGTTTCTCGCATCATGGAGGACAAGGCTCGCGCTCTATTCTCCCGCTACAAGCACGGGTTGCTGGGGCGCGTGCTCGGTGGAGGTAACGAGATCGTATCCATGGAGTTGAAGTTCATTCCGGTGTGGGAGGTGGAGTACTCCGTTTTCTCCCAGCCGCGCAACGTCCTCACGGGGATCACATACATAGACGGATACCACGGCGAGTTCATCCACGTCGTGGACGGGAAGATCGTCTTCTCCCGTGGGCTGAAGCACATATACAAGCTCCCTCGCATGCAGTCCAAGATCATCGGCTACCTGTATGCCGTTCAGCAGAAGGGTTTGCCAGCGCCGAATCTCTCGGAAATCATCGCGAAGGGACACATTCCGGCGGAGATCGCAGAGAGAGACCTGGCGCTCCTGCGTGATGCGCGCTTCGTTGTGGAGAAGGACGGCAGGTACTTCCTTAACATGGACCTCATGCTACCATACGAACCTACAGATCCGGTTCTTGCCAGCTTCGGCCGCCTCCTCGTCTCGGAGATGACTATTGCACCGGAGGACATCCTCTCTGCCAATTTCGGCAAGGAGCGCGTGAAGGATCTCCTGCCCGCGCTCTGGCCCGGTGTTGTTGTCAAGAAGATCGGTGTCATATACCGCCCCGTGTGGGTAGGTGTGATCAAGCACAAGGGCAAGCAGTATAAGGTCTTCCTGGATGCCGTGACTGGCGTGTTTGAGAAGGAACTGCCTTTGCTGGGGGCGAAGTGATGCAGGCACCTGAGATCGCTGAGCTCTTGCCCAAGAGGGGAACTATCGCCGTGTCTGGCGGGCGGCTAGAGCAGGAGATCATTTCCGCCATCGCATACGCCAATCAGTCCGGTGCGTCCCTGCGCCTCGTACCTCTCTCTCCCCTTCAGATACGCTGGGCCACGGATCTGGACATCCCCGTGGTGCGTGGCTACCCTACCTACTTCATTCTCCAAGCGGAGTACAAGGGGCCCGATTACCTCCTTCAGTCCCGGAGCGATTCAGTGTTCGCCGACCGTGTCATGGCAAAACTGTCAGAACACTTCTGGGCTTTCGTTACGAACGACGTTAAGGAAGTGCTCGTTGAGGCAGTCCCCCAGTTCCTAGACTATACGCTGGATGAGCTTTCTTTGTATGGAGAGATCCTCGATCACAGAAAGAACTATATGGGCCACGTTCTCATTCGTATAAAACCGCTGGATGATGACTACTTCCACCTTGCGCATGTTCTTCGCGACGTTCCCGGTGTAATAGATGCTGGGATTTATCTGGATCCACCAGAGAAGACGATAGTAATAAAATAAACCTCGTCAGCGGGTCACGCTGACGAGTTCTGGCTTCTTCATGCGCTTGTCAATTACGAAGTGGTGCTTAAAGCCACACTCGGAGCACGTGGCGATGTAAGTCGGCCTCTTGTTCTGCTTGTAAACCTGGGTCACCTTGTGCGCCTTAATCTTGTTTGCACCGTATCCGTGGACCTTCTTGGCCTTCTTGTGGCGCTCACCCCAGGAGAGGCCGCGCGGATTCTTCTTCTTGTACTCCTTGAGCGTGTGGAGCGTGTGCTTGCCGCATTTCGGGCAGTATAGCTTGATCTTCTTGGGCAGTTTCATGAGAATCACCACTCTACGGCTAAAACGTTGGGGCAAAAACCTTTTTATTGTTAATTAAGCAGGCTGCGCTCTAGGACTGCCTTGATCTTCTGTGGATCAAACTTCAGGCGTATGAGCCGCGTGTTTCCCCTGAAGCCCTTCCCTGCCTGCTCCACGTGCAGGATTCCATACATTGCCAGCTCGGAGATGTACTCGCGGAACCAGCGGTCTGAGACTGCATCCCTACCTATTCGCTCGGCCAGTTGGGTGTATGCTGTGTAAACCTCTCCGGACGTAAGCACCGGTGCCCCCGAGCCAAAGAGGCGCATGCCTGCATTCTTCTCTGCCAGTTCGGCTATTGCCAGGAGAACCACCTTCTGGTTCAGCGGTAGTTGGGACACCATGTCCAGTATAATGTCTTCCTCCACCTTCTCCTTGGCCCGTTCTAGGTGCTCCACGGTTACGACATCTGCTCCTTCCTCGTCCGCTATGTCCCCCGCGCGTAGGAGCAGCTGTAAAGCATACCTGGCGTCTCCGGACTGGCGGGCGGCAAATGCTGCAGTCTTTGCGATGACTGCTGGGTCTACAGCACCATCGCGGAATGCTATGTGCGCACGGTCCGTGAGTATTTTTCTCAGGCCCTCTGCATCGTACGGGGGAAAGACCATCTCTTTTTGGCAGAGCGTGCTCTTCGTTCTCGCGTCCAGGCGGTCCTTCAGCGTCAGAACGTTGGATATGCCGATGAGGGATATTGATCCGGTTTCCAGTTCGTCGTTGGCGCGGTTCAGAGAGTACACAGTGTCTGCGATGTTCTTGAGCATGTCAATCTCGTCAAGGATTACTATGAGCCGCAGGTTTCGCTTTCTCACCTCGTCTAGGATCCGCTCATAGATATACGAGGTGGGCAGGCCCAGGAAGTTTTCTCCGTCCCTCAGCTCCTTCGCGATCTTGACGAAGACATTTGTGCGCGTGTTGTGCATGCGGCAGTTGATGTATATGACTTCAACGCCTATGCCGTGCTTCTCAGCGAATTCCTTTACCTTCCGCGCTACGAACTTAGACACACTCGTCTTTCCAGTGCCTGTTTTGCCATATATGAACACGTTTTCCGGTTTCTTGCCCGAGAGGACGGGAGCGATGGTTTTGGTCAGCTCTTCTATCTGCTCCTCTCTGTAGGGCAGGTGGTCGGGAATGTAGTGTGGGGAGAGCGCGTCGCGGTTTTTGAACACGGTCTTGCCCTTTATCTGGCGCTCCAGAATGTCGTCAATCATCCCGCCCACCTAAACCGTTATTAATTCCTTTGTGCGAATGTTCTTATAGAGTATTGAGGTGGTGATGATCATGGGTTTCCTTGACAAGATCTTCGGTGGCAGCACTCAGGAGCCGGACATTGAGGAGTTCCTCAACTCGCTGGGGGAAGAGGACGAGATTGAAGAGGAGGAGGCGGAGCGCTACGTCAAGCCCATCGCGCTCAAGTCGTCCCAGGACTACGATAAGATCATTGCTGAGATCAACAAGGGCAACATCGTCCTTCTGAACATCCGCCCCATGTCCACCAAGAATGCCATTGGTTTGAAAGACGTGGTTTCTCGCATAAAGGAAACGGTCCTCGGCATGGGCGGCGACATTGCAAGGATCTCCGAGTTCTACATACTGATCACGCCGGCCGGCATAAAGATCGTTAAGCGTCGGTCGCAATGAAGCTGCAGTACCCCGCACCTGTTCTCTCTTTTCCCCTTGATGCTGTTTCAAAGGTAGTGGCTAGTACGCTCAAGAAGAAGCACTGGCACCACTTCAAAACAGGTACCGTGAAGCTTGTCTATGTCCCTATTTGGATATTCACCTACGAGGCGTTTTACGAGCAGAATGGCGTTGTCACGCAGGAGACTTCGGGCAAGATTGCAGTGGACGCGACGGATGGGCATATTTGGGAGGCGGTTCCCTACGTTCTGGACGAGATGCCCATCGATCTGACCCAGGAAACCCAGCACGAGTATAAGTTTGAGGCCAAGGACGTTGTTATATCCAAGGACGAGGCGAAGGAGCTTGCAACGGTTAAACTCTCCTCCATGCTCGGTGTTCCCCGTCAGAACATAAAGATTGTTGGCGGAGAGGTGTATCTCTGGCCGCTCTGGAGGGTATGGATAGACGTTCAGAGCGGGACGTACCGTCTGGATGTTGATGCAGTGTCTGGCGCGCTCTTCGGTGCTGAGCAGGTGCCTGAGAGAGAGCTGGGCTGGTACGAGATCACCGCAGAGGTCCTGCAGGAGTTGCACTCCCCCTCCGGCTGGGTGAAGTACATAAACCTTCTTGCAGACGTTCTCCACATTCCTCGCTGGGCTATGTGGGGAATTATCGTCCTCCTGTTCCTGCTCTTCCTGAAGTTGCTGGGCATGTTCTGAGGTGTTTACATGCAGAGAATCCCCACGCACGTGCCCGGGCTTGATGCAGCGATTCAGGGCGGGCCCATTCAAGGTTCTCTCATTCTCGTGAAGGGGGCTCCCGGCGTGGGGAAGACCATTTTCGTCCTTCAGTCCATATACGCCTCCGCGCTTACCGGCGACGTGGGGATCTACTTCACCTTTGACGAGGCGCCCCAGACAATCGGCTGGTACTCCGCAATCTTCGGCTGGGACGTTCCTGCCTTGCAGAAGGACAAGAAGATCTATATTTATTACCTAAGCGAGCAGGAGTACGAGCGCTTCCGCCCGGATCGGCTGGATACCCTGCGTGAGCGCTTGGAATATATCATCAAGTCCACGGGTGCCCGACGCGTCGCCATAGACTCCATGAGCACAATTTCTCTCTACCTCGCCCGCACGCTTGGGCTACATACGGAGGTGGATGTCAGCGCGGTCATGCAGAAGGTTCTGCGGTCCCTCTCGTCCCTTGCGAAGGATCTTGGTATTCTGCTCTATGTCACGGTTCTCCCCAGTGATCCTGCACTCCCCGTCTATGAATCCATGGCTGACGGTGTTATTGAGCTCTTCTACTACGAGGACGTCGGCGGTGTGACCCAGAGGGGTCTCCGTATTCCCAAGATGCGTGCCACGCACCATCCTCTGGACCGTCTATCCGTCTACATCGAGCGCGAGGGTATGGAAGTAGAGTCGCTCTAGCACCAATCTTTTAAACACCATCTTGCACAATCCTCTTGTTCTTTGCTTTCCTGTGGGCCCGTAGCTCAGTCCGGCAGAGCGCCCGCCTCGCACGCGGGAGGCCCCGGGTTCAAATCCCGGCGGGTCCACTACACCAGCTGCTCCATCGCAAGTTCTGCTTGTGTGCACGCGAACAGAGTTCGCGATGTGGTGGCCCGCGTCCAGCATGCGCGCACTCCGTGCGCTTAGCTGGCCATTACTTGATATTCTTGCATGTTTGCCAGCAGCTTCTACAATCTTCCAATGTGTCATTTATCGTCCTTTGCTGGTGGTAACAACCATTATCCATCATATAAAAACTCGCTGGCACCGTTTTCTACGATGGGCGCCCCTAAATTTTCGTTCACTCCACCGCAGCCGTTTCGCAACGATGATCTTTCCGTGGTTCTGGCCAAGTTGGAGAGCCTTGAGCGGGAGATCATTTTCATCAAGCGCAAACTCGCAGAACTTGAGGGTAAACCAGTTGCTCGCCCTCCAGCACCCGCGCCGAAGGTTGTCCCAAAAGATCGCCCCATACCTGCCGCTGCGGGGGCTGTGTATCTTCTGGATCACGTAGATCTTGGCAACGTGCGCGTTATTGAGACGCTCATTGATTGGGTGCAGTTTCTCCTCTCCAAGGTGGGCCAGGAGGGCATAGATGACGTTATCCAGTATTATCAAGAGATCAACTGGATAACGGAGGATGTGGCGAACATTCTTCGCAGCTACGCTCGTGGCATGCGCGTTGAGGGTTCCCAGGGCTATATGATGCCCGAGGACCACGCGAAATCCCTTGATTATATTACTCGCATCAAGGAGGCGATGAAATGATCCTATCTGTTGTTTCTGGGAAGGGTGGCGTAGGCAAGACGTTCACGTCTATAAACCTTGCTACGATTCTGTCCGACATCGGAAACAAGGTGCTAGTCGTTGACACGAACTTCACATCCCCTACGGTGGCTACTCATTTTGGCGTAACCCCCGACAGCCACACCATTGATGAGGCGCTTGCCAAGGGCACATACAACCCAATGGACCTCATATGGGTGCATCCTGCGGGATTCCACTTTGTTACGCCGTCCTTTAACATGGTGGCCTTGGATGATCAGGCGTTGAACACGATTTTTGAGATGCTGCGCCCCCTCTTTTCCAACTACGACGTCGTAATCCTTGACGGGCCTGCTGGCGTCGGCAGGGATGTTTATTACACGATTATGAACTCGGACGCCGCTCTTATTGTTGCTAATCCAAACTATCCTTCTCTATTTAATGCTCTCAAGACGCACTACTTTGCAAAGTCCCTGGGGAAGATGGTGCCTGGCGCGGTGCTCAATATGTACCGCAAGAACTCCATAAGCCCGGAGGAGGCGTCAAACATACTTGAATTACCTCTGCTCGCCGTGATTCCCGAAGATCCAAACGTGAAGGACGCTCTCCAGCACGGACAGCCACTCGTCAAGTACAAGCCAGAGTCCCCTGCTGCGAAGGGACTTTACGATCTTGCAGAGGCGCTCACGGGCAAGAAGATCCGCCGTAAGGCGAGGAGCGGCGGGAGCATCTGGGAGAAAATCAAGGAGTTCCTCTTCTCGTGAGCTTTATAACTCTTTCTCTTTTGCCCTCGCATATTTTTAAATTGGTTTTCCCGCCTCTTATCTTCCGAACTAGCGCTAGTTTCTGGTGAATTCGCATGGCTGCCAAACGCTCTATTATGGACCACGTCTTGGTGCCCAAGGCTCGTATTCTCTCAGACGATGAGGTTTCCGCGCTTCTGGAGAAGTATCATGTGCAGAAGGAGAATCTGCCCAAGATTCTTGAAGGGGACCCAGTGGTGAAGGAATTGGGCGCCAAGAAGGGAGATGTTATTGAATTTGAGCGAAACTCGCCAATAGCTGGCAAGACGCTCTACTACAGAGTTGTGGTGTGATGAGGGGATAAAATGGACAGGTGGGCACTCATTGATGCATATTTCCGGGACGAGACCCTTGTTTCTCAGCAGATAGAATCGTATAACCAGTTTGTTAATGAGGTTATTCCCGAGATCATTGAGGAAAATCAGGTTATTGATCCAGAGGTGGGCGATTTTCGCATAGAACTGAAGGGCGTTCATATAGAGCGTCCCATGGTAACGGAGATTGACGGTTCTGTTCGCAGGATTTATCCAATGGAGGCAAGGATCCGTGACAGGGACTACATGGCATCTATTTATCTGGACATGGTTGCCATTCGCCGTAACGTGGAGCTACAGCGTGCCCGTATGAGAATTGGTGAACTTCCCGTCATGGTCAAGTCGGATCTCTGCTGGCTTAAGGGACTTTCCCCCAAGGAGCTCGTGGATCTCGGAGAAGACCCGTTGGACTTCGGCGGCTATTTCATCATCAACGGGAAGGAGAAGGCACTCATCGCCTTTGACGAGGCTGCCCCCAACAAGGTATTCGTTTCCAAGGAGAGCCGCTCCAACGTTTCCGCCGTTGCAACGATTTACTCCACCAAGGGTATGTATAAGGGCAGAACGCGGGTGGAGCGGAGGAACGACGGTATCTGGGTGGCTCACTTCCCCCTCGCACCGCGCAATTTGAAGTGGATTATTCTTCTCCGCGCATTGGGCTTCACCGATGATCAGGAGATTCTTGATGCATTCCTCGGGGAGAAGGAGGTTCTAAACGACGCACTTCTCAACCTGGAGGCCTCGGAGATCAAGACGGAGGAAGAGGCCATTGACTATATTGGGAAATTTGTTGCGCCTGGCCAGATAAAGGACTACCGTCTCCGCAGGGCCCAGGAGGTTATTGATAACTACCTCCTCCCGCACATCGGCACGTCTCCTGAAGATCGTAAAGCAAAGGGCTATTTCTTGATCCGCATGGCTGAGAGGACGTCTGAGGCGGCTTATGGTCTCCGTCCCTTTGACGACAAGGATCACCTCGCCAACAAGCGTGTTGAACTTTCCGGCAAGCTCATGGAGACGCTCTTCCGCTTTGCATTCCGCGCGCTCGTCAAGGACATCCGCTTCCAGGTGGAGCGTGCCCTCGCGCGCAGGAAGACCCTCCGTCTGAACACAGTGGTTCGCCCCAACGCATTCACAGAGGCAATCATGTACGGAATGAGCACGGGCACATGGCCTTCTCGTCGCACTGGTGTCGCCCAGAACATGAACCGCCTGAACTGGGTTGCTCCGATTTACATGGCCCGTAGGATTAACTCCCCCCTGTCCAAGCGCAGGAAGAACTTTGAGGCGCGTGAGGTGCACGGTACGCACTTCGGTCGTTTTGACCCCATCCAGACGCCAGAGGGTGTTTCTGCGGGTCTTATCAAGTACTTTGCCCTTATGGCGAAGGTCACAACCGCCACGGATCCTGCCAAGATTGAGCGCCTCGTCAAGAAGCTTGGTGTTAAACCGGTGATCGGATGAGCGATGCGAAGGTGTATATTAATGGTCGTCTAGTGGGGTTCCACAAGGATCCCCTCAAACTCGTGGATGCTATTCGCGCCCGTAGGCGTTCCGGACAGCTTCCATACACTGTTTCTGTCACGTATTACGACACAACGAACGAAGTCTATATTTACACGGACGCGGGCCGTGTTTCTCGCCCCGTTATTGTCGTAAAGGACGGTAAGCCGCTGCTCACAGAGGAGCACATCAAGGCACTTGAGGAGGGGCGCATCCGCTGGAAGGATCTCGTCCGTCAGGGTATCGTCGAGTATTTGGACCCTGAAGAAGAGGAGAACGCATACATCGCTCCGGACTACGAGCACGTGACAAAGGAGCACACGCACGTGGAGATTCACCCCGCGATCATATTCGGCGTTGGTGTTGCGTCTCTTCCATACTCCGAGCGCAATCTATCCTCCCGCAACCTCCACGGTGCGAAGATGCTTGATCAAGGTCTCGGCCTCTATGCCGCGAACTTCCGCCTGAGGACCGACACGATGTCCTATATTCTCTACTATCCCCAGAAGCCAATCGTCCGCTCCCGCGTGGCGGACTATATGAACTACGATCGGAGGCCCTCTGGGCAGAACATCGTGGTGGCGGTAACGCCAGACCTCTACGCAATGGATGATGCTCTGGTTATGAACCTCGATTCCGTGCAGCGCGGTCTTCTCCGTGCCGTCTTCTTCCGCACATACACTGCTGTTGAGCGCAGGTATCCCGGCGGTCAGAGGGACCGCTTTGAGCGTCCCACGGAGGATGTTTCCGGATATCTTGGCGAGGAATACTATCACGCCATCGGTGATGACGGTCTGCCCATCCCTGAGACCTATGTGAAGGGTGGCGACGTTCTCGTGGGCAGGACGTCTCCGCCGCGCTTCCTTGAGGAGGTTACTCAGTTCGGCATTATCGAGGAGAACCGTACGGAGTCGTCAATTACCGTGCGCATGGATGAGGAGGGATATGTGGACAATGTGCTCATCACGGACGATCCCAACGGCTCCCGCATGGTAAAGGTGAAGCTCCGCCAGGAGAAGATCCCTGAGCTCGGAGACAAGTTCGCCGCCCGTGGTGGTCAGAAGGGAGTTGTGGGCATGTTCGTTCCCCAGGAGGACATGCCCTATACGGCACAGGGCATCGTCCCAGACCTTATCTTCAACGCTCACTCTTTCCTTTCTCGTATGACTGTGTCCTACCTCCTTGAGATCCTCGCAGGGAAGGCTGGGGCGCTCCGTGGCCGTCGCGTTGATGGCACGCCCTGGCACGAGGAGCCAATAGAGGATTTGGAGGCATACCTCAAGAGTAAGGGTTTCCGGCCCTCTGGCAAGGAGATCCTCTACGATGGGCTTACGGGCGAGGAGATCAAGGCAAGGATTTTCATCGGCCCGACATACTACCAGCGTCTCAAGCACTTGGTATCTCAGAAGATTCAGGCGCGCGCTCGCGGTCCTATTCAGATCCTCACCCGCCAGCCCACTGAGGGTAAGGCCAGGGAAGGTGGTATTCGTTTCGGTGAGATGGAGCGAGATACGCTCATCGGCCACGGCGCCGCAATGACGCTCTACGAGCGTCTGGTGGAGGAGTCCGACAAGACAACAATCCTCATCTGTGAGGAGTGTGGAAACGTGGCCGTTGATGATGCGATCCGCCGCGAGCGCTACTGCCCCGTCTGTGGATCTCGCAAGGTCCAGGAGGTGGAGGTCTCCTACGCCTTCAAGCTCCTGCTGGATGAGCTGAAGGCGCTCGGCATTTATCCAAAGGTCGTACTGCGGGACAAGGCGTGATGCTCATGGTTACGAGAAAGACAATTGGTGAGATTCGGTTCGGGGTGCTCTCCCCCGAGATGATACGTAAAATGTCCACCGTGGAGGTCGTCGTTCCTGAGACGTATGATGACGATGGATTCCCAGTGGACGGCGGCCTCATGGATCCCCACATGGGTGTTGCGGATCCTGGCCTGCGCTGCAAGACCTGTGGACAGAAGATGAGCAAGTGCCCCGGTCACTTTGGAAGGATAGAGCTGGTCCGTCCCGTGGTGCACTCCGAGTATGCCCGCTACATAGAGTACTTCCTGAACGCGTTTTGCCCCAAGTGTGGGCGTCCCCTCGTTTCCGACGAGGCGCTGAAGGAGATCGTTGCCGAGAGCGATCCGAAGAAGCGTCTGAAGATGCTCGCCAAAAAGGGTGCTACAGTCAAGAAGTGCCCTCACTGCGGTGCTGAGCACGTTGCAGTGCGTTTGGACAAGCCAACGAACTTCTTCGAGGGCGACCGTCGCATCTGGCCCACCGAGATTCGCGAGCGCTTGGAGAAGATTCCCGATGCTGATTTGGAGCGTCTGGGTTTCGATCCAAAGAACTTCCGCCCCGAATGGCTCGTGCTCACAGTTCTTCCAGTCCCCCCCGTTACAGTCCGTCCATCTATTATCCTTGAGACGGGTGAGCGAGCGGAGGACGACCTTACCCACAAGCTTGCGGATATCGTCCGTATCAACCAGCGCCTGAAGGAGAACATAGATGCGGGCGCGCCTCAGTTGATTATTGAGGACCTTTGGGACCTTCTTCAGTATCACGTTACTACGTACTTTAACAACGAAACGCCTGGAGCGCCCCCAGCACGTCACCGCTCTGGTAGGATCCTGAAAACGATCATTCAGCGTCTCAAGGGTAAGGAGGGTCGTTTCAGGTATAACCTGTCTGGAAAGCGTGTGAACTTTGCAGGGCGTTCTGTTATCACACCAGATCCGCTCCTGGAGATAGACGAGGTGGGTGTGCCAGAGGTCATGGCCAACCTCATTACCATTCCAATGCACGTCACGGAGTGGAACCTGGACGAGGCAAAGAAGTACGTGGCATCCAAGGAATATCCTCGCGCCCTCTACGTCATCCGCCCTGACGGCACGAGGAAGCGCGTGACTGATGTGAACCGCGAGGAGCTGTTGGAAGAGCTAGCGCCGGGTTACGTCATTGAGCGCCAGGTGATCGACGGCGACGTGGTATTGTTTAACCGTCAGCCGTCCCTGCACAGGATGTCAATGATGGCGCTTCGCGCACGCATTCTTCCCGGCAAGACACTTAGGATTCACCCTGCGATCTGCCCACCATACAACGCGGACTTCGACGGCGACGAAATGAACATTCACTTCCTGCAGACCAAGGAGGCGCAGGTGGAAGCCAGGGAGCTCATGATCACGAAGAAGCACATCATTTCCCCGCGTTACGGCGGTCCGATCATTGCACCCACCAAGGACATTATTACGGCCATGTTCCTGCTCACGTTGCCCTGGACGCGGTTGCGCAGGGATGAGGCCATGGATCTACTCTACTTTGCAGGTGTTTATGAGGTGCCGCAGGCCGATGAAGATGGCTATGTCTCCGGCAGAGATGTATTCTCCACGATTCTGCCAGAGGATATGAACATGAAGTTCCCGTCCAAGTTGGGCAAGTTCCTTGTTAGCACTGGCCTCGCTGGCCCCGGCAAGAAGAGCGTTGTTTACCCATACACGGTCATCGAGAACGGAAAGCTCGTCGCAGGTGTCATTGACAAGGCAGCCATTGGTGGGAACGGCAAGCTCATAGACTATATTACCCGCCGCTACGGCGAGGATGCAGCAGCGGACTTCATCGCAAAGGTCACTCGTATGGCTTACTGGATCGTCCGCAGGTTTGGGTTCACCGTGTCCTACGAGAGCCTGAAGACGCCTGAGGAGATCGAGCGCAAGATTGATGAGATCACGGATGCAGCTATCAAGAAGGTACAGGAGTACCTCGAGCAGTATGAGAAGGGGCAGTTGGAGCCCATTCCTGGGCGCGACCTGAGAGAATCGCTGGAGATCTACATCATGATCACGTTGTCCCAGGCTGCAAAGGATGTTGAGAATTTGCTGAAGCGCTATCTTCTTGAGACGAAGCTCACGCCCCAGGGCGTTCTGGATAACTTTGCGCAGATTTTCTCCGGCGCCCGTGGTTCTTTTGCCAACATCAGGAACCTCATGGGGATCCAGGGACAGGCAGCCGTCCGCGAGAAGCGTCCCTACCGTGGATTCTACCAGCGCGTTATATCCCACTTCAAGCGTGGAGATCTTGGCCCATTCGCACATGGTTTCGCTCGCAGCAACCTGCGCGACGGTCTCAGCATGGACGAGATGTTCTTCTGGGGTATGGGCGGAAGAATGGGAGAAGTGGACAAGGGTGTATCCACGCAGATCACGGGATACTACTACCGCCGTCTGTCCAACGCAATGATGGATCTCCTCGTGTTCCCGGACGGGACTGTGCGTGAGGTTACGAGGGATAGCATCGTTCAGTTCGTGTATGGTGATGATGGGATCGATCCGCAGGCGCTCCGCCACGGAGACGTGCCTGTGGATGTTATTGCAGATGAGGTTTTGGGGGGTAAGCAATGAAGTATGCTCACTTTGAACCGAGCGTGGAGAAGTTCGCTGAGAAGCGCGGGCTTCCCAAGACAAAGGTTACCAAGCTCAAGAAGGCCGTTGACCAGTGGCTGGACTCCGTGCGCATAGATCCATGGTATCCTGCTGGCCTCGTTGCCGCAGAGTCTATGGGTGAGCCGGCCACTCAGGCTACTCTCCGTACTTTCCACTTCGCGGGTGCTGCGGAAGTGTCCGTTACTTCTGGTGTGGACCGTATGCTTGAAATCGCCGACGCGCTTAGGAAGATCAAGACGCCCAGCATGCGTATATATCTGAAGGAGCCTTATAGCAAGGACGAGGATAAGGCCCGCGAGTTTGCCCTCTCCATTCAGGAGACGTATCTTAAGGACGTTGCGAAGATTTCCGAAGATTATTTCTCCCGTGAGATCCGCATAGATCTGGACGAGGGTGCTATAGAGGACAGAGGCCTCGATAAGGACACGATCGTCTCAAAGGTTGCTGCGAAGGTCAAGAAAAAGGTTGAGCCTGAGGGTAACACCATTGTTCTCACCTTTGGGGAAGATATGCCCCTTATGAAGCTTCGTAAGTTGCGCATGAGCCTTGAGAAGCTGCACCTCTCTGGCATTCGCGGAATACGCTTTGCTGTAGTTGGAAAGGATGGCGACGAGTACGTCGTCAGCACCTCTGGGACGAACCTAAAGGCAATTCTGAAGCACAAGGCTGTGGATCACACGCGCACAATATCCAACGATATACACGAGGTTGCAGAGGTTCTCGGAATAGAAGCGGCTCGTTACGTAATTATTGAGGAGTTGAAGAAGGCATACGGGGATATGGAAGTGGATCTGCGCCATTTCTCGCTCCTCGCAGACCTGCTCACCTACGACGGATACTATGAGGCAGTCGGTCGTACTGGTGTTGCAGGTAAGAAGGGATCTGTCTTCGCCCGCGCCGCCTTTGAGGAGACGGGTAAGCACCTAACAGAGGCGGCGATCTGGGGCGAGGTTGAGCATTTAAAGGGTGTGGTGGAAAATTTGATAGTCGGTTTGCCAGTGAAGGTCGGTACTGGCAGGGTAAAACTAGTTATGAAGTTGGGTGAGTGACATGGACATGCGTTTCCAGGTAAGAAGAGCAATGGATACGGGGCGTGTACTTCTCGGCTACCGTCAGACAGAGAAATCTCTGCTCAACGGCGCCGCAAAGCTTGTGATCGTCGCTAAGAATGCTCCACAGGCCGAGCGTGAGCGCGTGGAGTATCTTGCAAAGGTTGGCGGAGTTCCCGTCTACCACTACGACGGCACCACGGTGGATCTCGGTCACGTCTGCGGAAAGCCGTTCACTGTGGCCATGCTTGTCGTAGAGGATGCGGGCGATTCCAGCATACTTGAGCTTGCAAAGGAGGAGTGAACGTGAGGCTGACAACGAAGGAAGTACAGTATCTTTCCCTTTTTGGTTCTGTAACAGGGGCATTTTCCAAGGATTGCATTGTTGGCAGGAGAACGGTCATTTTTGTCGTAGGGGAAGGCGACATGGGACAGGCCATCGGCAAAGGTGGCAAGAACGTCAAGAAGCTGGAAGAAATTCTTGGGAAGAAAGTAGAACTCGTTGAATACTCCTCCGATCCAGCCCAATTCATCCGTAACATCTTCTCCCCTGCAAATGTCGAGAAGGTAAATGTTGTTGAGCGCGGGGGTAAGAAGGTAGCATATGTGATTCTGGATGGTAAGGATCGCCGCGCCCTTGGCCGTCGCTTGGATGCCAAGGTGCGCCTCGCACGGACCCTTGCGGCCCGACACTTTGGAATAGACAATGTGGTGGTGGCGTAAATGGCAAACGGAGAATTTGCTGCTCGTAAATTGGTTAAGAACCGGCAAAGATGGCGTTGGAAGGATGTTTATTACAAGAAGCGCATAAAGCGCAGGCAGCACGGACCACAGGATCCCCTTGAGGGTGCACCAATGGCCCGTGGGATCGTTTTGGAGAAGCGTGAGGTGGAGCAGAAGCAGCCTCACTCCGGTCTCATCAAGGCTGTTCGTGTGCAGCTCGTTAAGAACGGTAAGCAGGTGACTGCCCACGCGCCTCGTAATGGTGCGATTAAGTTCATTGACGAGCACGACGAGGTTATCATCGAGGGTATCGGTGGTTCCCAGGGTGGTCCAGTCGGATCTCAGTGGGGTATGCGTTACAAGGTCATTAAGGTCAACGGCATCTCCCTTGAGATGCTGAGGACCGGAAGGAAGGAGAAGTCGAGGAGATGAACATGGCAGGCAAGAAGAAGCAGACTACGGGCAAAATCCTTCTCTTTGGGCGCTGGGATACGTCTGACGTTGTGGTTAGCGACGTTTCTCTCAAGGACTACATCTCCCTCCGCCCGGTCATCGTTCCTCACACCCACGGCCGTCACGCGAAGAGGCACATGGCCAAGAAGGACGTGCCCATTGTGGAGCGCCTTATCAACAAGCTCATGCGCTCCGGTCAGGGTTCCAGCAAGCTTGGCGGTAGGTATATCAGGGGCCGTGGTGGCTGCGGCAAGAAGCTTCAGGCCATGAAGATCGTCGAGGAAGCCTTTGAGATCGTCGAGCAGAAGACAAAGAAGAACCCCGTTCAGGTTCTTGTGGATGCGGTGATCAATGCCGCGCCAAGGGAAGACGTCGTTCGCGTCCAGATGGGTGGTGTTTTCGTCCCCGTAGCGGTGGACGTGTCTCCACTCCGCGCCCTGGATGTTGCATTGAGGAACATCTCCCTCGCGGCATTCTCCAAATCCTTTAACACTAACGTCTCTGCTGCAGAGGCACTTGCAGAGGAGCTTATTGCTGCTGCGAACAACGATCCGAAGTCCTTCGCCGTGATGCGCCGCGAGGAGATTGAGAGGATCGCAAGACAGTCCAGGTGATGATCATGGGTAAGATTGAGGAACTCATCAAGAGAATGAAGAACGTCATGTACGAGACGGACCAGATCAGGAACATTGGGATCGTGGCACACATTGACCATGGCAAGACAACTCTCACAGACAACCTCGTTGCAGCATCTGGCCTGCTCTCCGAGGATCTCGCAGGCAAGCAGCTCTTCATGGACTTCTACGAGATGGAGCGTGAGAGGGGTATTACCATCTTCTCCGCGAACATATCCATCCTCTACGAGCTCGCTGGCAAGGACTACATCGTTAACATCATAGATACGCCAGGTCACGTGGACTTCGTGGACGAAGTTATCCGCGCCATGCGCGCGGTGGACGGTGTGGTCCTCGTTGTAGATGCTGTAGAGGGTGTGATGCCCCAGACGGAGACCGTCCTTCGCATCGCGCTCTCCGAGAAGGCAAAGCCAGTTCTCTTCATCAACAAGGTGGATCGTCTCATCAACGAGCTCCAGCTGACCGAACAGCAGATGCAGGAGCGATTTATGGAGATCATAAACGACGTGAACGATCTCATTCGCAAGTTCGCCCCAGAGGAGTTCAAGAGCAAGTGGCAGGTCTCTGTAACCGATGGATCTGTGGCTTTTGGTTCTGCATACCACAATTGGGCGCTCTCCGTACCCATGGTAAAGGAGACCGGCGTGACGTTCAAGGACGTTTACGAGTACCTGCGCGCTGACAAGCAGAAGGAGCTTGCAAAGAAGGCCAAGCTCTACGACGTTGTCCTCAGGATGATCGTTGAGCACCTGCCCCCTCCCACCGTCGCTCAGAAGTACAGGATCCCACACATCTGGCACGGCGACATCAACAGCGACGTGGGCCAACAGATGCTCCGCGTGGACAAGAACGGTAAGCTCGTCATGGTGGTCACGGACGTTTCTGTGGATCCCCACGCAGGGGACATCTCCACAGGTCGTATTTACTCCGGAACACTCAAGCAGGGCATGGACGTCGTTCTGGTTAACGCCAAGCGCAAGGCGAGGATCCAGCAGATCTCCCTTTACATGGGTCCCCACCGCGTCGTGGTAGATGAGGTCCCCGCGGGCAACATCGCTGCGGTTTCCGGTATAAAGGACGTCTATGCCGGTGAGACCATCGCGGAGGAGGAAATACACCCCTTCGAGTCCTTCGCGACTCAGCTGGAGCCTGTGGTAACTGTAGCTATTGAGGCGAAGAACCCCAAAGATATCACGAAGCTCTCTGAGGTTCTCCGCAGAATAGCGAAGGAAACCCCCTCCGTCCGCGTTGAGGTGAACAAGGAGACTGGAGAGCACCTCGTCTCTGGTATGGGTGAGCTCCAGCTTGAGGTTATTGTCCACCGCGTTGAGCACGACAACAAGATCCCTGTGAACGTTTCTCCACCCACCGTCGTTTACCGCGAGTCTGTCAAGAATGTCTCCCCGACGGTGGAGGGCAAGTCCCCGAACCACCACAACAAGTTCTACATACACGTTGAGCCCCTGGAGCCTGGCGTCCTTCAGGCGCTCATGGAGGGCAAGATCCCAGAGGGTAAGTACAAGCCCAAGCAGTACGAGAAGGAGTTTGCAGAGGCTGGCATGGATCCCAACGACGCCAAGAATGTTTGGGCAGCCTTCAATCACAACGTCCTCGTTGACCGCACCAAGGGTGTCCAGTACCTGAACGAGGCGAAGGAACTCATCATCCAGGCGTTCCAGGAGGCTGTTAACGACGGCCCACTCGCGAGGGAAAAAGTCATGGGCGTCAAGGTGGTTCTGGAGGATGCCGTGCTTCACGAGGACGCGGTGCACCGTGGTCCTGCCCAGGTGATCCCTGCGGTGAAGAGGGCCATCTACGCCGCGATTCTCCAGGCAGACCCGTTCCTATACGAGCCCAAGTATAACGTCTACATCAACGTGCCGCAGGACTACATGGGTGCGGTGAACAAGGAGCTCCAGAGCCGTCGTGCACAGATCCTTGACATCCAGAACGAGGGCGAGAAGCTCATCATCCGCGCCAAGGCTCCAGTTAAGGAGATGATCGGATTCGCCGCAGCGATCCGTTCCGTTACCCAGGGTCGTGCATTCTGGAGCACGGAGCCTGCAGGATTTGAACCTCTGCCTCGC
This sequence comes from Candidatus Iainarchaeum sp., assembly GCA_013154035.1. Taxonomy (GTDB): domain Archaea; phylum Iainarchaeota; class Iainarchaeia; order JAADDC01; family JAADDC01; genus SZUA-1452. The sequence continues at coordinate 2,837 of JAADDH010000050.1, read as the reverse complement.
GATCTCCAGCCAGAGGTCGTGAAGCAGGTTAGAACGAGAAAAGGGGAATCTCCGGAGCCTCCAAAGCCCGAGCACTTCTTGGAGTGAGCTCCACCGATTCCCTTATAATTTTACCCCATCCAAAATGTTAGGTACGCTTAAGGAGGTGTAAAACATGGCAAAGGACAAGCCCCACATGAACTTGGTGTTTATCGGTCACGTTGACCACGGTAAGTCCACAACAGTCGGTCGTCTCTTCTTTGACCTCGGCCTCATCGACCAGCGTAAGCTTGAGGAGCTTCGCAAGGAGGCTGAGGAGAAGGGTAAGGCAGGATTCGAGTTCGCATACGTTATGGACAAACTCAAGGAAGAGCGTGAGCGTGGTATTACCATCGATGTCGCATACCGCGACTTCGAGACCCAGAAGTACTACTTCACCATTATCGACGCACCCGGTCACGTTGACTTCATTAAGAACATGATCACGGGTGCGGCTCAGGCAGACGCCGCAGTGCTCGTCGTCGCAGCATCTGAGGGTGTCCAGCCCCAGACCCGCGAGCACGCAATCCTCTCCAAGACCCTCGGCATCAACCAGATGATCGTTGCCATCAACAAGATGGACATGGTCAACTATGACCAGAAGAAGTTCGAGGAGGTCAAGGCAGAGGTCGAGAAGCTCCTCAAGGGCTTCGGCTACGACATGAGCAAGGTTATCATAATCCCGATCTCCGCCCTCAAGGGCGACAACGTCGTCAAGAAGTCCGAGAACATGCCCTGGTACAACGGCCCGACCCTCTACGAGGCATTTGATAAGCTCGAGGAGCCTCCCAGGCCGATCGACAAGCCTCTCCGCATCCCCATCCAGGACGTTTACTCCATCAAGGGTGTCGGTACGGTGCCTGTCGGCCGTGTGGAGTCTGGTGTGCTCAAGGTCGGTGACAAGGTCGTCTTCATGCCTGTTGACAAGGTCGCCGAAGTTAAGTCCATTGAGGAGCACCACCAGCCCATGCAGGAGGCCAAGCCCGGTGACAACATCGGTTTCAACGTCAAGGGTGTCGGTAAGGACGAGATCAAGCGCGGTGACGTTGTTGGTCACCCCGACAACAAGCCCACAGTGGTCTCTCGCTTCAAGGCACGCATCGTCGTGCTGAACCACCCCACTGCGATCACGGTTGGCTACACGCCTGTGTTCCACATCCACACCGCACAGGTTGCGTGCAGGTTTGAGCAGCTCCTCCAGAAGATCGACCCACGCACCGGTCAGGTCGCTGAGGAGAACCCACAGTTCCTCAAGACCGGTGACGCGGCGCTCGTGGAGGTCGTTCCAACCAAGCCGCTCTGTGCAGAGAGGTTCCAGGACTTCCCAGCGCTTGGCCGTTTCGCCATCCGTGACATGAGCAGGACTGTGGCAGTCGGTGTCATCACCGACGTCACGCCCAAGCAGTGATCTCTCCCCACCCTTTCCCTTTTGTTTAGTGGTGATACTCATGATCGCGCGCATCAAGCTTTCAGGGACGGACCACAGGGTCGTTGACGAGACCGTGCAGAAGATTGTCGGCATTGCCAAGCAGGCTGGCGTGAAGGTGCGTGGTCCAATTCCGCTGCCAACGAAGAAGCTCCGCGTTGCAGTGCGCTACTCCCCCGATGGCCAGGGTTCTGAGACGTATGAGCACTGGGAGATGCGTATCCACAAGCGCATTATTGATGTGGCTGCGGACGACCGCGTTATGAAGATGATTCTGCGCATTCCCATCCCGGAGAATGTGAAGATAGAGATCAAACTCCTGGCGGAGCAGTAACCCCTCCGCCACTCTTTAATACCTCCCTGACAATTTCTCTGAGTTCAAAGGTATCTTAGCAGATATTCATCATTGAATATATTGTCTGTTTAAAAGGTCCTAAACTATGATTTTTACATGGTCGGGATGACCGCTAAACCGCAAGACGTCGGAAACCCTTCCCGCGAGCTTCTTGCCCTTGTTATCGTCGCATATCTGCCACTGTTCTTCATTGTATGGGTTGCACTGAATTTTAGAGGCACGGTTTTTTCGGATATCGATGTTCAGGGCATTGTTGGTTTGGGATTGATGTACTCGGCTCTTGCCGCAGCGGAGTTATATGGATTCGCCCGAAAGAACTTTAACTCGATTGCAAATTGGGCGAGGGCTCGTAATTGGCTTCACAGAACGTTACAGCTTTCCGCATTGGCTTTTGTTGTTCTTTATGGGTTTACTATCGCTGCGTATTCAGCACTCTATTCTGGATTCCATCCTGGAAGTTCATTGTTTGGGTGGATATTATTTTTTGCTGTTTTGCTGTCAGTTCTAGATACTTTGCTGTATTTTGGTCGCAAGTGCAGGGTGGTTTGTGATAATGATAAGAAAGAAAGCAGGGATTCTATGAAAGAGTATCAATCCCCGAAGTAACCAAACTTCCTGACCAGCTCTTTTCTCTCCTTTCTCTCTTCCTCGCTCTCCACGTGGTCTGCCGGCGTTCCATCGACGACACCGATCACTGACCGTCCCAGACCCGTCTCTGCCACAAGCACCTGGAAGGGGTTGCTCGTCGCTAGGTATATGCACGCTACGGTGGGAATCTGCTTTATCGCGTTGAGCACGTGGATTGGGAACGCCCCGCGCATAACAACGACGAAGACGTGGCCAGCACCGATCTTTAGCGCGATGTCTGCCGCGATCTTCTTCAGCTCTTCATCCGTTCCAGTAACGCGAGTTACCTTGGGCTTCGCCTCATTCATCGCCGCACCGAGCTTCGCCCCTGGGACGGAGGAGTACACCGCGTCGTAGATATCCTCGATCGTCTTTATGGTAAAATTCCCCTGACCAATGATCACCTCGTAG
>JAADDH010000043.1 GCA_013154035.1 Candidatus Iainarchaeum sp. | reverse complement strand
GCTATCTTCTGGTTTTTCTGCTTTTTATGGCTTCCCTCACCAAACGCTTTAAAGCATTCGGCATAACAATAATCTCAGCGGTATTCTGGTGATCATCATGGCACTACGTCCAGCACGCTGCTATCGGAGGCTCAAGAGGCCATACACACGTTGGGCGGTTCGCAGGCCCAAGAAGAACTACATTGGTGGTGTTCCCGGCCTTCGCATCCGCCGTTTCGTCACGGGCAAGCCCAAGGCGGAATACAAGTATCGCTACTATCTCGTTGCTGACAGTAAGCTGAACATCCGTGAGAACGCCCTTGAGGCTGCGCGTATGGCCATTAACAGGCAGATTGAGCGCGCTCTTGGTAAGGGCAACTACTTCTTCCGCCTGATGTCTTATCCGCACCACGTTATTCGAGAAAATAAGATGCTCACGGGTGCGGGTGCAGACCGTCTGCAGAAGGGTATGAGCAAGGCCTTCGGCAAGCCTGTGGGCCGCGCGGTGCGTTCTTACCCCGGAATGAAAGTCTTTGAGGTCTGGTCCCCCAAGCCCATTGACGGTGTCATCCGCGTTGCCTTCAAGCGCGGCATGATGAAGCTCCCCGGCGACTACCACATAGAGTCTACCGTCGTGGAGACCAGCGCTTAAAAACCCTTCATTTCTTTTCCCTATGCTTTGCTTTGGGCCCGTGGTCTAGCCCGGCTATGACGTCCCCTTGACAGGGGGAAGGTCCCCGGTTCAAATCCGGGCGGGCCCACTAGCAGGGGCTGCGCCCCCTGCACCCCTGCATCGGCGTTCGCTTCGCCCAGCCGATATTCATCGGCCGGCGCTTTCAGCAGGGTGGTCTTACAACCGACAGCACATTCTTCTTTGCTTCATGCGTTCATATACTGGCCGTTAGCCCGCTTAGCAGGTCTCTACTCATTCTTCGGTTGTCAATGGGTAGCTGAGCGTTAGACAGACCTTTAAATTCGCGCCCGCAGGATGAAGAAGAATTAGATTAGGATCGGATTACCGTGAAATCTATGCATATTCCTGTTAATCCCTCATTTTCATCCCACTGGATTTCTACGGGGATTCCCTTCTGCTTGATTGCCATAACAAGTTCTGCCACGCGCCCGTCACCGTTGTTCTTGAACCAGAAGATCATCTTGCGCCCAACCTTCTCCCTGAGAACCGGTTTCTCTACGACATCTATTCCAAGTGTCCGCCGCACCTCGCCCCAGCGCATCATGTTGGAAGAATCGTTTCGCTACTTTTCAAGCTGACGTTCAGAAAATGAAGTGGGGGGTGCGGACTACGAACCTTAAAATTAAAATGATCCAATTTGTATCGCCGGCTGCAAGAGCCGCGGGGTGGAGAGCTGGTGTGTAAGCCGGCCACTATGAACCCCCGCACGGACGGCCGGCAACACTTCATCCAATTCTTGACAGAATCCACGCGAGGAAAATCAGTCCCAGCCCGACAGCAAGGGGCCCGTAGCCGTAGAGCCAGCCGAAGGGCGCTAGAATGGGCCAGAGTATGTTCCAGACAAGCCCCTGCTTAGTTGCGTTTGTTGCGGGAACGTATGTGCCCATTGCGGAGAGCATAGCAAGCCCGCCGATGAAGAAAACGATGCCCGTGAACAGTACGTCGTAATCTCTTTTCACAACGCCAACTATCGCAGTTACAAGGCCAAGAAATATTGCAAGCTCTACGAGAGGCTGGTAGAGGAAGGTCCACTGCAGATCAATGAGCAGAAGGCCCGCTAGGACGACGAAGAAGACGATGATGAGTTCGTAACTCATGCCGAAGCCCATGCGTATCTATTTAATACCTTCCCATAACTCTCTTTTAAGGGATACACATGGTGCGCAAGACAGCAGGTTATCACAGGAAGACTCGTCATAAGCTCCGGCGGTGGAGGAGTACCCCGCCCGCGACAGTTGCGAGAATGGTCCAGATTTTCAACGTGGGCGATCGGGTTGTGATTGATATCCATCCGAGCATTCCCAACGGCCGCCCGCACCCGAGGTTCAACGGTCTCATCGGTGTGGTCGTGGGCACCCAGGGGCTAGCATACTATGTGCGCGTCCGTGATGGCAACTCATACAAGCAGATCCTTGCCCTTCCGATACACTTGAAGAAGGTGGCGTGATATGATTGGGAAAGAGCTGCTCGGAAAGGCTCCCGTTACTCTTGCCGAGGCTGGCGAGATTCTCCAGTCTGTAGAAGGGGAGCCAACCTACGAGCAGAACGCCACCATGGAGTATGTTAAGCGTGTAGCTCACACGGACGCAGAGACTGCTAGAGCAGCTGTGCAGCGGCTGGTGGATCTTGGGTTGGATGAGGAGCTGGCCGTCAAGATCGTCAACGTCTGGCCGCAGGATAAAACCGATCTGTATGTGGTTCTTGCGAAGGAATCTGTTACAGAGGATCTCTATGATAAGATCCTGGAAGCACTCAAGGGTTAGGGGAGGCTATGAAGGAGGACTACGGCATAGTCCTGGATTATTTGCCAATGGGCAAGCCCTGGGATCCAAAGGGCACTCCCCTAGCCCAGATTCTCGGCACTTCGTTCTTTACACTCCTTGAAGTGATCCCCAAGCCCGGTACTTCTCTTCAGCCTTTGGAGCGCGTGTTCATAGGAAAGGGGGATCGTCCGAAGGTTTCTGTAATTAAAGGGCGCATACGCTACGATGATCTGACCTCTTTGGCCAAGACGAACCTGGAAGAGGCGGTACGCACCCTTGTCCAGGAGAACGAGCAGAAATATGTGGATTTCTTTAACCGCGCGCGCCCGATTACCATTCGTCTCCACTCGCTGGAACTCCTGCCTGGGATTGGCAAGAAGCACCTCTTTGCAATACTTGATGAGCGGGAGAAGGCGCCGTTCAAGTCCTTTGACGACATCCGCAAGCGCCTGCCGTCCATTGGCGATCCCGAGAAGATCATCGTGGGGAGGATACTGAAGGAGCTGCAGGGAGATTGCAAGTACTATCTATTCGTCCGCCCTCCCAACAGGTGATACGGTGATCCTTGCCCACGAGTTGCGCAGCATTCTTGTTCGCTACCGTGTTCCGCAGACGTTGCTCCAGAAGGAGGTTCTTGTGGATACGGAGTTTCTGGAGGATTTCACGCGCTACGGTGACGTATTCTTTCCGTATGCTTTTCCCGGCCTGATTTTCAGATACGTGGGAGGCATAGCCGCGGACCGTCCTGAGTTGCTGAGGCCCCTCTCTGAGATGTACCCTCGTATACGCGTCACCGAGCTGAGCGACTCATATCCTGCCCTGCCTACCATTGTTGAAGCGCCTCCCCGTGCTGTTCGTGACGTGGTTGTGAACGCGGTGCTGGGGGACGCACCGTACATTATGGGTGTTGCCCGAGAGTCCGTGGTTGCAAGCATTGTTGCTGAGCCCGGGTATCCCGAATATTCTGCGCTCTCCGCCTTCGTTCAGACGTATTACGACGTGCTGGATGCATACCGTCTCCCATCCGATGCGTTCTACCCCGTCCCCAAGGGGAGCATGGGTGGTTTTGTCCTAAAGCGCGTTAGGGGGCATGACCGTCATGCATACACGTATTGGAAGTTCCTGCAGCAGGTTTTCACCAACCGGCGGAAAAAAATAGCCCTTCGCGGGAACATATACGATCTGCGCCCCGCCGATGCCGGGCCTGCAGACCTGTATCGCATCTTTGAAACTACTGTGCAGTAGTCCTGGTTTTTCTACCATATTTATATGCAGTGGATCCGTTAATTTTTCCGTGGAGGCCTCCGAACAGAAGAAGAAACAGCAGAAGCGCAAGGACGATCTTGAGCTGAAACTTGAGGAATTTTACAGCAGTCTTGAAGAGGATGAAAAGCTGGAGAAGTTGGAGGATATTCGCAGGCTCGCGCGCGAGAGTAAGGAACTGCTGCGCAAGGTGGACGCACTGGTCGAATTGCTACTCAAAGCTGCCCAGGAGCCAGATACGGAGGATTCTGAGGTTTTGCTGCACGTCCAAAAGGTTTCTGACGACTTAGAGGAAGTTTTGACCAAACTGAAGGTGCTGGACGAGCTCAAGGACGCCGTCTCCAAGGATCCTGAGCTCTTGTCCCAACTGTCCGCCCAGATCTCTGAGATCAATGCGAGCATCTCTGCACTGAGCGAGGAGTTGAAGGCCAAGCTTTCTGTGCTCCCATCTATCTCCGAAAAAATGGACACGCTGGGGAACACGCTGTCTGGGGTTGACGAGCAGACTAAATCTCTTTCATCTACTATTGCTGACCTTCGCGAGGACATCTCAGCCATATCTGAGATCCGCGAGAAGATTGCTGCGCTTCAGGGGGTTGCAGATAAACTTCCAGACTCCGTGGCTGAGGACGTAGAGGACAAACTGAAGATCCTCGATTCTCGCCTTGATTCCGTGGTTTCCAGCATTGGCGGGCTGTCTACAAAGCTGGATAGTATTGATTCTGCGATTCGCGATCTGCTGAAGATTCAGAGCAGGCTAGACGTGTTGGAGGAGATAGAACGCTCCGTGAAGGCATCTCCCGATCAAGTGTCCTCTGCGGTTGTTTCTGCCATGGAATCTGAGCTCTCAACACTGAAAAAGCAGCTTGAAGACTTATCTGGAAAGGTTTCTGAATCTTCGTCCACCGCGGCACTTATTCGCACAGATCTTGAGCCCATATCTGAGAAGCTGGATGCGCTTGAAGCGGAACTAAAGTCCCTCAAGTCCCTCAAAGCTCTGCAGAAGCACGTAGATCAGAGCATCGCCTCTGCGAAGTCTGAGATCCTTTCTTCAGTATCTGCCGGAGACGAGCAGATCCTGAAAAAGTTGGAAGAGCTTGAGCGCCTTGCAGACTCACTTGATGAGGTGAAGACGTATATCAAGCGCCAGTATGAGGAGAACGAGTGGAATGCCCAGCACTTTGCCGAGTTAGAGAAGGAGCTGGCTGCCCTGAACTTGGCCATTGATTCTGTTCACAAGTTGCTGGATGGAGACATCTCCTCGCGCAAGGAGGCCCTATCTGCGCTTTCTGAGCGTGTGAATAAGATTTTGGAACAGCTAGCAGTGGCAAATACGCACGCTGATGGTGCTACGGCCCAGCGCATTTCAGAACTGCAGGAGTCGTTGAGATCTATATCTCAGCAGATTGCAGATGCGTACGAAAAGATCCTGGATGCAGAGTCCAAGAACTCAGCACTCTTTGAAGCCCTACTCAAGGAGTTTGATGAGAAGATCTCTGCCCTTGAATCTGAAGTATCTAAGGATACCTCTAAAGCAACCGTCGTCGCTGTTCGCAAGGAGTTGGATGAGATTTCCCAGCAGCTCACGAACCTCACAGATATGATGGTTCAGGATCACGGCTTACTCTCCAAGCACTCTGCAAACGTTGCGGATATTCTCACGCGCGTACAGCTGCTTCAGGCACGCTTGGACGATCTGGCCGGCGCTGGTGAGGCCGTGAAAGATCTCTCTGAGCGACAGAAGGCAGTGGAGCAGTTGTTAGAGGAGATGCACAAGAGTATTAAGTCAATGAGTCGCGATGTGCGCAATCTGAAGGCGTCCGATGTGCACAAGAAGCTTGATGAACTGAAGACATCCCTTTCGGTGATTAACTCCGAGCTCATGGGCGTCATGGAGCTTATGAAGCGTTACGACGTTAGCGCCCAGCTCGAAAAAATTACAAAGGCTCTTGCACAGCTGTCCGAAGCGGTGGAGCAGGATCGTATGTCCAAGGAGCAAGCCACGGCGGAGATCGCCAGACTTGAGGAGGAGCTTGCTCAGATTACTCAGCTGCTCTCCGCTGCAGATGTTGAGCACTTGAAGAACCGTCTTGAGACAATACATGCCGACGTGCTCGCCGTTCATGACCGCATTAAGTCCGCGCGCGCCATTCTTGACGAGAAGGAGTTGAAAGATCTCATAAAGGATTTGGAGGCCATGCGCGCGTCGGTGCGCCAACTACGGGACTACGGACTGTCTGATGAGATTGACGAGATTCACGCGAAGCTGCGTAAGCTCAAAGAGGAGCTCTCCAAGCATGCTGAGGCAGTTCAGTCAGGTGGTGTGCACCACGCATCCGTTAAGGAGAAGCATGCAGCAGTTATGCGCGTTGCAAAACCCCTGCTGGATACCAGCGCTATGGTTGCAGCCGTTGCAACCGTTCACGGATCTCATGCCAAGACAATAAAATCTCATGCTCGCAAGCTGGCAAAGCATACCGGTTCAGTTCATGCACATCTCATTGCTGCTCACGCTGACCGTATAGAAAAGACTGCAAAGGCCATGAAGGACATTGAAAAGCTCGCCAAGAAGGTAGATTCCGCACTCCAGAAGACAGACAGAGCTATTGACAAGAAACGTGGTGTGTTGTCCGCGAAGTTGGCGTCCGCAGATCCAGAGCAGGCTGCTTTGCGTCAGGTGGTTAAATACGTTGCACACATGCGCAAGGGCGATCGTATAACCGTCAGGGAGCTTTCAGAAGAGTTGGGCATTCGGCAGGACATTCTTGCGCGTGTGTTGGAGAAGATTGCAGCATCCGGAGAGCGACGGTTGCGCCTAAAGAAGCCGGTTTTGGGAGTGTTTGGTGAGTACGTTCTGGAGAAGTATTGATATTTCCTTCGCGTCTTTTTCCTTTGCGATGATGATTGAACGGGCAGTCTGATCCGTGATGATAAGGAGGTGAACTGAGCAAAAATCCCTTTGTCTGAGCGTCTGGTCGAAGACCAGACCCGCACCAGCGTCGACAGATGTGACGGTCGGGAGGTGAGCTGAGCAACCTTTATATATTCCATACTCTTTTTTCTTCCGAGGTGATAATACTATGAAGGGTGTATCTCCAGTTATTGCAACGGTGCTCATGGTAGCTGTCGCCATAGCAGCAGCCGTGGTGTTTTACTCGTGGATCATGTCCACGACGGCTAGCACCACCACGCAGGCCAGCGCCAAGGCAGGAGAGATCGGCAAGTACTCGCTGGTTATTGAGTCTGCAGAGTGCAATGCAGAGGGCAACTATGTGCGCATATATATGCGCAACGAGTCTGATGTGAAGGTAGACGCCAACTTTACATACATCATTCAGAGCTCCTCGGGTGCAGTGCTCGATACAAATACGATCCCTGTAACCATTGATGCAAAGCAAGTGAAGTCCATAGATCTGAACAAAACGTATGGCGTTACCACCTTGCCTTCAAACCAGCGCATAACCGTAATCCTCCGCGGTCCTAGCGGTATTGCAGTATCCACAGACCAACCCATCACCTGCACCTGATGGGTTCTTATTATTCCCTCAACTTCTTTCTTCTGTGCGCGCTGATGTTGTAGGTGCCGGACCTGCGGGTTTATACACTGCGTATCGGCTAGCTGATGCAGGCATATCCGTGTCCGTGTACGATCAGGCCACACGTGTGGGAAACAAAGTTTGCAGTGGTCTTCTGAGTTCTAACACCGTGAAGCGTTTTGGTTTGAAACGTGTTGCTCGCCACTCTGTGGACGGAGCGCGCATACATGCAGGTTCTGAGCAGATTCTCGTACGCCGTAGGAACGTGGCATATGTTTTCGATCGGGCCGAACTGGATGGGTATCTGTATGATCTTGCATTGTCCTCTGGTGCAAACGTTTTTCTTGGTAAACGTATTGGACGAGTTCCTAAGGGCGATATTATCGTGGGTGCTGACGGTGCTGGTTCATTTATTCGTTCTGCGTGCTTTAAGTCTAATGTTCGTACAGTGCTTGGGGCGATTGCCTACGTTCGCGGCACCTTTGATCGCTACGTGGATGTCTATTTAGATCCGAAGCTTGCTCCGGAGTTCTTCGCTTGGTTGATTCCGAGGGGAGAGGACGAGGCTGAGATCGGGCTGGCATTACCGCCGCGCATGTCTGCGTCTCTGCTGCCGCGCTTGTCTGCATTTGCCCGTAAACTTGGCTTTAATTCATATGTTCTGCAAGGAGTTCGCCCCATCGTTGTTTCTCCCCCTCTGCTGCGCGTTGTGCGGGGGAATTGTGCGATTGTGGGCGATGCTGCTGCCCATGTTAAAGCAACTACGGGAGGTGGTATATCCTACGGCCTTCGTGCGGCAGATGTGCTATCCACAGCGATCGTTCATGGGGGTTTGGACCAGTACCAGCGATGGCATCGTTCTTGGGCGCTGCCTCGGCTGTATGTACATTACGCGGCCCGTAAATGGTTAAACCACGTGGATGCTGAGCACGTGTTGCGCGTGCTGCGGGAGCGAGGGTTCGAATATTCCCTGTCGAAGAGTGGCGATATGGATGATCCGCTCTTTCTCTTCAGTCCGCGGTATCTTGGCCTCATTTCCCAAATCGTCTCACCCTTTGCCTATATTCGGCATAAATCGCCTCAAAATCATCTTCTGTAAGCTCTGGCCAGAGTTTTGGATAGAATATGAGCTCGGAGTAAACGGACTGGATCGGGAGGAAACCACTGGTCCTCTGCTCTCCAGATGTGCGCAGGATGAAGTCCGGGGGCGGTACGTCTGGTGCGTAGAGATTTGCGTATATTGTTTCCTCGTCGATATCGTCGGGCTGCATTTCCCCTGCGGCCACCTTTTTCGCAATGCTTTTCACCGTATCCACGATTTCTGCCATCCCTGTATATCCTACGGCGAGAATAACTTCGAAATCGCCGCTATTTTCCGTTTTACGTTCAATCTTTTCCATGAGCTTTTGCAGATCTTTCGGCAGCACGTTTCTCCTTCCGATAAACCTCACACGCCCTTCGTAGGGGTTTTCTCTTAGGAGTTTCTCCGCCTGCTTCCTAAATATCTTGAAGAGGAAAGATAGCTCCTGTTTTGATCTTTTAAGCACGTTTTCTAGAGACAGTGTATAAATGTACACGTGCTTCGTTTCTGTTTTGTCTCTCACGTACTTTACGAATCGCTCTATTGTATCCACACCGCGCATGTATCCCTCTTGCAGTGACAGCCCATGTTTTCGCGCATATCGCCTGTTACCATCTGGGATGACTCCTATTGTTTTAGCCTCGCGCACAGAGAAATTATTTCCCTCTACGGTTATAAAACACATATGCATTTTTTTACTGTGGATCCGCGAATGCTTCGTGCCGCTAGGCGGCTGTTGAAGAAGGCGGCAAAGCTCGCCCCCGAGCTTACATCTGTCGAGATTGCAGATGATTCTCTCCTGGACGACGTGAGCATCTCTGCGGTGCCCACCCTCGAGGATCCGAGTAGCGTTGCTCCTGCGGATCAGGATGCTGGTGATAATGTTCTGCTGCCCGCGGAGTTGGTTCCCGTAGATGTCTCTGGCTCCAAACCTGCAGCGGTGGCGCCACAATCTTCGGTTCCGGATGTGGAGCCGATTATGGTAATGGATGAGCTGACCGTTGATGATGTCAGCAAAACGACAGACCAGACGGGTTCGCAGGGGGATATGCTTGTTAATAATGCTCCTGTTGCCCTTCACGTGCTTCCTGAGGATCTTCGTTCTGCAGTCCCTGCGGAGTGGAGCCCCCCAGATTTTCGATCTGTCGATGAGCGGTATCCACTGATTCCACCTCATGCCAGCGCACATATTCATTGGAGCGACGAGGAAGATGCTCTGTTCTACGAGGTAGAGGAGCCCCCGCTGACGAAGGAGGAGCGGGACTTACTTGATCGCATCCGCAGCCTGATCATTGACCTCATCGATGTTAGCGCCTATGATCTGACGAAGCGTGGTGACCCCAAGGAGTATATGCGCAGGAAGTTTGAGGAGGTTGTGGATGACTACGGTTTCGATTTGAATGCTTCTCAGCGCCAAAAGTTGGCGTATTATATTGTTCGCGACTTCGTGGGGCTTGAACGGATTGAACCGCTGATGCAGGATCCCAATTTAGAGGATATTTCCTGTATTGGCCCTGGAATTCCAATATATGTCTACCATCGGCGTTACGGATCCATGAAAACGAACGTGCGATTTGATTCCGCGGAAGAGCTTAACCGCTTCATCGTGAAGCTTGCCCAGATGTGTGGGCGCCATGTTTCCGTTGCCAATCCGTTGCTGGAAGGTGCGCTGCCCGACGGATCCCGTGTGCAGGCAACATATGCCATTACGAAGGACATCTCGACCCGCGGTAGTACCTTTACCATTAGAAAGTTCACGAAGGATCCCCTTACCATCACGGATCTTATCCACTACGGGACGATTCCCCCCCTGTTCGCCGCATACCTTTGGCTGGCTATTGAGCACCGTCAATCCATTCTCATCTCCGGTGGGACGGCTACCGGTAAGACAACCCTGCTGAATGCGCTTTCCCTTTTCATACCGCCCGAGGCGAAGATCGTTTCCATTGAGGATACGCCAGAGTTGCGCCTACCTCACGAACACTGGGTGCAGAAGATTGCCAGGGAAGGTGGAGAGGAAGGTGCCGGCGCGGTTACAATGTTCGATCTGCTCAAGGCAGCTCTCCGTGAGCGTCCGGACTATATCGTAGTCGGTGAGGTTCGTGGCAAGGAGGCATACGTGCTGTTTCAGGGTATGGCTACGGGCCACCCCGGATTGGCCACTATCCACTCTGAGGATATGGATACGCTTGTGGACCGTTTAACTACGCCGCCAATATCTCTTCCTGCATCCTTGCTCCACGCATTGGACATCGTTCTGTTTATGGGGCACGCGCGTATTCGTGGTGTGGATGTGCGTCGCCTGCGGGAGATTCACGAGGTTGTTTCCGTAGATCTCAAGAATGGGAGGCCGATTACGAACCTTCTGGGCAGGTGGGTGCCCGCCGACGATAAATTCGAGTTCAAATCCGACAAGAGCTATATCTTGGAGAAGATTATCCAACTGCGCGGTGTTTCTGCTGAGAGCGTGTGGGGCGAGCTCAGGCGTCGCGCATATGTGCTTAAATGGATGCACGAGCACAATATTCGATACTACAGGGATGTTGGCAAGATTATAGCTAGATATTACAAGGAGCCAGAGGCCCTTTTGGAGGAAATAGGCTATGCTGAAGCCGATAACCAGACTGGCATATAGATATTTTGGCTCCTACGTCCACAGGCATCGTGCCAGTCTTCGACGCTTCGCAGAGCGCCTCAAGATTGCAAGACTGCCGTATTCCGTTGAAGAGTACGTGGCGGCCATTGCGCTTCTTACTATCTTGGCTTTCATAACTTCATTCTCGTCTGCATTCTTTCTACTCTATCGGATCTATTCGTATTCCGTCGGCGTGTCCGTTGCTCTTGCACTTGCTATCAGCATTTCCCTCTCTGGCCTTGTTGCATTGGGGCTTATTGGGTATCCCGGCTATCTGATCAGTCAGCGAAAACAGGACATCGATGCAAGGATTACTTATGCAACCACGCACATGGCGACACTTGCGGGGACTGGGATTCCCGTGCTGGCAATCTTTCGCGCAATTACGAAGTTCAAAGAGTATGGTGAAATTTCCAGAGAGTGCGAGTTTATCGTTCGTGACGTCGAGCTTTTTGGGAAGGACATATATTCAGCGATTGCCGATGCTGCTCGCTACTCCCCCTCTCGCGTGTGGGCTGAGCTACTGTGGGGAATGGTGTCCACGCTGCGTAGCGGCGGGAATCTGCGTGCATATCTCTCTGAGCGTGCCAAGGCATACGTTCAGATGCACGAAGAGGAAGAAAAGCGCGCGATGGAGGCGCTTAACGTTGTTACCGAAATATATATGGTTCTCTTCGTTCTCGCCCCGATCGTGGGCGTGATTATGGTCGTTTTCATGAGCATGATGGGTGGCAGCGTGTTCGGAATGAGTGCGCGATCCTTCCTTATCTTCCTCGTATATCTCTTGCTGCCGATCGTGGGGATTATATTCATCATACTCGCAGAGAGCCAGAAGCCCAAGGAGGTCATATGATGCAGATACGGCTTCATGTCTTCAAGAGGCGCATAGTGATCGACGATTTCGGCATAGTGTTTGCAGTATCTTTTCTGCTAGCAGTAGGGGTTCTGGCGTATGCGCAGCACGCATATTCGGGTACTCCGTATTTCTACACCTTCGCTTTCTTCGCGCTGGCACTCTTTCTACTTCCTGTCGGAGGGTATGTCTATTACAAATACGTAACGATCTCCGCTAAGGAATACTACTTTCCCCAATTCTTGAAGGATCTTGCAGATGGTGTCCGCGCTGGATTGCCGCTCCCACAGGCGGTTGTGAACGTGTCCAAAGTGAATTACGGCCCGCTTACCGAAGACGTTAAGAAATTGGCCACGTATGTCTCATGGGGCATTCCCTTCGAGGAGGCGCTTACCCGCTTTGCCCAACGTACTGGTAGTAAGATGATTCGTTCTTCGATTCAGCTGATTCTGGAAGCGTATCGTGCGGGCGGAGGCATTGCGGATATTTTGGACACCATGGCAGAGGACGCAGGCCATATTCATACTCTGCGCGAGGAGCGAAAGACGAAGTTCAGTGGGTTTGTCAGCACACTCTACGCAGTATATATCATATTCCTTCTCATTACCGTAATCCTTGTGAATGTTCTTCTTCCCGAATTGCCGACGTTGCCATCCTTTTCCGCAGGTGGCAGCCTCTTTGGCGGAGGCAACACGTCCAGCGCTGCTCCCATTCCAGAGGATGCCCTGAACGCCATATTCTTCAACCTCGCCATTCTTGAGGCTGTGTTCTCTGGCGTTCTTGCAGGCGTTGCGGGCGAGGGCAGCATTTCCGCAGGGATCAAGCATGCGATCATACTCACGTTTATTGGGGTGGCGATCTTCCAGCTCTTCATTCCCGTTCCGAATCCCGTGGATCGCATATCCAGAGCATTAGTCAAGCTTCCCGTCAATGTGAACGCATCCGTCAACATCGGTCGGTTCTTCACGGACGAGAATATCACTGTGGGTATGGTTCGCAGCTCTGTGGCAGCGTATATGAAGAGCACAGGTATCGCTGTTTCAACACAGACGATTGTGCATCACATACAGTTCGTCCAGGATCCGCGCTGCAATGCGTGCAACAAGGGATACGTGGAGGTTCTTCCCGATGCTGTGCTGGTGTACAAGCCCACCTACCTCGACTATACTATCAAGACAGATCCGCAGGAGATGACCTATGAAATCGTCGTCAAGTAGCGGCAAGCCGTGGAAGTTGCCCCCACGCATTAAGGTTTACGAGGCAATGGGTGCTATTGCGGATGGCAGGGTTCGTCGAATTTCGGACACTGATTTCTCTGTTTTGTCGTCGGACGGTAGTCGCAGCTACCATGTAGTTGTGCGGCTAGATGAGAACAGAATTGCCTCCGATGATAATGGCTCGCGCTACAAGGGTTATTTGGGGTATCCTGCTATTGCCGTACTCATGCTCCTTGGAGTCTTGCCCTTTGACAAGCGGATCTCCAAAGAGTTGGCGGGCATTCCGTGGCGTCAGCTGAACGAGCGCTTTGGGAGGTATGATCTTACCGAGCGCTGGGTGCTTGAACGTGTTTCCGATCCAGAGGCTGTTAAAAATTTTGTGGACAACGTTCTGAATGCTCTACGTGAGCGGCGTTTTTACCCAATATGCGGTGTTCAGCAGACGCTCTTTTGAGGGACTGGCATGAAACGGTATGCGTTCGTTGACGTTGACGGTACAATCGTGGATGGAAATATGGGCGTATCCCTTGCAAAGCATATGCTGTTTGAAAAGGACCGGCCCTTTAAGATACGCAATTGGTTCCGTCTCGATCTATACTTCATAAAGAGTGCCCACATCGCGCTTCTCTATCCATTCTCCTTCCTCATGCCGGTATACAACTACCTTCAGAGCGGAGCTACGGATCGGTATCTGGACCTCTTGGAATCCTGGCCCGAGGATGTTGCTGAGCGCATAGCCAAAACTGTTGCATACTCTGCAACCGTGCCCCCGTCCGCAGAGCGTTTTCTTCACGCTCTTATTTCCAGAGGCTATCGCGTCGTTTTGATATCTGCTTCCCCGAGCATTACGCTCAAGTATCTCGTAGAGCGCCTTGATCTCCCCTTGCAGTACGTGGGCCTAGATGATAAGCATCCCTTTGCGTTTACTGCGCGCATGAAGGCGGAGATTATAAAGAAAGAGTTTGGCGATGGAATTCCTGCGATCGTTGTGGGTAATCCAAAGCGTGAGCCGTTCTGGCTAGCGCAAGAGCAAGCGGTTATTGTCCATTCTCCCTACGATCTGAACGCCGAATTGTTACCACACCAGCCATCCAAAGAGTGAATACCAAAGCGGCCGATTGATTGTCACGCTGTGCCCGTTTATTACGATCGTGCTTTCTACGCTGACTGGAAATATGCCGAATAACTTGCCGCTGCGCTCTGTCTTGATGATCGTTTTGTCCCCCTTTTTTGTTATGCTAACCACGTTCTCGTCCTTGCTCACGTATCTTCGTAGGGCTCCGCCGTTGGCGCTGGGCGTCGCAATTTCTGGCTTCTCTACGTTCAGGTTGCAGCGCATTTTGATATTGTTTGTGTATATCGTATTCCATTCTTTCCAGATCTCCTGTTTTTCCCGCGTGTTGCATCCCAGTGCGTTACACACTGCCACCTCTGCACGGAGGTGCATGATCTGTGCTGCGAGGTATGAGCATCTTGCCAGCGCGACGCCCCTGTTTGCCGCGTTTTGGAGCGCTCCCAGGGGTACCACATGTATTGTTACGTTCCTTTCCGTTGCCCCTGGCCGTATAACTGCTAGGATCGGTGCCAATTTCTGTGGTTCCCACGCACATCCTGGCGTTGCAGGGGTGTGGAGAATTACGTATACCGTGTAGCAGCCGTTGCATGCATTGTTTTTTTCGATCTCGGCCGTCGCGCTGTACTTGAGATTTGGCACTACGTAGTTCGTGTCGATCTTTAGTAATATTGCACCGTTTACTACATTATACTCTGTTTTGAACGGGCTCACCACTTTGACGTGCATTGGTTCAGCGTGTGCTACCGTTCCAGCGAATATGAAAAAAAGGAGTGTTGCTAGTATTGCCGTTTTGCGCACGCGATCACCATATTTGGAAGATCCTTGCGATGATGCTCCGTACGTTGTTTACTATGTTGGTGATATTCCAGCCGACGGGCGCGCTGGGGACGTACTGGCTGTGGGCCATTTGGTTGTTCCTATTTGTCGTCGTCACCGAACTACTGTTCTTTGCTTGCCCCCCTTTCTCCTCTGGCAGAATCTTCTCCTTTGGTATCGGCTGAGGCTGTATTGGCGCTGGGAATACGGGCTTTGGAATCACCACTTTGCAGTTCAGCTCCTTCGCCCTTGCTCTTAGCTGATCTATTGCCTTTATGATCTTCTCCTTGTCTGCATCTGTGCACTTGATCTTACAGCTCTGCAGCATGTTCTTTATTTCAATCACGTTGGCCTCCAAGTCCATGCACATGAATGGCTTCGGCACAGGGGTTGGTTTTGGTACCGGATTTGTCCCCACCATTTTCACATCTATGTGGACAGTATTCGTCTCTCTGGACAGCGGAATCTCAACGTTTACGTATGGTATGCGACGAATTACCTGTGTGCAGACCTCTCCAGGTTCTGCATGCCTTGGAATGAGATCCACTTCGTAGCAGTTCGGGCAGCGCAGGGGCACTACCTTTGCGGATATGCCTTCGCAGCCGTTTCTTGCCATGTAGTTTACGAACACCATCAGGTGCAAGTTATTCTTTTCTACCTCGTATTGGTATGGGAACGGCGAATTTACGATTACATTCCATTCCTTTGTTTTGCTGTGTGTTTGCGGGTTTGTCATTTCCTCGTTTTCGCACCCGCTGCTTCCTATAACCTTCCCCTGCCACAATACCTCTACGCACATCGGTCCTGCAGTCTCCGGGATGAGTGGTAGCAGCACATCGAAGTTTTGATCGCCGTGGCCCATGTATCTGCGTATTACCTGCCCCTGTATGTCCTTTACGAGGAAGATGTAGCTTGTGGCATCGGGTGTTACGTCAATAGTGTATCTAGTGCAGCGCTCGCCCACGATATGCTGTTCCTTTTCATTCTGCGGACATGATTCCGCCTTGATCTTCGCGGTGGGTGTGGTTTTTGGCATCTCCGAGCAGTCACCACCCGCGATTACCTCGTTGTTGTCTGTAACGACCTCTATGCAAAGGGGGTTATCGAGCATCTCCGGTGTGATTGGCCGGTATACTTCGAAGTTCTGCTCTCCGATGCCCGATTTTTCCTCCAATATATAGCCCTGCGAGTCCTTGACGATGAATTTATACCGAACGCTTGGTGGGTTGACGACGACCATGTATTTCATGCACTGCGCACCAAGGGGCCTTCTGTTGATGGGGACGTTTGCGTAGCAGTCTCCCAGCGGAATGATCTTTGCAGCGATCTTGCCGTTTGCGTTGGACCGCTCCATGGTCAACTTTGCAGGGATTTTCACGAAGTACCAGTTTCCATCCACGTTGAGCTTTGCTATCTCATATCCGTTTTCCCAGCCCTTTACGATCTCCTCCGGCGTTCGGAACGTGTCTGCACTCACCTGCCAGTAGGATTCTATGTCGTAGTTGCCCTCCAGAACCGCTTTTGTTACGTCAGGGTATACCATCTGCACCTTCTTCGTCACGTCGAACATCCATTTTCCATTCTCACGCGGAGGGTATTGGCAGTGTAATTCTACTTCTAAAATATCTTTTATGGGTTTGTTCTCGAACTGTTTTGATACTCTGTAGTCGTACCTGTATCCAACATTCCACGGAGTTCTGTCGAATTCCTGCGCGGTGGGTGTCTTGCATGCACCTACAGCATACACGAATACGGGCAGCACACCCCTCTGCACGATTTTTGATGGCAGAGCCTTTATGTCCACGTTTCGGATCATGAAATATACGTTGACGTCTCCGTTCGGGCCAGCAACTATTTTCGCGGGCTCTGGAATTCTCGTCTCGGACAGGCACTCCCCGTATACGTATTTGCTGCACGATGTTCTTGCGTATGCATCTACTTCCAAATCTGTGGGGACGTTCATCTCCTTGTTGGGCACATGTTCGCAGGGGTGGATCGTGATTACGTATGTCTGACAGGGTTTTATGTATGCGCCCACGTCTTTAGGGGTGTCTGCAAACCACGCGGCATATGTCTGCGGCGCTGGGATTGCGTCCTGTGTGTTGAGCTCACAGCTTGTCTGGGTTTGCCCTGCCGGCTGGCTGGCGGATGATGCCGCCATTGCAGGGCTCGCAAGAGCAACTACGCCCATGATGAGAATTGCCGTGATTAGCATGTTCTTAGCATTCATGGATCTATTTACGCTTTGTTGTATTTATTCGTTACCACGCTACGTGAAGTCAAAGAGCGTCTTCTGTGCGCTGCCTTTGCTTAGATCACGCTCGGTGTAACCCAGCTCCTCGAGTATTGGCATCACTGCGGGTAACACCTGGTTGTGTATATAGTATTCCGGGTCATAGTCCCCGTCCTCTGCGAATGCTGCGAGTTCTGCCTTATCTGATATGCTCTTTCCCCGCCTTGTGATCACGTATCCAATGATCATACCCGGCTCGATCTTGACACCCCTTCGCATGGCCTTTATTGCTGCGGCCACATGCGGTCCTTTGGCCTCGTATCTGTCCAGATCTCTGCGTATTTGCGTGTATATGATGAGTTTCTCCTTTGGCACCTTGCCTGCGCGTATATCGTCGATGATCCTTCTGACATATTCTACAGCTTTGTCTGGCTTACCTTCGCCCAGAACGAGTTCCAACACTCTCTTCTGCACCTCCTTCGCGATTTCGGCCCAGTCTCTTCGCACGTACTCCATGCCTGTTATTTTCAGATTGCCCTTCTCGTCGATGAGGGCGTATTTTTTCTTCGCTGCGCCCTGCCCACCCCTTCTCGTGAGGAAAATTCCGCGTTTGTAGAATCCATCGAACTCAAGGGTCATCGGTTTTGGTAACTCTGCATTTATCTTTTCGAGGAACTCGAACGCCTTTTCAACGCCCCATCCTTCTGGTAGAACGAGGAATACGGAGTCTGTATCGCCGTATAGCACCTTGAACCCGAACTCCTCCGCTTTTTTCATGACGTCCTGGATATACTTTCGAGCCCACGCAGTGATCGCCTCGGCGCATTCCTTGGAGTACCATCTGGCGCGGGCGAACCCCAGATAGCCGTAGGCACTGTTGGCAATAATCTTGAGTGCTTGTTGTTTTGCGTAGACGATCCTATATTCCGGGTCCGATTTGTCCATCTTTTTCATGCGATCCTTGAGGGCGAACCGCTCTTTCAGCACTTCTTCGAGCATTCGCGGAAGAAGCCCCTTCGGTTCCTTGCAGAAGTAGTGCCCCACAGGACTGACGTATGCTTCTTCCCTTGAGCAGTATGGCGCGTTTACCGTGTCTGGATCCACGTTGTGCGAGATGATGATCGTGGGGTATAGCGACCGAAAGTCCAGGACGACAATATTTTCGTGCAATCCTGGGATGGGTTGGCGCACAAATGCTCCTGCGTAGCTCTGCATCATACGCGCACGGACTTCTTCCTCCTTTGGCTTGCGTGGAACGATTTTCCCTGCGACGTACGCCTCCTGGATGAGTTTCCACTCCACTATTTGGGATGTGGACATGCGGACGATGTTGTAGAGTGTAGACGTTGTTATTCTGGCAAGTTCCTCGTATAGCGGCAGGAACTCCATTCCCAGTTCGTAGCATGCTTCTGAGTCCTGAAGGTTGTATAGGGCAAGGTCTTCCAGGTTTCCCGAGCGCCACACTTCTGCGATGTCCCTATGTTCTATCTTTACCTTTTCTCGCCCGAGTACCGTTTTGTATACGTTTTCCAGATCCAGTTTGAATGTGTTTATTGCACCCACTGCGGCCATGAACTGAATGATTTGAAAGACATCCACGTGCGCCCGTCCCGTTATCTCCACCGTTGTGTTGCCCCCGCCGCTTCGTCGTATCCGTGGTTCGCTTCCGTCTCTGCCCCATGGTATTTTCAGGCCCAGCACGTGGGCCCTCTCCTTCAAGTAGGGGAGGTCAAATGCGTCGCCGTTGTAGGTGAATATGATATCCGGATCGTTCTCGCGTATTAGTCTGTTCAGCTCCGAAATGATTTGCTCCTCCGTTTCAACTGTTTTCACAAATGGCGCATCTATCTTCTTCGTGGTTATCACTGTCTTGTTACCGTCTGAATCCACGTATGATGCCATGATGATCTCGTCTCTTTTGGGGTCCGGCATCCGATCCTGCGCGTACATCTCTAGGTCGAACGCCGCTATTTTTACGGGGACACTGCCCTCTGATGGGCGTATTTCGCGTACCCATCCGTTTTCTGCCTCGATCTCCACGGTCTGCATTGGGGTGATCCTGCGCTCGTAGAGGTATTTCCTCTCGACGGGAATATCGTGTTCCCGGCATTCTCCCCCCATCTCCTTTACGGCATCCCTCAGATCCTTTGCGTATTTATTGTGTTTGAGCCTTACGAGCAATACGTCCCGTTTCTCCCATCGGATGAGGCGATTGGTCTTTTCTGCGGACGTAACGCCCTCCACATTTCGTAATTTCTCTGCAATCTTGTCCAGATCGTCCCCTATGACGTATACGTATGGTTCATACCTTTCCAGGAACATCTCTGTTCCTTTTTCTGTGCGGACGAAGATGCGGATGATCGTTTCTTCGCGGTTTCCGAGATCGTGATCTACATCTATGATTACACCGCGCATCGGTAACAGTTTGGCGCTACCTATATTAAGAAATGCACCCCTTTTCTACTGTGGGCTCAGGAAACTCCCAGGTTCTCATGCGTCTGATTCATGACGTCAAGACCCTGGACAGCAATCTTCGCGTTGTCGCTCAGCAACTATCTCAGATAAAACGTAATGAGCGGATTCTTGCCCGTAATCTCATCGCGCTAAATAAAAAGATCAACGAGCTTCGTGAGTCTTCCGGTAGCGGCGGCGTGGACTCCACGAAGATCCAGGAGCTGGAGGATCGGATAGTGCGAATGCGCGAGGATATTATGAAGATTCAGGAGGATGTGGAGTATCTAAAACAGCAATTGCAGCGCACCCTTACCTCTGAGGACGTTGCCGAGCTGAAGTACATAGTTGAAACCGTTAATCCCCTTGAGTTTGTGACGTATAAGCAGGTTGGGGACCTCGTTGAGAAGAAACTCCGCGAGCTCGGCATCATAAAGTGATGTTTGAGGCGAGGGGCCGAAGTATCGCACGGTATGGCCTCTTTGTCACGATGCGAATCCCCACCTCTTCGTCCGATACTGTGCGAACGTGGGCTTCTGCCAGGTCTAGCAGGTTCTTTGCGATATCTGCTTCGGACGGGGCGTCTACGGCGAAGCCTATTCCGTAGTTCCGCAGTTCTGTTATGGTGTTTACCAGCGCTTTCTGAATGTCGGAGTCAAGCCTCGGCAGGATGTGGTCCCCCCCGTCGATGATGAGCATTGCCCGCAGTTTTTTGCTCTTGCCCCTATTTTCTAGGAATCGTAGGAGCCCTGAGAGCAGGGATTGAACGGCGGTTTTTGCGTGGGGATCGTCCGGCACGTGGATGACTGTCGCGTGTCCAATGTCTCCCGCCTCTAGCAGCGGCGTCACATCGTTCTTCCCATAGTATTTTCCGTATGCCAGATCCTCGTGCTTGCATATGCGGAATGCCTGTAGAGCGTGGTATTTCATCTTGGCGTCCTTTGCGACGAGGTCTCCTATTTTCCCGGCGCCTCCTTGCTTTGCACGTATTGCTGCGACGATTGCCTGGTATGCTTTAATCTCCGAAGTTATCCCCAGCGTTTCTGCCAGCGCCTTTTGGTCCACGGTGTTCAGATCAATGTGTAAGTCCTCGCCAGGGATCCATTTCGTTGTTGGGAATCCAATGGGGCTAATGCCCACCTTTGATACTGCGTTGGATGGGCTTGGTTCGTTTAGTTTGTCGTATCTTTCAGGCTTTTGAGTCAGTATGATTGTTGGGATGCCTGTGAGCATTGCATTTTCCGCGATTATCGCTAGCATTTGCTTTCTTGCGCGCTCATGTTCTCCCAGGATTGTGGTTCTTGCAAACTCGAATATACTCTCTTTTTCGACGCTGCCGTCCCTCCCTGTTCCCACGGGGAGCACCTTTCCAAATTCGGATGTTGTGGATATTCCGCCGGGATGCCCCAGCATGTTTGGTATTACGATTGGCTCAGCCAGCAGTAGTGCTGCCACGCGGGCAGGTACATCGCGTATGTGGGTTACAGGTATGCCCATCGCGACGGCTACCTTTCTGAGGAGTGTAGAATCGGCATACAGTGCGTTACCTAGCTTCGACAGGGTGTCGGCAAGCTCAGATTTTTGCAACCCAATATATTTGGGCCCCTCCTGTATGAGCAGGAAGCGGTATAGGTCAGAATCTCTTTTCTTTACAATTGCCGTTGTTCTTTCCTTTAGTCCGTTCATGAGGGTGTTCACGTCGCCATCCACGAGGAATGCGCGGTACATAATTACGACGAGGCCCTTTGGATTGCCCTCTTCGTCCTTATCTACGACTACCGTGAATATATCCCTGTCTGGGTTCTGGTAGAGCGATATGTCGTAGTCCTCGTATTTACCACTGATTAGTGGTTTCCACGGGCCGTATGGTAGCCGTAGAATGTCCATCCTATTAAAAGGAGGGCGACCTCTTAATAACATGCCCTCTGACGAGGAACTTGCGAAGGCTATCGCCGAGATGCGCAAGCAGGGCTTATCTGACGATGAAATTCGCGATACGCTTGCGGACATGGGCGCTGCGCCAGATGTGATTGCCCGTCTTTTGGGCGGCTCTGCATCTCCGGCACCTGCACTTGAAGCCTCCACTTCTTCGGCTACTGCAGCTACCGAGCCTGTGGATGCGCCCCCCGACACCACGCCTGCCAAGGAGGCAAGTGATGCACAGGACTCTGATGATCTCTTTGCCAGCATGTCTGCGGGAGGATCTGACGTTGTATCCAGTCTGATAGGCGAGGGCTCTTCTGAATCTCAGCCAGATGACGCTTCTGATTCTGACACTGCCGTTCCTGCTGTGCAGCCCGTGTCTGTGGCACCGAAGCCGCTTGCTCCGCCTCCCGTGAAGGGTATTCCCGCTGCTGATGTTTCGCAAACTGTTGTGCAGCATGCATCCAACGCCCCGGCTTCTTCCTCCGCCTCCACGAGTGTTTCCTTTGATGATATTGCCGAGATAAAGGAAATGCTCCGCGAGCTGAAGAAGGAACTTAGAGATCAGCGCGCCATGCTTTCAGCACTGCAGAAAATCTTGCAGGAAATCCTCGACACGGATCGCTCGCTGATCGTGGGACTGTATGAGAAGGCGAAGAAGTGATTAGCTCTCCGCTCCTTCTCCCTTTCCGTACACCTTTTCTATTTTCTTGCGAATTTCGGCCAGCTGCTCGCGGAGTTTCTTCACCTCTTCTGGGTCTCGCGCTACCTTTATGCGCTGTTCGATCGCTGCTGCCTCTGACATGAGCTGGTAAAGCTCTGCAAGGTTTGCCTTCTTACTGGCTAGCATAGGTCCCCAAGGGGTCATGTACCACTGGATTGGAACGTCAGCATCCCAGAGTGTTTTCTTATGGAAGTCCGACAGTGCATCGGCAGCGTACTGGATCCCAGTACCCAGGCGTAGTGCTTTCATTGCTGTTTCGGTTGCTCCTTCTATCTGGCCCTTCCAGAAATCCCACCCGGGATATCCTCCTGCCTGGGGAACGGGGATGTCGCCCCACTCCTTTTTTGGCTTTGGCTGCTTTGGAGGTGCTCCCGCTATGGCCAACGCCCCGCCAAACGCCAGGATTATTGCAAGCCATGGCTGCCCTACCGCCACGAGGATGATTATGAGGATTACGATGATTGCGATAGCTGTTTCCATTATCTGTACCCCCCAGGCGGCTGATTTTCGTACATTGCCATCAGGTAGGGTAGCATTTCCGGTGGAATTTCATCCTCTTTCTTTTTTCGCTCACCTATCGCACCGGTTATTACCATTGTTAGCATTGCTAGTGCTAGCCCCAACGCGCCCCATGTTGCCGGTTCTGGTATTAGTGCTCGCATCAGCCAGATTACTCCTGTGCTGATGAGGAATGGAACGAAATAATCCCGTGACATGAAGAACATGACGATTGCAGATATGAGCACGAGTATCAGCCCGTTTGCGCCTTGTGTCATACCATACATGGCAAGGATGTAGAGGAACGTTATGATTACGGGCTCCATGCGATCACCTCATTTCTTATTGTTCTGCTGTCCCTGTGTGGGCATCATGCTCCCGTAGTAGTAGGGATAGTATCCGGCTGGTGGGGTCATGGGAATCGTGATTACGGGTTTTGCATCCTTCAGTGCGTCCAGAAGCGGATCCTTTTTCGGCCCACTTGTGTCCAGGCCTGCAAAGAACTTGGGCCCGATGGTTGCCAGGAGTATTACGCCGACGACCAACCACACTGCCTCAGGGTGCTTGAAGAACACGATGTATGCGAGTACTACTGCATATAGGATTGCCAGGCGGGGAGATCCTAGATTCTTCCTGGCCCAGTTGAGTATCCATACGAAGAAGACCATTGATAATGCGAGGCGGAGGTCCTGCGCCATTGCCATCCATTCTGACCATACTGCCGATAGGATGTAGAGCAGCACCACAATGACTATGAGCGCGCCGAGTTCTTTGCCATATTTTGCGGCCATTTCCTCCCCTCAATGATACTATCTTCTTCCTCCTCTAAATAGGTTACCCAGCGTGATGTAAGTCCAGCCAAGCGTTGAGAGGATGCCCATTCCCATCAACGCGTATATCCACCAGATTGCCGTGAACGTCCAGAAGTGCTTCCATACAAGGAGGTAGAAGAACGCGGCGGTTATGCCTATCGTCATCCAGCCGTCGCCAAAGAAGTTTCTGACAAAGTTGTATATTCCGATGGTTATGAGGAGCATAATAACGTATTTGAACTCCGGCCGCCACCCTATCAAGAGGTATGGCAGAAGTATGAGGATTAGGAATAGTCCGAGCCACCCTGCGAACCCCTGTCCTCTTCTCATGGTCGCCCCCACCTCGGTCCGTATGGAGTGTTGAATCTTGCTCGCTCAGCCATCATGGCCTCCGATGCAATTGCTGCCTCCTCCGAGTATGCCTGTGGGCTCCTTGCGCTTAGTTCCTTGGCACTACCGTACTGGAAGTATATGTCCTGTATCGAGTTCAGGCCTGGGAACATCATGAGCAGGCCAATACCTATGATAATCCAGAATATGCCCTGGGCGTAGAATAGCAGATAGTATAGGACTCCAACGAGGATCAGCACCGCCACGAGCCTGTTCTGGACGTTGGACTGCACCCAGTAGAATACGAATATGATTCCAAACAGTTTCAGTGCTAGACTCGCATCGGCGATGAACGACACGAAACTATGATTGCGCCACCCTATATAATTCTTTCCTCTCCTGGCAGGGCTACGAAGATTTTCTGCTTCCCGTCGGGGAAGATTATCCTCAGCGCAGTTAATGCGGGAACTTTGCATGTGGCTGGCCCGTGGCATGTGGGAACATCATTCACATAGAGCACCTCGCCTGGTTTCAGCGTAATTATTGCATCCTCTGGCTGAATGGAGATGCGTATTTGCTGATTGCCAGGAATCCTCATGAAAACCTTCGTTACGATGGGTCCGCGCTCTGCAAATACGTAGTAGCTACCGTCAGGCAGGAAGATGTTGGCGTCTGCCCCAACCCCGTGGTAAATCACCACGCCGTCACGATCGGTAACTACTATTTGGTTGCCGTCTGTGCGTATGCTCGTGTATTCCCCGCTGACCGCCTTGTTGAGCAGGATCTCCGCGTTTTTATCCTGGTATATGTGCGTGTATCCGCGCAGGTATCCTGGCAACCAGGCATATACATCTGCTCCGTTTTCCGGCACTCCCACTTCGCAATTTCCGTCGCATAAATGGGCTATGTCTGTATTTTCCTCGAACACGGTCAGCATTGTCCGTAGTGACTTGCCCGACTCGGCATCCTCTACTGTTATCGGAACCCGCCGACACTTCGCGTTATCTGTGGTTTCAACAGCCTTGTTTTCCCTTAGCGTAACCACTCCCGCTGCAATGATGCAACCGTTTTTATCCGTAGCCGCGTAGTGATATACTCCCTCGGGGAGTGCGATCTCCGTGTTGCAGTTGTATTCTGTTACTAGCGGCGCAGGTTTCGGAGCAATAAACACGTGGGCGCACCCCTTGAACGATAGCGTTCTCTTCTCTGTGGTGGGGTCTGTGGGCACTACCACCCTACGCCCGTCCACGATCGCGGTGATCTTAACCGGAATCCGTCCCTTTGCGTAGGCGATTGCGTAGTCAGCAGTCTCCGGAATTTTTACGGTGCCATTCCCGTTTATGCGTTTTTTAGCCCCATTTATCATATACACTACGTTCACATCAAGGGGGTTCCCGTTCTCATCAACGAATTGAATCGTTGCATACTTTGTCGGTATCTGTGTTGCTGTGCCCCGTGACGGGGCGCTGGGGGTTGTCGTGGGGTTGTGGTGCTCCACTGCTGCCAGCGCGATGATTGCGAGTATGAGGATCAGCCACTGCCATCTTCGCATGTTATAAATGGGGTTTATGGCTTTTTATCCCTACGTGCGCTTTTTATTCGTTGTTTCCTGTTTTACTACATGCGAAGGGTTGTCCTGTTTGCTGCGGTGCTATTTGTGCTATCTTCTGTATTTGCCCTTGAGGCGAACGCCATCGATCTGAATGTTCCGCCGTCCGTTTCGGGCGACTTCAACGTTGTTTGGGATGTTAATGCAGCCACTAACGATTGGAATATCTTTGTTGTTGCTACCCATTTTGGAACCGTGCGTTATGTGGATGGCTGGTATTCCCGCGATTTCAACGTGGGTGTGGACTACAATGCGAGCGTGTCTGCGTCTTCCTGCGAGGTGAACAGTGATACGAACATTATGCGCTGCAGCTATGAGTTCAACTGGGCCAATGTTCTGCGTAATGGCGACCTCAACGTTACCGTCATAGGTTACGACTCCGAGGGAAACGAAATCAATGCGGTTACGGCGCCCGTCAGGATAGATGCATTTTCGGAATACAATGCAGTTGTTTCCGCGTACGTGCCATCTGGGGAGTGGAACGTTCTCCTTTCCTTTGACTGCAACATTTCTGACCAAAATACTGGTGTTGCGGGATTCATACTTCACAGTTCTGCAGGAGCGATGTATCCATCTTCCGTTTACGTATCCGGCGATCGCGTTACCCTCCGTTTTGACTCTAACGTTACAGATCTTACGCGGGGTGCTGTTCTGGAGCTGAATTCGTTGGATATTAACGCAATAGATTGTAATTTTGCCCCGGATACTAATGTGCTTATCGTTGGATTCCCCGATGCATATATGGAGATCAATGCAACTGGCTGGCAGCCTTTCGTGTTTCCTCACGAGATTGATGTGAACTATGAATACACTCGCGTGGCTCTCCGGGATGCTAACGCATATGCATATGTGGACGGTAATAGGTGGGAACTCACAGATCCTCTTGCCGATTCCGCGTATCTCTTGCGTGGCTATCTCGTATACTCCGACCACAATATTCTTGTACCCATTCGCGATCTGAACAAGGATTCCCACAAATGCACAGGCGAGAAGTACGTGGATCTGCATGCTGGCTGGTCATTGATCCCTGTGTATTGTGATGATAACAGCCAATCTGAGTGCCCCGATGTCAACAGCACCTTATATACGCTGTCATTCCTTGAATTTAACGCCACACTCCCGTATATCATCGGCGTTCATCCGTTTTACGCATATATTGCAGGTTGGAACGCCACTGTTGCCACTGCGGTTACCGAATTTGGGCAGTTTACTGTTCGTAGTGGCGCGCTATACTGGGTGTGGATTCCAGACAACTGGCTGCAGGCGGGGTTGCACGCCCACTATTATGGGCGTTGCATTAAAGTTCCCACCCCGTGAGGTGATCGTGTGAGGTACGGCTATAGCATCCCCGCTATTCTTATCTTGCTCTTTCCCCTCGCTCTTGCTGCGTCCCCACCTCTTCCGCCAACCCTTGTCTGGGGAGACATTAATGCGCCCTGCGCGCTGACAACAATATCTCCGGGTATTTCCGTTGTTGCTGAGGCCAATTCCACACAACTCTCTTCCCTGCCACTTGTCGCTGACGGGAATTTTTACCGCTTTGGAGGGCCTCTTGCAGGAGATCCCAAGCTCGTAATCCCTGCTGATTATCCAGATGCAAACATTG
>JAADDH010000023.1 GCA_013154035.1 Candidatus Iainarchaeum sp. | reverse complement strand
ATCGCGGCGATTGCGCTGATTGTGGGGGCAGTGGGAATTATGAACACCATGTATATGAGCGTGACGGAGAGGACGAGGGAGATTGGTGTTATGAAGGCGGTTGGTGCGACGAGGGGACAGATTATGGGGATATTCCTGGCAGAGGCTGGGCTGCTGGGGTTGATTGGTGGGCTTATCGGGGAAGGAATCGCCGTTGCGCTGGCCCTACTTGTACAGTGGGGGGTCAGAACATTCGGGGGCATACACTACTACACTGCATACATATCTCCGCAGCTAATACTCGGCGCTGCAGCGTTTTCAATAGTGCTCGGGATTATTGCCGGCCTCCTACCGGCAAAGCGTGCAGCGGATTTGGATCCAGTGGAGGCGCTGAGGTACGAGTAATCCATTTAAATGTATGTTTAAACATAATTTACCATGGCGGTCAAAACAATAACCATAAGAGAAGATGCCTACCGACTGCTGAAGTCCGTAAAAAAGCCTGATGAGAGCTTCTCAGACGTGATAATACGTATCCTCGGCAAAAAACGCAGCGGAAAAGATGTTCTCAAGGAACTATCTGGATTGTATGGTATAGACGAAGATGCGATAAGAAAGATAAGGGAGTTGGACAGAAAATGGAACCCACCGCAGTGGTAGACACATCCGTGATCATAGACGTTATGAAAAACAAGATAGATGTGGATGCGCTGCCAGCGGAGGATATTCTAATATGCGCCCCCATCCGTTACGAACTCCTCGCTGGAGCAAGGGGCGAAGGGGTGAGAAAAAAGATACTAGAACTGCCATGTGTGGAACTGGACTGTAACAGCGCAAAAATCGCCGGCGAAATCCAGAGAAAACTCTATGAATTAGGAGAACCTGCCGGAAGCATAGATACGCTCATAGCGGCAGTGTGTATAGCAAATAACATTCCCTTGATAACTACGGACAACGGATTCCAAAAATTCAAACGCTTCGGCCTGCGAATTCTGACCCCCTGATTTTTATTCCCCCCTTTCCAAATCCTAGCGTGGGTGAATGCCTTTATTCGCGGCGCTGATTCTTTCACGATCTTCGTAGCCCACAGAGTAGGAGGTGCAAAACTATGGACGTAGAGGAGAGAATGCGCTTGATAGCGCTAAGGCCAACGGAAGAAATCGTCACAGAGGAAGAACTTCGCCAGCTGTTGGAAACGAAGGAGCATCCGAAGGCATACGATGGTTTCGAGCCGTCTGGATACGCGCACATCGGCTCCGGCCTTCAGCGGGCAATAAAAGCAAGGGATCTGGCAGATGCAGGTGTTGATTTCGTCATCCTCCTCGCCGACTGGCACGCATATCTCAACAACAAGATGGGCGGCGACATGGAGAAGATCCACGAGGCGGGGAAATACTTCAAGAAGGTCTGGGAACTCCTCGGCGCTGAAGACATCAAGATCGTCTGGGCGTCGGACCTCATCGAACGCACGGAGTACTGGGAGAGGCTGCTGCGCATATCGACGGCAGTGACGGTCGATCGCATCAAGCGCGCCGGAACGATCATGGGCAGGAAGAACGCGGAGATGCAGAAGGCCTCGTTCCTCATATACCCCCTCATGCAGGCCACGGATATCTTCGAACTTGGCGTGGATATATGTCAGTTAGGTATGGACCAGCGCAAGGTGAATATACTCGCCCGCGAGGTGGCGGAGAAGTTCGGATGGCAGAAACCCGTGCTCGTCCACCACCACTTGCTCCTTGGACTCCAGGCGGGCAAGCGTATGGGCAAGGAGGTCAGCGCGGAAGACCTGAAGATGAGCAAGAGCAAGCCAGACACCGCAATATATGTCCACGACTCACCCGAGGAGATAAAGAGAAAGATGAAAAACGCATACTGCCCCGCCGGCGTGGTGGAGAACAATCCTGTGATCGACATCGTCCGAAACCTCATCCTACGCGGGAGGGACGATAAGGAAGTGCTCGTTGTCGAGCGTCCGGAGAAGTTCGGCGGCACCGTTGAGTACTACAGATACGAGGACCTGGGACGGGACTTCGTAGAGGGTAAACTACACCCACTTGATCTGAAGAATGCCGTGGCAGAGTGGCTCATTGACGTCCTAGCACCTGTGAGGAACTACTTCGAGAAACACGGGCTTCCAGAGTTCAACATCACCCGTTGATTTAAATATTTCCTTCTCATTTATTTACATGGGCATCATAACCGTGTCCCTCGACGACGAAACCGAAAAAGCGCTGCGCATTCTAGCCGCGAAGAAAGGCAAAAAGAAGGGAGCGCTGGCAGAAACAATCGCAGAGCTGACAGAGCTTACCAGAAGCAAGTACGTAGAGGAACTGCTGGAAAGGATAGAAAAGGGATTTCCCATAAACGCCGGAAAAATACGCCGAGAGGATATATATGCGGAAAGGGCTTGACACCAACGTAATAGTCTACGCTTTTGACAACAGCGACCCAGAGAAGCACGAAACGGCGGTGAAGATAGTCAAAAATCTGCTTGCACACCCCGAGAACTACGCAATAGCAACTCAAGCGCTGGCAGAGGCAGAATACGTAATAAAGAGAAAATATCCTGCCGCTGAGGAAACATATGTCCGCTTTGTCGAACTGCTCCGCCTGCTGATCCCCCTGCGGATCGTGCCGTACACCGTGGAGACAATAATACCTGCGGCAAAACATCGGAACTTTTGGGACGCCCTGCTTGCATACGCATACGTCCAGAGTGGAATTGAGATGCTGTTAACGGAAAATGTATCCGACTTCGAAGATCTCCCAATTAAGACGGAAAATCCATTTACGCAGTGATATACCCACTATCCCTTATTCTACCGCAGAGGTTGCAGAGATCTTCTGAAATGTCTTCGCCCGCTGCAAGACGCTCTGCAAGACGTCTGACATCCTCCTTGAACGCGTCGGGAACGTCCTTCCCCCTTTTGCCTGATAGATACTGAGAAACGGCGGCGGGGGACGTTTCGAGCATTCTGGCTATCTGGGTAACGGAAAAACCGCGCGAGTGCAACTCCCTGGCGAGGGCTACTCGAATTCGCGGAAGAACGAACCTCGCCGAGAACTCACATTTGAACACAGTTAGAATAGCGAAGGAAGGATTAATATTCCGTAACGGTGTTAATACATCATGCCCATCTACACCAAGACCGGCGATTCGGGAAACACGAGCGTTGGGAAGAGGCGCTGCCCCAAAGACTGCCCAGAAGCCGAAGTGATAGGGGAACTTGACGAACTCGCCTCGCTCCTAGGGGTGATCGCCGCAGAGATGGACGATCCCGCAGATCTGGAGCGAATAATGTCCGATATCTTCTCCCTGAACGCACACATCATGTCCGAAGGCAAATACCCGTTCAGCGGCAACCCCGCATGGCTGGAGAAACGCATAGACGAGATCTGGGCAGAAGTAGGCGACCTACACCATTTCATCCTCCGATTCACCGATCCCCTCGCTGCAGAGATACATTACGCGCGTGCCATCTGCAGGAGGGCAGAGAGACGGCTAATAACGTTCGCAAAGGGCAAAGAATGGCTGGACGAAGGGGCAAAGGCATACATCAATCGTCTCTCAGACTACCTCTTCGCACTGGCTCGCTGGGTAAACAGGAAGAACGGCGGAGAGGAAAGAAAGTGGGCGCATAAATAAAACATATATAAAACATAAAGTTCGTGTATTATACATGGCAAAAACGATTACAATACAGGACGACGTGTACGATCTTCTGGTCAAAACGAAGGGCAAAGCATCCTTCAGCAAGGCAATAGAGGATCTTATCCGCCGTGCGAGCAGCAAAGACCGTGAAATCTTTCTGAAATACTTCGGGATCAACAAGAACTTCCCCGAAGTAAAGCGCAACAAAAAGGTGAGAAAAATTGAGGCTATACGCTGACACATCTCTTCTCATTGCAACTGCCCGTGGAACGCCAGAAGCGTTGCGCGCAATAACGGAAAACAGCGGCATCTTTGTGATTCCAGCAATTGCGTACTACGAGTTCTACGTCGGAATCAAAAAAGGGGAGATCAAGTACGGCGAACGCTTCGAAGAGGAAAGAGCATTCATAGAATCCTTGATCATCGAGTTCCCAGATAGGGCAATTCTTCAAAAGGCGGCGGAGATTCGGGCTATATGTGAGGCGAAGGGTATAAACGCAAGCGATGCCGACTATATGATCGTTGCACACGCCGTCGAGGGTGCAGGCGCGATAATCACTGCAGATAAGGACATTAAGCGCATCGCAGACACAGCAGACACTGGCGTAAAAGTAATAGAAATATAAAAAATCAGTGATCGCACTTAGAGTAACCACACTCCGGGTTTATACACGTCTCGCAGCCGTTCTCCACCTTCAGCGTTCTCTGGCCGCACACCGGACAGATCTTCAGATTGGCATCGTCCACAACCACAGACCGTTTCTTGGGCTCACTGTCCACCGCGAAGGAAAGGATGGACGGCTGGACCGCAGCCTCAAACTCTTTCTTTGGCTTGGGAAGTATGCCATAGTCCGCTAGAAAGTCCTGAATAACGTCAGCCACGCTGGATAGCACGGGATCCCTCGTACCGCGCAGGAGATCGAGAACATCGGAGTATCTGGCCCCCACGCGGAAGAGCGCCGAGAGAACCGGAGAGACCTTCGCATAGTCCCCCAAAACAGACGAGACAATAACCTGCTGTATCTTCGGCTCCCCATCACCGGTGAATGCGATCGTTACAGTTCCTCCCTCAATCGCATAGACCTTTGCATCGCTCTTCTCCGGTGCGGGGGGGATCGTAATCCCCGTCTCCTCCTTAAAGATCTTCAGCGACTCGCCCGGCTCAACCGTTAACATTCAGTATCCCCTCCTTGATCGCATGGTAAACTGTGGTTAATCGCCCGTTCGGCAGGACAAGAACGTCATCTCCCCTGAGTTTAACCACTTCTCCGTCACGCTCCAGGACGAACACGCGATCCTTGAACTCCTGGAACTCCGTCTTCTTCCCATCCACCGAGAGAACGGGGAAGCGGGAGCCGTCTCGGTAGATCGTGATCCCCTTCAGCCCGTTCTCCCAGGCGGCAAGGTAGATGTTCGAGATCACTTCCGGATGGACGTCCTCGGGCAGATTGACCGTTGAAGAGATCGAATGATCCACATACTTCTGTATAACACCCTGGATACGCACACGCATCATGGGATCGATCTCGTGGGCCGTTCTGAAGAAGTGTTCCGGGAGGACCTCCCTCAGATCCCCTCTCTGCGCCTCCTCAGACAATCCATGCATGTCTATATACGCCTGAACCTGCGGGTGGAAGACCTTGAAGTACATATCCCCGTCCTTCGAAAGGGACTCGGAGCGACGCGTGTAATACAGGGCGAATACGGGTTCTATTCCCGAGGATATGCCTATATAGTTCTTGCCATCCCACTGGACGCCCAAAGCGATGTTGGAAAGCGAGCCTGTAGGGGCCATGGAGAGAAGCGCCACGTTCCTCAGCCCCTGGCGGCGGATCTTCTCCTTCACCTCGTCTGAAAGCGCCTCCTGGAAGAACAGCCCCTGTGAATACCGCTCGTAGTCCCAGAGAGGGAACGGCCCCTTCTCCACAGCCAGATCAGACGAATAGGAGTATGCCTCGTTGGCGTAGAACCTCGTAACCTCCTCGATTATTCTTATGCCCTCTTTGGAGTCATAGCCGTAGCCCAGCATGTTAAGCAGGTCTGCCAGGCCCATGTATCCCGCACCAACACGCCTCGTGCGCTTCGCCGCCTCGCGCTGCTCGGGCAGGGCATTCATATGTGAGTTCCAGTCCACCACGTTGTCCAAGAGGCGGATAAGGTGGTGGATCGCTGTTCTAAACCGATCCCAGTTGATCCGCGCCTCTGAAGAATAGGGGAAATCCACCATACGGGGCAGAGAAATGGATCCGAGATTGCACGCCCCGCCATCCTCAAGGGGCACCTCTGAGCATGGGTTCGTCGTGATGATAGGGACACCCAGATAATTTGACGGGGAGTAGTAAATCATGCGTGTCCAGAACATGATGCCAGGCTCCGCCGTCCTGTAATTACTCTCCACGAACTGGTTCCATATGTCCCTCGCCTTGACGAGGCGTTTCACCTCCCCTATCCGCTCGTTCCCGTAGTAGAGCAGGAAATCGCCGGAATAGTGTATCGCCAGATCGTAATCCCTGTCCTCCAGTTCGACGACATAATCGCCATACATGTCCCGCAGGTTTACGTCCTTAAGCTCGTCCTCGCTCACGGAAGCGCCGTAGGCGTGGAGGAACTGGTTTAGCTCGTTGATACTGTCAAACGCCCCCAGAAACTCATAGTAACGGAGATCCTTTGAGGGAATGCCGTAGGAGTAGTGGCCATCCTTATCCTGGTAGAAAGACCAGTGTATGCCCTTGTACTTCTTCCGATAGACGAGGATCTTGTCTTTACCGTATTCGTTCTGCTCGCGCACGGCGTTCATGAACTCGTCGGACACCTTGACTGAGATGTTGGCGAATCGTATCTGCGCGTTGTCCACAACGGCCTTCTCTATTTCCTTCAGCTCCTCCTCGCTGAACTTCCCCGACAGGCGCAGCTGCTCGATGATCTTCTTGGCCACCCAGTCCGGTTTTCGTTTGATGTTTATGAACTCGACGATATCTGGGTGCTTGACGTCTATGGTAATCATCAATGCACCCCTGCGGCCCGCCTGCCCTATGATCCCAGTGGTTAGGGAGTACAACTGCATGAAGGACGTTGGACCGGTGGTCGTCTCCGCCGCGTTGTGGACGACGGTGCCCTTAGGCCGCAGGGGCGTCACGTCAATGCCCACACCCCCTCCGTAGGAATAAGTCCTGGCCGCACGGTAAGCAGCATCGTATATGCCCTCTATGCTGTCCTCCTTGATCATCAAGGCGAAACAGTTCGCCAACGTCTTAACACGGTAGAGATCGCCGGCTCCCGCAAGCACACGGCCGGCGGGAAGATAATAACCGTTGAACATGTCCGAATACCACGTCTCCGCCCATTCGAAGTGGTTCTCCTCCACCGCCGCGAGGAACGCCGCCACCCGCGCAAACACATCCTCCGGTCTCCTCTCGATCGGTTCGTTCTTCCTGCCCTTCAGGTAATACTTTCTCCTGTAAATATTCTCAGCGAGGGCATTACCGCCCAGATAGTCGTCCATCCGCGGCAGTTCGCCCAAACTGAGGAGCGCGCGGAGATGATAGTACGCCTCCCTATACTTCCGAATCCATTCGTCAGGAATCCTCTCAACGATCTTTCCGGGATTCCTGAACATCTCCTCCATTTTCACGAGAATTTCGGCATCCTCCTCCGTGAAACCGGCACGTCTGAAAAGATCATATAGTTTCTCCAGTTCTGTCCGATCAACCGCCTCCAGAAAGCGTTGAACACCTTCCACCGTCTTCAGATCTTCGAGAGTAAGCCCTGTTTCCATCTCTCGCTCTTCCATGGAAATACCTCCCTCGCCCTTCCAGATAATCGAATCCGCCGTTTTAACCGATCCGTTCAGAATCCGTAAGGATTTCTTCTACATAATCGCCCCTTCGGTTAGAAACCCCAACCCCCTCATTTATATCCGCCCCTCC
>JAADDH010000044.1 GCA_013154035.1 Candidatus Iainarchaeum sp. | reverse complement strand
GCAATCCCTACGGCGTGTTTGACTTCTATGACGGTTTTGAAGAGTGGAATGGATGGGTGCAGCACGGCTCGGGTGTCGTGTCCCAAGACTGCTCCTTCGCGTGGAACGGTAGCTGCTCCCTTTTCAAGACCACAAACAACGATCCCAACGGAGGATACAAGAGCCTCGGGTTCGATCTGAACTATCCCTTCGTGCTGGAGGCTGAGGTGTATAGAGACAACTACAGCGGCGGCCAATACGACCGTGTTGGTGTGATTGACGACAGCGGAAACGGATATGGCGCAGTGTATACCCACAACAACGGGCAGGTTGGCGTAGACGTGAGGACAAACTACAACGGGTCTGTGTACACCGCCACAGCCGCTGAGAACCCATACCAGACATGGTATACGCTCCGGCTCATATGGGACAATGGAACGATAACAGGGGAGGCAGCAGACGAAAACGGAACAGTCCTCGGAGCAACAACCATAACAAACACGTCCTACTCATCATTCACTCGGGTATACGTCTTTGGAGGGC
Organism: Candidatus Iainarchaeum sp.; assembly: GCA_013154035.1. Taxonomy (GTDB): domain Archaea; phylum Iainarchaeota; class Iainarchaeia; order JAADDC01; family JAADDC01; genus SZUA-1452. The sequence goes on along the minus strand of JAADDH010000044.1, from coordinate 27,958 downwards.
ATGATTACCACGTCGACGCGATAAGGATCCGTAAATACGTAAACCCCATGCCAAAGGTCACGATAAAAACATATGAGCCTAGATACGCGCCCTACGGTTACGTAAAGTTCAAGGAGATACTCCCCATAAAGGTCGCGCAGTGGACATACCTAGATGTTAATGCAGATAACATACGCGACACATCCGTGCACATAAACATATTCGACACGAACGGAGACCAGCTCTGCTCATTTGACGTAATTTACGGGATAACGAGGTATGATATATCCGGCTGCGTTGGAGACCACAATGCGATCGTAGTAGAGGCGGAGCTGAACACCGACGACACAACAGTCACACCAATCCTCCGAAGCATCCGCGTAGAATGGGTGGAGAACTCCAGGATCAAACTGACCGCCCCAACAAGCGTATACACGTTCAGAAACGAGTCTATGGATGTAAACGGCTGGCTATCGCCGCCACAGGACTGCAACGACGTGAACGCATACCTATACTTCAAAACCGCTGGGAAGCCCTATGAAATTGAGGAATACAACTACGATCAGTTCATAACGCGCGCATACGACGAGAACATGCTCATTGGAGATTGGCTGCAGCCGGACTATCTCCACCCGAGCCTTGGCAAGTACAAGATTCCGTTCACAGTAACCAACAACGCATCCGTGGATCTGAATGAATACCAGGTGAAGATCACTATCGACACTGCCACACCCATCTCAGAGGGAAAAATGCGCAGCGACTGTGGCGATATACGTGTAGTGGACGAAAACTACAACGAACTGAACTTCTGGGTCAATCCCGAAACGTGCAACACAAGCAAAACGGCAATATGGGTTAAGATACCATACATACCGGCAAATGGGCAGTTCAAAGGCTACGTGTTCTACGGCAATCTGAGCAACACAAGCGCATCAGACGCCTCGGCAGTGTTTGACTTCTGGGATGACTTCTCAACGGTCAATACTGATATATGGGACGTCGTATCGTCAAATTACACAGACACTGACGGAATACTGACACTGAGCAGCGGCGGACTCCAGCTAAAGGCACCGCTCCCGTTCAACCTGGAAAATGGATACATCGCAGAGGCTCGCGTCCGGTTTGACGCAACAGAATCCGGCTACAGCGGCGTAATTCCCGAGGTGTGCTCATCTCCATACACGGGCTCCGGAAACAGCAACGGCGATGCAACGGTCCTCTACATGCGCCAGAGTGGCTCGCAAGACATTTACTACTGGATGGGAGATGGGTCGTCCGCATCATACAACGTAGGGATCGGCAGCGCGGGCTGGACGTCACAGGACGGGACATGGTATACCACAGGGGTCAGCATATACGACGGAACGGTGGGCCTCTGGGTAGACGGCAGGGAGACGTTCTCCAAGACTGGAATCACATGGTATAAAGACATGAATTACATCAAGGTCGGCTACTTCTCAAGTGGAGACGGTGGAATACAGCAGACAAGCTACGATTGGATCCGAATACGAAAATACATCAATCCGCAACCAAGCGTCACGATAGGCACTGTGGAGAATGACGTATATCCCTCCGCAGAATACATATCCAACGCGCTGGACACGAACATGGCAGATCCGAAATGGGGTCCGATAACATATACCGCAGAGGGCAATGTAGAGGTATTTGTCAGAACATCTCCGGACGGCGCGGCGTGGGGCCAGTGGTATCCGGTGTATTCAGGCGAGACAATCCCTGCCCCCAGCAACAGATACATCCAGTATAAGGTGCTGTTCTTCGGCCAGTATCCTCTCCCGACATTTGACAACCTGCGAATCGTATACTACTCCGGAACGACGGAATACACCCTTGCTGGAAGCGGAACCATACTGTACACAACCTCTCAAAATCCATACCTCTGCGGGGACCTGCTAGCCGACGAGAACTGCACTCCGCTCTGGACGGCAATCCCAAGAACGCGGGGAGAGTACGACCTCCAGATGCGGGTGAGCTCAGCCTGTGGATTTGAGGGCAACAGCAACGTCAAGATCATATACGTCTTCGCAAAGACACAGATCGTAGATCTAGCGCCGGACAAGAATGTTGTGGCCATTGGAGACAAATGGACGATCACTGGAAAGGTACTTGATGAGCTCTACGATCCTGTTCCGCGCAGATACGTGCGCATATATGATGACGGCACATATATCGGCGAAGCAATCACCGGAGATGACGGCAGCTTCTCATTCACATACACCGTTCCATCCACGGCGTCCCTCGGAGACCACACAATAACAGTCGTCTTCCCACGGGATGGAGAGGAATATTACTGGAATAGCGAAGCATCCACGACGATAAAATACTCCTCAAAACCGCAGATCACGAATCTGCAGGTCAGTCCGGAGACTGCAGGCATAGGCGACCCTGTCACAATATCTGCAAACGTCAGCGACGAGGTGGGGCTGTCCAGCGTAAAGATAACAATAACCAGTCCGAGCGGTCAGAGCACAACTGACGATATGAACTGCTCCGGCACATACTGCAGTTACGAGTTCAACGACACGTGGAGCGCAGGAATCTATGCATTCACCATATCCGCCAGCAACCTTGACGGCATCACCACAGAGCTAAACGGCAGCTTCGAAGTCATGGGCTCCGCAACATACAGCGTGGCGACAGATAAGAACACATACGGAGCGCTGGAAGACGTAAAGATGTGGAATGGTGAATACTGGCCCAACCCGCTCGGAACATACGCGGCGGTGATAGACGCTAACGGCGCATCTGGATACGGCATCTCTCTGACCACCACAATTCCCAAGAGTTATGATCCATTTGGAAATCCAGAAGAGTATACATACCTACGTCTGGACGGCACATCATACGGCGCCACAATCACCACTGGAAAGGAGGGAAACGCAGCATACTTCAATGGAAACGCATATGTCTTCGTACCTGCGCCCGTTGAGATCCAGCCGAGATACGCGCTCACCATAGCAGCGTGGATACGCATGGACTCAAACACGGGAGTCCGCTACATCTACTCCATGACCACCACGGCAGGGCAAGACATCTACGCCGTATACTCACCAAGCGGGGACACAAATGTGTGCTTTGATCTCCTGCTCAAATCCGGCGAAGAGAACCTCTGCACCCCCGCAGTAACAGAAGGGGTATGGCACCACATCACGGCAATCTACGACGGCGAGAGCATGCAGATTTTTGTTGACGGAAACAGACTCGCATATCTGGCTGTACCCCAATCCGAAATTGACTACACCAACGCAGAGGACTTTGCGGCAATAGGCGCGGAGTTTGCAGGAAATGGATTCGGCAGCTTCTGGAATGGCGCGATAGACGAACTGAGAATATACCCGACAGCGCTATCCCTGGACGAGGTCAATGCACTCATAAACGGAACCCTCGTCAAAAAGAGTCCATACGCATACTGGTCATTCGATGGCAACTTTGCCGATAACTACCCCTGGAAGCCCCTGCCCATCATCGTAAACAGTGTCACAACAACGGATGAAAACATAACAGTGCTCCTAAGGAGGATAGGTGCTCAAAACATCGGCACCAACAACGGAGCAACGTTCGTAAAAGGCGTGGAGGGCAACGCCGCATACTTCAACGGGAGCGCGGACATCAACTTCACGCCCGACATGCAGGGGCCATACTTCACCGTGGATCTCTGGGCAAAAGCAGATGCAAACGCGGGATATCTCGCACTCTCCAACTACCCCAACCCCGAATCGTGGGCACTCTACATCACGCCGGCAGGAAAGTATGCATGCACGGTTGTGGACGGCGCAGGGAATAAATACACGGTAACAACAGCCACAGACGTGGATGGAAACTGGCAGAACATCGCATGTGTATTCAACCGCGCGGAGCTAAAGATTTACGTAAACGGAACGGAAGAAAATGCTGTAAACGCAAATGTGTGGTCAGCGCTATCGTTCAACAAGAATATAATCCTTGGAGAGGGATACAACGGCGCGATAGACGACGTATATATCTATGACATGCCCCTCTCCGGCACAGATATTGAAAATATATACAACGGGGAAAAGGTGCCGTGGGCCCTGACCCTTGAGAAAACGTTCGACACAAACAGCTGGAACGATGAATCCGACGACTGGGAGGTCCCCATATTCTCGGGAGGCTGGCCACCGTGGTCAGACAGCACGGCAAGCGCTGGAGCACCAGTATCAATCACGGGCACCGTGGTTAAGATCTGGAAGAGATCGGCGATATGTAACACGGGGGACACGAACATCTCGGGGTATCTATATGTGGACGTTCAGACCGGTGCGGGCACAACGTGGACAACAGTACCCCCAGTAACGCAAAATGACGTCGCAACGGGCACGAAGAGGACGATTCCGCCCGGAACGTGTTTAGACCTAGCAAGCATATACAACGCGCACCCATGGAACACAGACAGCCAGCCCGCAGGCACATACCGCATGAGGATGATCCTGCTTGGGGCAAACGGCAGCGCATCAAACACCGCAACATACGTAACGCTAACGAACGGCAACAAAATCTACGATACGTCCGAGTTCAACATCGTGTCCGCGGAGCTTAGCGTATCTAAAATCACACACACGAACCTCGAAGAGTATAACCTGAACGAATATGAAATCACAGATACGATACCGTGGATCGACGTATACGTCACGGCAAAGAACAGCGCGGCAGAGGACGCAAACGTCACGCTCACGCTTACGGACGCATACAAAGCATATGCAGGGTTCGGTCCGGATCAGGAGACAAAATACTACGGCCTGATCCCCAAGGACGCAACGGTGGAGAAGGAATGGAATAACGACGGACTCGGATACTATATCCCTGCAGATATAACCGCAGGAACATACGAATTCCACTGGCTCGTAGAGATGAATACAAGCAACGGGCCAACCTCCGAAGACTTCACTCGCTACGTAATCATCCACAACCTGCCCTCAGAGTTCAACTCAACGCTACCATCGAGAATCTACTACTACGACGACAAGAACAGCAGTGTAACATACCAATTCTGTATGATCAACCAGTGGAGCCGTGAGATCAACAACGTGAGCGTAACGATAAACTGTCCGCAGAATGTGGGACTGATCTGTGAGGGCAATAGCGGAACAACAGATAGTATTAGCCAAATAGCAGCTGGAGCGTCGCAGTGTTTCGACTTCAACGTAATTGCAACGCCATCCGCCGTGACTGGAGACTACGACATCAACGTGACTGTGACATACACGAACCCGGCAGGGAACGTAAAAACATGGAACAACGTGCAGGACCATGTGCTCGAAGTCAGAAAGGCGGGAATCCTTGCAATAAACACATACGGATACACCAGCGACGTTATACGTGGCCAGCAGGCGGATGTAAATGTGTTTGCCCAAAACACAGGCACGGTAGACGATACAAACGCATGGGTCGGAATGACGTACCCGAGCTCGTGGAGCGTGGCTGCCCAGAGCAGTAACGGAACGCTAGTAGGTGAGGCAAACGCAATGATCTCTGACTTGCCGCCGGACAGCAATATTGACCTGAACGTCACGTTCAACGTGCCTGCAAGTGCTCCGAAGGGGCCCCAGCTGGTAAAAGTCACGTCAGGAACGGCAACAAATCCGACGTGGGGAGACTACAAGAACATATACATAACCGTCTGGGATCAGCCCGATCTGAACCTCGGTGCAAGCGACTACAACGCAGCGGTGGGCGAAACCATAACCCTTCTGGCAAAGCTTACAGACTCCACCGGTGCCGCGCTAACGGATCAGAGAATAGACCTCGAGGTGAACGGAACCCCGCTTGCAGCTGCAGATACGAATAGTGACGGAGAGATAGCATACTCCTGGGACCTGAGCAGCGTCACACCGGGCACATACGTGGTCACTGCGATCTATGAAACAAACGCAACCATATACGAAGTAAACGCAACGAGCAGTATTGTGGTAAACGTAGCCCCGCCACCAGAGATAAACGCAGCAGTCTCGCCACAAACCACAGGGTATGGCGATACTGTAACAATAGATGCGAACGTAACGGCAGAGACGGGCATACAGTCCGTGTGGGCCGTCGTAACAAAGCCGGATGGCAGCGATGTAAATGTGCCCATGACAAACATCGGTGGGAATGAATACGCGGGCAGCTTTGAGCCATGGGAAGAGGGCAACTTTGTAGTTACTGTATATGCCAAGGATAATTACGACAGTGTCGCCAGCAAATCCGCCGGACAGGTATACGTAACGGTGAACGCGACGCTGGGCGTGGTAACGGATAAGAATGAATACCTGCAGGGAGAATACGTAAACCTCGTACCAGGGCCCGCAAACTGGTGGAACACAAATTGGAAGTACAGAGAACCGATAACAATCACGAACAACGCATCCGTGGATCTGAACGAGTATCAGGTAAATGTAGTCGTAGATACGAACAAACTGGTATCGGAAGGCAAACTGCGCCCAGACCTTGGAGATATCCGCTTCATAACCACAACGGGAGAAGAACTGAACTACTACTTCGATCCGAAGATTGTAACAGCCGTGATTATACCACAGGCAAGCGATGACAATGACATCACAACGAAGGATGCGAACTGTGCGGCTAATCCCGAGTACCGCTACTACGCATGCCCCGACCCATGTGAACCCAGCGGCTGGTACCTGACGAATTACGACGATTCTTCGTGGTATATTGGCCCCGCACCCTTCGGATACACGGGCGGACAATGCACAGACGCTCTGCAATCTGCTCCAGACGACCTCTTCGTTAGACGGCACTTCACAATCCCCGGAAAGGTGCTCTCCGCGCGCCTACTGGTTGCCAGCGACGATGGCGCGAAGTGCTACATCAACGGCAACCTCGTGATTAACGACATTGGGTCTACGCACAATGCAACATACTGGAACTATGATGTTAATGTAGATCCCACAGACCTGAACATTGGCGACAACGTTGTGGCGTGCTGGGTTGCAAACGGGGGAGAGAACAGCGGAACGGGAACGGGATACTTTGACATGGAGCTTATCGTCACGTATGAGCAGTATTGGGATACAAATGCAACGTTCTGGGTCAAGGTGCCATACATACCGGCGAATGGGAGCACCACGATCTACATGTATTATGGGAATCCGTCGGCGACGAGCGAGAGCAACCCCTACGGCGTGTTTGACTTCTATGACGGTTTCGACGGCACCACGAAGTTCACAATCGAATCCTCCGACTACAACCTGGCCAACGGCGTACTGTCCCTCGCAACCGGATATGCCTACGCATACGTACCGTTCAACCTCGAGGGCAACTACATCGTAGAAGCACGAATACGCCCAGATGTGGACGCCACCGGCTACGGTGGGACCATACCAGAGGTCTGTTCGTCTTCATACACGGCCGGAGGCAATGCAAACGGAGACGCAACGATTCTATACATGCGTCAGTACAGTGCGACGCAGCTACAGGTTTGGATAGGAGATGGGTCTGCGACAACGTATAACGTGGCGAGTAGCGCAAACACTGGTTTCAGCACGACGGCAGGAACATGGTATACCACCGCAGTAAGCATTGCTGGGCCAACAACATCCAGCACGGTAAGAATATGGGCGGATGGCTCTCCTCTGCTAACATACAATGCGGTAGATTGGGCAAAGGAGATGCACTACATACACCTGGGATACTTCTCTGGCAGCAGCACCAGCGACTTCCAAGACACGAGCTACGACTGGGTCCGCGTGCGCAAATACGTAGAGCCCCAGCCAACAACTACGGTGGGAACTGAAGAGAACATTAGCGGATCATATATCATACCCGACAGGACATTCCACGGCTACGTTATTGGAACGATTGAGAAAAATACAACGAGCGGCTGGGAACAGATAGCAACGGATATCAACGACATAGCCTCAGGTACGGAGAGAATCTTCTATCCAGACAGAGTATTCGACTTCAACAGCATATGGAACGCGTGGGACACCAACGGCCAGGCAGAAGGCACATACAGGGTGTGTATCGCCATTGCTGCCCCCGACGGAAACATACTAACATCCGACGGCAACGCAATTGAGGAATGCAACAACTTCGTCATCGGACCGCCCCCTGTCGATCTGTCCATAACAAATATTCGCGTGTATGACGTAAACGGGGTGGCAAATCCAAGAACTGAGGGCAATCTTGTGGCATCAGGCCTACAGAAGACTCTGTACATTGCAGCTGACAGCAAATATAGAATAGAGTTCGATGTAACGCTCTCGCAGACCAGCCAAGACTGGAACGTGGCAGACTCAAACGTATGGATGTCAGACCTGAACGCAGACTGGAACGTAATCGACATGTGGTATACGCTTCCATCCGGCGCGGACATGAATGGAGGGGCCTTTGACGGAAACGCGGTATGGGATACAAACAGCGGAGGGACCGCGAGCGCCACACAGACGGTCACGTTCCACTTCATCGTAGATCTGAACACCATGCATGCGGAGGAGCACAATGCAATCATGCACGTAACACACCCAGCGTTTGGCGAGATTGCAGACTGGGCTGTGCTGAAAACATACGTTCCCGACATATTCCCGCCCGTAGCGCTAGAATATAACCTCGTAGATCTCAACACGGGACAGCAAGGCTGGGAAATAAACGCAATACGCGGACAAACCGTTAAGATATACGCAGACTGGAACGAAGACATTGGACAGGCATACGTAGAATACAACGGCACGACCTCCGCGCTGATTACGGACAGCATCACACCGGAGGGTAACTACACAGAATACAACTTCGCCACAACGTCGTTCTGGCTCCTCGGGCCGCACGTGGCAAAAATCCACGCCGCAGACCTGTCCGGAAACTGGAACAATGACCTGAACTACCTCGTATTCAACGTGTGGGGCCTCGCGACGGTATCTGCAATAGACCTGAACGATACGAACGTGTATATCGGGGAACCGGTAGAGATCAACTGCAGCGTGGTGGACGAAACGAACTCTAACAGCCCCATTGCAAACTATCCCGTGCAGTTCTGGGACAACGGTACGCTGATTGGAACGGCATACACAAACGCAAGCGGAGTAGCATCTATAACATGGACTCCGAACAGCTTTGGGCAGCACACGTTGGAGTGCAACGTGGATACGAACAGCGAACTGTGGTATATGGCGATGCCGCCGAGCAACGAGAAGAACGCAACGATCTTCATCAAGGAAACGATACCGCCGTCCTGGAGCGACGCAAACGCGCCAACAAAGGTACACCGCGGGGACAAATTCGACACAAACGTCCTGTGGTGGGACAACGACAAGATAGACACAGTAACCCTGCGGATAGGCCGCGGCTGGAAATACCGTGTGCCGATCACCGTGACGAATAATACGGCAGAGGATCTGAGCAACTTCCAGGTAGAGGTCGATGTGGATACAAACGCGCTGATAGCTGCAAACAAGATGCGCAGCGATTGTGGGGACATACGATTCGCCGACAGCACAGGGAACTGGCTCCCATACTGGATCGAGAGGGGCTGCGGAGACACCAATACGATAATCTGGGTCAAGGTGCCATACATACCGGCGAATGGGAGCACCACGATCTACATGTACTATGGGAATCCATCGGCGACGTCAGAATCCAATGGATTTGCAACATTTGACTTCTTTGACAATATGGAAAACTGGACGGGATGGACGCAATACGGATCGGGCACGGTCCAGCAGGACTGCACCCTATCATGGGATGGGTCCTGTTCGCTGCTCAAAACTAGCAACAGCGATCCCAACGGAGGATACAAGAGCCTCGGGTTCGATCTGAACTATCCATTCGTGCTGGAGGCCGAAGTTTACCGCCTGAACTACAACGGCGGGCAGGCAGATCGTATCGGAGTAATAGACAATTCGGGCAACGGATACGGGTCCATATTCAACCACTCTACACCCTCTGCTGGAATAGACGTTAGAACTAACTACAATGGCACCGCGAGCACAAGCAACTCATCTCAGAATCCATACCAGACCTGGTACGAACAACAGCTGATCTGGAATAATGGAAACATAACAGCAAACTTCTACGACTCCAATGGAAATCTATTCCAAACATACAGCATGAGCAACTCATCATACTCGTCATTCACGCGTGTATACGTCTTCGGAGGCTATGAATACCTCGTGGACGACATAAGGATTAGAAAGTATGCGAATCCCATGCCCACGGTAACTGTAGGTCAGGAAGCCAGCGCGTACACAGAGGTGAATGCAGTAACACTCGACCAGAACGACGTAAACGTCAACCTCTCCTGGACTGTGCCCGCAGATCAGCCCCTGGGGGCATACTACTGGGTTCAGGAGGCAAACGACCCGTCTGGAAACATATCCGACACGAACGCATACGAGTTCAACGTCTGGGGCTGGGCATACGTCGCCGCATCGGCCATAAACCCAACCGCAGTTGTGCCTGGTGGAGAGGTGAATATGCTCTGCCAGGTGAAGGACTACACCGCCGGAACTCCGCTCGCAAACTACCCCGTCTACTTCGAGATCGATGGAAACACCATCGGAACGGCGGACACGAATGCAGATGGCTGGGCAAAGTTGACGTTTACCGCGCCGACAACAACAAACCTCTACAACGTGAAATGCTGGATTGATAGCAATGCGGAGCTCATGTACGACCCATACCCCGACAAGAATAGTGCAACAGAGTTGCTTAACGTGACACTTTCCGCAGACACAACGCCCCCGACAGCCGTAACGTGGGAGCTAAACGACATGAACCGCACGCAGGTTAACGTCAGCGGCGATACGATCGGAACGGACATAAACGTAATTAGAGGGGACGACATAAACTTCTGGGCAGTATGGGACGAGAATCTATCCTCGGCATGGATCGATACGAACACGGCGGGGACAAGCACCGTAGAATTCAATGCGACAGTAGATGGCAACTACGCCGACGGAGTCATAGAAACGAACAGCGAATGGGCAAGAGGCATACACTATGCCACGATGTATGCGCTTGACGAGGCAAACAACCCGAGCACAGATGCGAACAGCGCGCAGGCAAAATATACTGTATGGGCACAGTCAGACGTGCAGTGGATAGCACCCACGGGGACAGTATCGCAGGACGACTACAACCTCGTGTGCTTCGTCCACGAAGACGACACAAATGCGGGCATCGCAGGATACAGCGTGCAGTTCTACGACAACGTAAACGGATATCTCGGAACAGCAACGACGGACAGCAGTGGGTACGCGCGACTCGACGTGAACTTCGCTAACTACTCCTACGGCTCATACTACTTCTGGTGCCAGATCTCCGACTGGCCCGCAGAATACTACAAGACGAAGACGAGCCAGGACGGAACGACCGTCAGCGTGGCAGCTGCGAACCTGAAGGCTACGGCAATCGACGTGAACACAGACTCCAACACGGTCAAAGAAGGCGATACCGTGCTAGTCGAGGGCAACGTGTGGAACCAATACGACCCCGTGGACGCAAACGTGGAAATCGTCGTTCTGAGATGGGACGGATCGGAGTGGAACACCGTCGATGAAAACCTATATACCTACTCCTTTGCCAGCGACGAAAACGTGACGTTCAAATACGTATGGAGGGCATACCCCGGAGAGTATCGCTTCGGCATAATCGCGGACCCGTATAACACCGTGGCTGAGGAGAACGAACTGGACAACAATGCATGGGTGGAGCTGAATGTGCCGACATGGGCAACGCTCTACGGAGAGGTAAACGGCTTGGACATACTTGGGTCGGACCTCGGATACTTATACACGTGGAGCGGAACTGGTAACGGCGTAGAACTATTCTACGACGCAGACGTGGGCGACATAAACATAAATGAACTTCAGCCCATGACAACAGATGCCGAGCTGAACCTGGCAGACAAGGTGTTGGGAACCGTTGGCAACCCGGACTGCATACTCTGCAAGTACGACGCCAACAAAGATGGCGAGCCCGACGCATGGCACGTGTTCGACATTGGCGGGAGAGAGATCAATGCACCGGTATTCTACGTCGAGAACTGGCCGGTAGGAATACTCTATGAAAACAACGACAACGCAACTGGCTTCGATGGGACACAGCCGATCGTGTTCGTAACGGAGATCTACAACAACCAGACCTGCACCTACACCACGTCAGGAACCTGCGATTACGTTGCAGAGATACCGTCACCGCTAAAGAGACAGTTCGGAACAACAGACAAGATAAAGATCCAGGTGGTCCGATGAAGATCGCAGTGATCTCCGCGCTCGCAGATCCATACTACGATTACGTAAAAAGCGGGGTAAAAACCTGGGAAATTCGGCTGAAGAAGGGAAGATGGACCCAGGTACAACCCGGCGAAGCAATGCTATTCTTCAGACACGGCGGGAAAGGCGAATTCACCATCGTAACCGTGCTAGAGCGGAGAGAATATCGCCAAATTGCAGATGCGCTGGCAGACATTGGCGTCGAGAACGCGATACCACAGGCCAGCAGTGCAGAAGATGCACTGAAAGAGTACCGGCGATTCTACAGCGAAGAGAAAGAGAGAAAATATGGCACAGTTGCGTTTCGCATAAAAACAATCGCAGAATACGACGGAGAACTCCACAAAGACATCCTGTTCAAATACCTGCCACACTTAAAGGAAGAGTGTGTGAGATAAGAATATGCGCATAGCATCGTGGAACGTAAACGGCATACGCGCCGCGATACGCAAGGGATTCTGGGATGTGGTAAGAGATCTAAAACCAGACGTCATTGGCATCCAGGAAATTAAAGCAAACGAGCCTCCCGAGATTCCAATTGATCTTACAGGGTACAGGTGGTATTGGTTTCCCGCAGAAAGAAAGGGATATGCTGGAACTGCGATCCTGACAAGAATACGGCCAGATGACGTCAAATACGGCATGAACGTGGATGAATTCGACAAAGAGGGGAGGGTAATAACTGCGGAGTTCCCCGAGTTCTATCTGGTGAACGCATACTTCCCCCACTCGCAGAGAGAGCTCCAGAGGCTTCCGTTCAAGTTAGAGTTCAACAAAACAATCGAGAAATACGTAGAGATGCTCAGCAAGAAGAAGCCAGTCATTCTCATGGGCGATTTCAACGTGGCGCACACCGAAAAGGATATTGCACGGCCAAAGCAGAACGAGGGCAACGCCGGATTCACAAAGGAAGAGAGACAATGGATCGACGCGTTTTTGAAGAAGGGCTGGCTAGATACGTGGAGGTACTTACACCCCGAAACCACAGATCAGTACACGTGGTGGTCGTATCGCTTCAAAGCACGGGAGAAGAACATCGGCTGGCGCATCGACTACATACTCATACCAAACCACATCAAACACTGGCTGAAAGACGCCTACATCTACTACAACACCTACGCCTCCGACCACGTCCCCACAGTTGTAGAAATAGAGCCAAAACCGTAAATAATCAATAATCAAAACGCTAGAATACGAGGTAGTAGCGGGGGGAGGATTCAGAACGGCCGATACGCGGCCGGCGAGCCGCGGGTGGGACACTTCGGCCCCACGCACAACTACACCATGCGACACCGAAAGCGCCAGAACACGAAGGTAGTAGCGGGGGGAGGATTTGAACCTCCGACCTCCGGGTTATGAGCCCGGCGAGCACTCCAGGCTGCTCCACCCCGCTATCAGCGAGAATAAGAACGGGCCGAACGCTTTAAAAGGCCTGCCTGTTACCACCGCTGAGGAACAAGGTTTTTTCGGAGTTTTTAAATAGGAGGAGCGGCTGTTTTTACCGTGCGGCGCGGAGATATGGGCATTGCCACCCTGATCATCTTCATCGTCATCATTCTTGTCGCTACAATCGCCGCCGTGATTATTATCCAGGCAACAAACGTCACGAAGGAGCAGGCACAGGGCGCAACCCAAGAATCCCAAAACAGCCTCGGAAAACGACTAGTGGCTGACAGCATGTACATATACATCGATCAAAACATGCAGTCACCCACATACAAGAAAGCAATTGCCCTGTGGATCCGCGCCCGCGTTCCAGACTACGGATCCGTTGTGGACCTGAGAAAAACGCTTCTGACGATAGAGACACCAAACGGCGTATACTTCGCCAAGTATATAGACGCAGACGGAGATGAAATCTTCGGAGACAACGCATGCGACACGACAAGCCCGTATCCCATGAATAGCAGTATGGCCGGAGACGTGGACTACAACGCGATGAAGAGTGGCAAATATTTCACGTGCGTCTGGCTTCAATGTGACGGCAAGAACGAAGACTACCTCGTATATCCTGGACAAACGGTGCTGCTAGTGTACGTAAACATTGACCACCCATTCTACAGCGGAGAACCCATAAAGATAACAATTTCCGTCCAGGGCGGCGGGACATACATCATAAAGACAAAACTACCCACATTCACCGACGCGAGCGTCATGAACATCTCCGTGTAGCGACCATTTTTATTCTCGCCCACCCATAATCTAGTGATGCCGGGCAAGCCCATGTCTCCCGCAGAAGTTACCGAAATTCTGCAAAAGAATCCGCACCTGCGGGAGCACGTCGACAAGATCACACGGCTGCTCGGCCGGCCACGCTTTTACAAGACCTTAACTCGAGATATGGCGGACATAGAAGATCCCAACATCATATATCCCGTCCACGAAAAGATATTCGTGCACGTCCACAGGGATAGAAACACAGGAGAGCTCATATACGACGTTATAGAACCAAAAATGGACGAGAGCACACGGGAGATTTACGAGCAAGTCATGAGAAAGATTACGTATCTCGCGGGGTATGCTGAGCACCCAGAGCCAAACGAAAAGACCCTTCGAGAGCTCACGGAACAGGCATTTGACCTGCTGAAGCAAGACCGAAGCACATTTGACACAATATTCTACTACGTAAAGAAGAATGTCATCGGATTCGGCATATGGGATGTATTCTTCTACGATCAATACCTTGAAGACGTTAGAAACGCAGAGCTGGAGACATACGTCGTGCACAAGGTCTGGCACAACATGAAAACAAATGTGCGCTTCCCAACGGAGAAGGATCTGGACCGCTTTGCCTTCGATCTTGGCGTACGCATGAATAAACGTGTCTCAGCTGCAAAACCGATTGTAGACGGCATCATACCCGAAACAAAAACGCGTGTAAACATCATATATGGACGAGAGGTAAGCAAAAACGGGACTGCAATTGCCATGCGTCTCGTGGAGAAAGATCCGACAAGCATCATAGACCTTATTCGCATGGGCACAATATCGCCGGAGCTTGGCGCATACCTCTGGCTGGCTCTGGAGAACGGAATGAGCATATTCTTCTGTGGTCCGACCGCCGCGGGAAAGACAACAAGCATGCGCGCCTCCGCAGTATTCATCCGCCCAGATGCGAAGATATACTCCGTAGAGGACACGCCCGAAGTTTACGTGCCCCATGCAAACTGGCAAGCAACCGTATCCCATGAAGAGCGCGCCACAATGTTCGATCTTCTGAAGGCAGCGCTCCGTTCACGCCCGAATTACATCATCGTGGGAGAGATTCGTGGAAAAGAAGGGTATATCGCGTTCCAGGCCATGCAGACAGGGCACCCGACAATATCCACCTTCCACGGAGGCAACATAAAAAAGATTGTCCAGCGTTTGACTGGGCCCCCCATCAGCGTCCCGCCACCATACCTCACAAACCTGAACATCATCGTAATCCAGAGGGCATTCCGCAGAGGAGACCGCATGATCCGAAGGGCCATAAGTGTGCACGAAATTGAAGGATATGTGGAAGGAAAGGGAATTATGACGAGAGAAGTATTCCGCTGGGATCCAATAGACGATAAGATCCAGTTCGTGGGTAGATTCAACTCATACATCCTAGAGCGCAAGATCGCGCTGTTCCAGGGCTACGCCGACCCGAGGGACATATACAACGAGCTGGATCGGAGAGCAAAAATCCTCAAAGAGATGCTGAGAAGGGATATCACTCACTACCACGACGTGTGGGAAGCAGTCCGCGGATACTACTACTTCGGCGTAGATGGCCTGCCGTTCCCGTTGGAGGAGATCTGATGGCAAAAACGCTGCAGGAAGCAATGGCCAAGAATCCCCATCTTCGGGCGTATGTGGAGCGCGTGTCCAGGGAATGGGAAACGCCAGAATACTATCAGGAACTATCATACGATATGAAAATCAAGCGCATGGAAGAGATAAACATCATATATCCCGTGGGTGATCCCTACTACATTCACATACGAAAACCACAGGGCGAAGAGCCAAAATATATCGTCATTGGCCCCGAATACGGTGAAGATGACCTGAAACTATTCCGTGATCTGTACGAACGCATCCTGAAGCGAGTATCTATTATAGAGCAGGTGCCGCGCGACCGCGACGAATTCATCTCTACACTCATCCGCCTGACAGAAGAGATGACGATTCACGAGCCAAACGAATACGCCGAGATCTACAAACTTCTGTTCGACAAGATATACATTCCTCCAGAAAAGTTCAAGAAGATCCGAGAGCTGGTAATCCGCGAACTGGCACAATACTCAACAATAGAGCCGTTTATGCGCGATCCATACATAGAAGATATCTCGTGTGTCGGGACAAACTACATGTGGATCGTCCACAAGATATTCGGAGCAATGGAGACTAATGTGCGCTTCGAGGACGAGGACGAGTTGGAAGACTTCATATACCGCATGACCGAGCTGTTGAACCGACCTGCATCAGAGGTAAAGCCAATCGTAGACGCAGCGCTCGAAGACGGCAGCCGTCTAAACGTAATATACTCAAAGGACGTCAGCATACGCGGATCCTCGTTCACAATACGTAAGTTCACGAAGATCCCCATATCCATAACTCAACTCATCAAATGGAATACGATCTCCCCTCTAGAGGCAGCATACTTCTGGCTGGCCATATCTGCGGGGGCATCACTGTTCATATCCGGAGAAACCGCCGCGGGAAAGACTACCACGCTAAAAGCAATAACTGCATTCATTGACCCCCGAAGCAGAATATACTCCGTAGAGGACACGCCAGAAATATACGTTCCGCACAAGAACTGGGAGCGCACAGTCACGGCAGAGGGAAAGGCAGAGATGTTCGACCTTCTGAAGGCAGCACTGCGCGCACGCCCGGACTACATCATCGTGGGAGAGATCCGCGGCCAGGAGGGATACGTAGCGTTCCAGGCCATGCAGACAGGACACCCCGTGATGAGCACATTCCACGCGGGCAGCGTAAACTCATTCATTCGCAGAATTTCTGGTCCACCAATCAACGTACCAAAGGAATACATACCAAACATGAACATACTCGCCATTCAGCAGTCCGTTGCGCGAGAGGGCAAAGCAGTACGCAGAATGATAAGCATAAGTGAAATAGAACGCTACCACGCACCATCTCAGTCCATAGTAACAAGAGATGTCTTCCAATGGGATCCCGTAGAGGATAAGCACAACTTCCGCGCGTGGTATAACTCCTACGTCCTCGAAGAACTCGTGGCGAAGACCCTCGGATTTACAAAGGAAGAAGTATACCATGAACTAGAGGTGCGAGCCTCCGTGATCCGCGAAATGGTCCGGCGCAACATATTCGACTACTTCAAGGTTTACGAGCTCATACGGCGCTACACGGAGTTCGGTCTGGAAGGCCTGCCGTTCAAAGTGGAGGTAGAGTCATGGCAGTGAACATAGAAAAATACGTGCACATCCTCGGCGTAAACACGATCTCGCAGCTCATCACATACCTCGGAATAGTATTCGTCGGTGCCTTCGCATTCTTCACAATAGTAGAATATCCGTTCATAGCGGTGGGCCTAATAAGCGGATCTGCACTGCCCATACTGCTTCTTATCAACGCGCTGGCAGCCGCCGGTGCCGCGCTCGCATTTATCATGTTTCCCGCAATGGTCAAGAAGGAGAACATAGAGAAAAACTTCCCAGTATTCATGGCATACCTTGGGGCAATGACCACATCTAAGAGCAACTATGAGGAGTTCTTCAAGGCACTAGCAGAAACAGAGGAGTATGGGGAAATATCTAAGGAGATGAAGCGTCTATACCACCTAGCAAAGGACTGGAAGCTTGGTTACGCTCGCGCGTGCAAGGTGGTAGCAGATACCACCCCGTCCCCACTATTCTCCAACTTCCTTGCCCGCCTATCACAGGTCGTAGAGTATGGAGAAAACATAGAAACGTTCTTCAGAAACCAGTACGGCGACATCATGCGGGACATGCAAACGCAATACCAGCAGGCAGTATACAAAATCACTACAGTTGCGGAGCTATTCTCCGCACTCTTCGTGGCAGTGGCGTTCCTCCTCGCATTTGCGGTAATGCTTCCGCTGTTCTTCCCAATAAGCAACCAGATGATTGAGCTGGGGATCACAATAACGCTCCTCTTCGTAGATGCGCTACTCGTAGGACTCGCGAGAACATCCGTGCCTATAGATGACTTCGTGCCGCCATTTACGAAGGGTTGCCAGGAACACTTCATGGCCGTAGTTGCTGCGTGGATTGGTATCATCGCGTCGCTCCTGACATTCGTTATCCTCTACATACTCCAGGTGGACCCCATATGGCAAGTAGCACTCTCGGCAATCCCGCTCATCGTTCCAGCATACATCGCCAGCCAGGCAGAAAGCGCAATAAGAACTCGCGAGACAACATACATCCCGTTCATAAGAACCCTTGGAGACCTCGTGGCGATACGAGAGGGTGCGATCACGCCTGTGCTCAAACGCCTACGTAGGCACATATACAAGGGCATGAACGAAGCAATGGACCGGCTCTACCGCCGCCTCGCAATAACCCGCCAGGTGTTCAACTCCTTCGAACTATTCTCAAGAGAACTTGGTTCTTCAATGATCGCAAAGTTCAACGAGATGTTCATACGGGCGCTATACCTAGGTGCAGACCCAAAAAAGACGGGAGAGATAATAGGAAGCCAAATGCACGCAATAATGGATTCCAGGAAGCTCAGACTTCAGATCGCAGGAGGGGCAAAAGGAATAATGTACGGCACATACTGGGGCGTCGCCCTTGGCGTATTCATCGCAGTTATGGCCCTCGCACAGATGTTCAACATGTTCTCCTCCGTTCTCAGCGGATTACAGGGCCAGGCGGGGAACATGCTCGGCGGTCTGTTCAATCTGAGTGTAGATATAACACCACTAATCGGATTCATGGTATATATCTTCGCAATAGAAGCTGCAGTGATTGCAATCACGATAAAAATCCTGGATGGCGGGCTAATGAGTGCGTCGACAAAGCACTACATCATACTCATCGTCGGCCTGGTGGTAGTATACTTCATGACAAAGGCGGTCGTGGGCATGCTCTTCCCATCAGCGCAGAGCATTGCAGGAGCAACGACCCCGAAAATAGGTCCGTAACTACCCATCGGTTGTAAAAAACGGTGCAGCGCCAGTGTTAGGTTTAAAACAAAGAGACGCGTGTTTTTAGCGTGCGTGGACAGACTGGGATCGGCACGATCATCGTACTCATAGCGCTAATTCTCGCAGCAGTAGTAGTTGCAATCGTGCTCCTTCAGATCACAGACTCGCTAAGGGGACAAGCGTTGTTAGCAAACAGGCAGGCACAGCAAAAGATGGCGTCAAACCTGCAAATTCTGGGCGTGCAGGGCGTTGTGTACAAGGAGAACAACACAGGGGACTATGCAGTATACTACCTGCTCATCCACGTCTCGCCGGCGGTGGGGGCGCAAGACATAGACCTAAAGAAGGTAATACTGTCATACACCTCCGACAACGTGGCAATTCCCGGCGTGCAGTTCGACAAGATCACGGACGTGCTGAATACGAACGCAACGTTCATTTCATACGCCACAGATGTATTCGGTAGCGATGCGGGGAACAAGGCAGCAAAACTGACGCAGGACGTGACAGGCGCATGCTCAGCAACGGCGTACAGGATAATGACGGATCTGGGGACGTATAACTGGCTGGACGTTGCTCCATTCGTCGGTCCCATACATAACTATGACCTGAACAACATGCCTAACCCAGTGACGCTACAGTATATGATTGATCACAGGGACCCGTCGCGGTTCACGGTCATCTGGGAATACTGCAACGGGAAGGATGACGTGAGCACGCTCTCAGACGGGCAGACTGCGTACATCATCTATGCGCTGCCCGTGCCGGCACAGTCCAGCGATCATATTCATATAGAGGTGCATGTGACTGGAGGCTGGTCCGCACCCATGGACCTCGTGATACCTCCGCTATCCCAGGCGGGGCTTGTAAAGATCATGTGAGGTGGTAAAAGATGTTTGAAAATCTCTTCGGCGGTGGTAATAGCAAGAAAGCTACTGGCCCTGCGGCGGCAAACAAGCCTGCAATTCAGCCGGCGATAAGTTTTGGCGCACCCGCTGTGCAGCCCCCTGCAGCAGGGCAGGCAGCAGCGGGTGGAAAGGATTTGAACGTCATCGTAGAGGATCTGCAAAAGGACGTTGAGAAGCTAAAGGACTCCGTCAATGCAATCCGCGGCACACTGAAAAATATAACGGAAAAAATGGAAGCTCTCGAGCAGAACATGAGCCAACTTGCATCCGTGTACGAGCTTCTAACCAATCAAACAAACCCATTCCTAGACGAAGATGAAAGGAAGGCAGTACCCTCCGCTCCAAAGCAGAGCGCGCCATCTACCGCCCCTGTGGCAATACCGACAATGCCCGAAGAGCCAAAAAGAGACGTAGTGCTACCCGAAATCGACCAGACCAACCCGAAGGTCATTCAAAACGTAATAGATTGGATGGAGTTCCTCGTGGAAAGGGTCGGCCACAGTGGGATAGAGTCTGTCCTCCAATACTATGTAGACATCCACTGGATCTCAGAAGAGGTTGCAGACATATTGAAGAGGTATGCCGACGGAATACGTGTAGATAACGAACCCGCAGCAGAGGAAGCTGTACAACTCGATCCGGAGGATCACATGAAGAGTCTAGACTACATCCTCCAGATAAAGGACCTCCAGCAGGGATAAGATGTACTCCTTTGAACTAGAAAGGGATGAGCTAGGTAGAAGGCTAGGCGGCGGCATAGCAGAGGGTAGTATAACTCTGATTGAGGGAAGGGACGGATCGGGAAAGAGCATCCTTGCGCAGAGAATGGCGTATGGCCTATTGGTGAACAAAGTATCAGTAACATACATCTCCACGGAGCTCTCCCTCCCGGAATTCATGAAGCAGATGAGCTCGCTGCGCTACAACGTTCTCCCATACTTGCTTAACGGCCAGTTCAAGTTCTACGCAGTCTTCCCATCCACCGCCCACAGGCTGAAGAAAAAGCAAGATCTCATAGACCGACTCACAAAAGCAGACATTCTCTTCTCAACCGATGTAACAATCATTGATAGCCTCACAATGCTCCAGCCAGACAACGGCGTAAGTGAAAAGACTGCGTTCAACTTCATGACAAAGATGAAAAAACTTGTTGTGAAAGGTAAGAGCATAGTTATCACCGTAGATCCAGACAGCACAGATCCAAAGCTCCTTGAGCCACTGCGGGAAGTAGCCGACAACTACCTCATAATGAAGGCAGAAACCGGGGCAGAGGACATAAAAAACGTCATTTTTGTCCAGCGGTGGAAGCGAACGGAGCGCGAGGTATCCAAAATTATTAAGTTCCGCGTTGAACCGAAGTTCGGCATAGTCATAGATATCTCCTCGTTCGCCGTATGATGCTTTGTAACCACTATTCCGTGAAAAAAAGCCAGCGCAAGGCGGATCAAGTTTTTTAAAGCAGGAAATCATATTTTAGCGATCCAAACAACGGAGGGATAAAATATGAAAGGACAACAGGCAATTGGAACGCTGGTTATCTTTATTGCCTTGGTCATTACGGCCGCAGTCGCCACCTACGTTATTATGGCGGCAACCAACCAGGCTGGTGCCAAGGCATCCGGTGTATCTGACCAGACCGTGAACAACCTGACAACAGGATTCACAGCACTATCAGTGCTGGGCTACGCACCCGCGGACGACGAGATCAAAGACATGGTCATCAAGGTGAAGCTCGCTCCCGGTTCCAGCACAGTTAAGGTGGAGGATGCAAAGCTCCAGTATTCCGCAGACGCAGGTACTGTTTATCAGGTATACACGTACGGCGGTGTGAACCAGGATGCAAACATACAGGATTTCGACCAGAACACTGCCATAGACCCCACGAAGTTCTACATCTTCACGCAGTACACAACTAGCAATGAAGGCAACACACCCGACGTGTTCCTCGACCAGGGAGAAGCATACGCGCTTGCATTCAAGACGCCGAAACCACTTGGCCCTGGCCAGGACTGGTCCATTACCATTACGACAGCATACACCACGCCCCTCAGGGTTGCTGGTGTGGCACCCAGCGTTATCAAGGGCGGATCTGTTATCAACCTGCACTGAAGGCAATAGGGGGGAGAAACCCCCTTTCTCTTTCTCTGTTTTCTGAGCGGTTATAACGATTTCTAAACAGAAAGAATAATGCGGCCCGGCTGCGCGCGGCGAGCGAACTGCGATGACTCCGCGTCACGACGGCCGCACACAACATTATAGCGATCGATCAACCACATTCCCGTCCTTCATTCTTCCACGGGTGGAAATTACTCAGAACAAGCTCCTTGAACTCGCGAAGGGACGATCTGCGCACGTCCACAGAAGAAATAGGTGTTGGAGAAATTTAAATCAACGCCTGGCCCTTCTTCTCCTGCGCTGGAGACGGCGCATCTTCTTCTTTCTCCACTTCCAACGCTGCATTGCATGGGGCTTCTTGAAGCGAGATGTGTCCTTCTTTCTTATGCCCAAGTGAGCACCTCCTAAACAGTGAACGTAAGGTAAAGAGACGGGAAATTAATAAATGAAATGGTATGTGCGCGGACAGGCCAGGCATCTGCCCGTGACGCTAGCCGATTTTGCGGCTATGCTCCGGCCGGGATTCCGAACGGCTGCCATGCCAGCCGGCACCACGGAGGGTTCCTATGGAACCCTGCCATTGTGTGGTCGGTTGCGAAGCAACCGGCCTCGCGGAAAGCGCTAGCCGATTTTGCGGCTATGCTCCGGCCGGGATTTGAACCCGGGTCGCGGGCTCGAAAGGCCCGCATGCTTGACCTGGCTACACCACCGGAGCCACAAAAGTGCGAGCGTAGCGTAGATATCTTCGCCAAGGAATGTTTTAAATTGGTGTGCATGACTTCGGAGGATCAGCACTGCTATCTCTCATCATCGTTGCCTCAGCCGAAACCTCCGTCATCACCGATAAAAATAGGGACAACGTGTTTTCATCATGGGAAGAGAGTGGAAGATGAAGGACATCGGGCTTCTCTTGCTCGGTACAGGCGCACTCATCGTCGCGCTGGTCGTGGCACACTGGTATTTCATCGAGGTTCTTCCGAGAATGCATGCGGAGACGGGCGTGCACGCATGGTGTTCCGTTGAGGGGAACACGGCCTTCGTGCGGGTGAGCACGGACGATGAGATCCATAACGTGGTCGTAAACATTGCAGGAAAGCAGTGCAAGTACGATATGATGTACCCAGGAACGACGCAGGTCTGCACGGCAGATGTAAACGAAACAACGGTGTTCAGGATCTCCTACGAGCGGGGAGGCAAGAAGATCGAGGAGTCAGACGTGTGTAGATACGTGAGCGTTGCTAAACCCATTCCGACAGCAGATTAATGACGCGGTGAGAGGAGGTGACCCCCCGTCTGAGCCAACGGGCGATGATTGAGGTGAGCACTCGCGGACCGCTGCTTTTATCCACTTCTTAACCAAATAATGCCATGTCGGGCGTTGATAGGCTCATGAACATAGCTAAAACGGAAATACACGATGATTCTGTAAAGAGCACTGTTTTAGATGTTCTGCAAAACCCACGAATAACATTTGCAGACGTTGAGCCAAAGATTTCACTGGAAGAGTCTCCCGCAGCCCCAAGAGCGCACCACTCATACCCTGGTGGGCTCATTGACCACACCATCGGCGTCACGATTCTCGCAAAGCACTTTACAAACGCATTCTCCGAGCTCTACGGCTACGACGTGAAGAGAGACTACGTCATCGGCGCGGCGCTGCTGCACGACCTGTTCAAGTATTACCAATATGAGTATGATGAGGTTACTGGCGGTTTCCGCCAGAGGGAGGACTGGTATCTGCAGCACGACTTTGCACTCATCGCAGAACTCTCCCATCGCCACGCACCGGAATACCTGATCCGTGTCTGCGCAGAGGCTCATGGGTTCAACGTGCTAGCAACGCCGGAGGGGCAGATTGTACACCTCGCAGACTCCACAGATGCAAAGTTCGCGGCGAAGATTCAGGACATCGTTTATCGCGCGTGCATCGATCTAGAGCGCGAAACTGACGGGAATATTCTCGCAGTAAAAGCATACCACGCAATAGTGCGAAGACACCCGCTATACGAGCTCGCAAGAATTGCACAGCGGGAGGGAAGCAAAGCCCTACGAGAATTCATAAAAAGGGAGGTAGGGGTTCAGTAACGACCCCTTCCACCGAAGGAACGGCCCCGGCCAGGGAAATCATACCTGCGGGGCTGAGAGAATTCACGATCGGAAACGTTATTGTCCGTGTTGGGCTCAAAGTCCTCCTCCACCTTCTCCATCTTGCCGTACTTGCCGACATTCAGGCGAAGATGACCACGGATAACCGTCGTGTAACCGTTTTCAATGTGAACGTAATCGCCAGGGCTGACCGCGTCCGCGCTGTCGTCCCACAGGGACATGACAACGGAACCGCTCTCGTCGCCGACGAGGTACTCCTTCAAGTGGTGCTGGGAACCATCCTTCTTGGAGGTAATCTCCTTATCCTCCACAACTTCTTCTACCTTAACCGTCACATCCACATTGCGCATGGACGGACGGAGATCTGCTACATTCATTTTGTACACCTCGGTACGTCCCAAGGATTGGTATGTGAGGATTTATAAAATGGTGAGAAGGAGGTATTTTCCTGTGAAGATCGTAATTCTCGCCGCGGACTCCCTCGGCGTCAGATCCATGGCCACATACGTGGAGTACAATGGGGAGCGAATAATCATTGATCCCAGCGCTGCACTGGGGCCGTGGAGGTATGGCCTCCATCCCACGAGCGTGGAAGAGGAAGCGCTGATGCTGGCAAAGGAGCGGATAGCGAGGTACGTTGAGCGGAGCGACACCGTCGTATTCACACACTACCACTGGGACCACTACGACCCGGACCTCCCCCTCGCGGACAAGCGGATCATAACCAAGGATCCAAAGAACAACATAAATCAGTCCCAACGGAGAAGAGCAGCGCTGCTCAAATACAAATACCTCGTGGCGGACGGACGGGAATATGGAGACCTGGTGTTCTCCCCACCACTGCCCCACGGGCCAGAGGGGACAAGACTGGGCTACGTGGTGGCTGTGCGCATAGGCGATCTCGTCTTCTCCTCCGACATACAGGGGCCAATAAGCGAGAGGGCGAAGGAGTGGATCATCGAGCAGAACCCAAGGATCCTGATCATGGATGGGCCGCCCACATACTTCCTCGGCTATAAACTGTCCGTAGAGAATAGGGACGCCGCCGTCAAGAACATTCAAGAGATCATGGAAAAGACAGACGTGAAAACGATTGTTCTTGATCACCACCTGACCAGGGACCTGAAATACATGGAGAGATTTCCAATATACGAGCGAGCAGAAGAGCTAGGCGTGCGTGCAACCACGGGAGCGGAGTTCTCCGGGCACAACCCACTATTTCTGGAAGCCTGGCGGAGGGACATTGCAAAGGGTGTAAAAGAAGTGGGGAGCGAATACATACGGAGGGCCTACCATGACTGAGGTTGCAAAAGCCCGTTTCACAACGCTCTGTCCCAACTGCGAGGAGGAGATAACTGATACTCGCCTGAGGATCAAGAACCCGTGCAAAATCTGCATGCCCAATGAGATCAGGGAGGACGAGTACGAAAAACTTGTGGAACGCATATTCTCTGTCCTGGACACACACGGCAGGGTGGAAAAATACCGCACCATTCACGATGTGATTAGCAGGACCCAAGACTTCCGCGCGTTCTTCAGGAAAACCGCTGGACTGGACATATGGAGCGCGCAGAGAACGTGGGCAAAGCGCTTCTTCCTGGGCAAATCATTCTCCATCGTCGCGCCGACAGGCATAGGGAAAACGTCCTTTGGAATGGTTCTGTCGCTTTACCTGGCAAAAGAGGGGGAAAAAACGTATATTCTCGTCCCCACAACCGCACTCCTACTGCAAATAAAGGAACGACTGGAAGAGTTCTCCGAAAGGGCAGGGCTGGGGGTAAGGGTCATTGCCATACACGGAAAGATGCGCAAGAAGGAGAAGGAGGAAAGCACAGAGCGCGTGAAGAAAGGAGAGTTCGACATCCTCATAACCACGACCCAATACCTCACCCGTAACTTTGACCTTGTGAAGGAAATAAAGTTTGACTTCGTCTTCGTGGACGACGTGGACGCGATCCTCCGCGCATCCAAGAACATAGACCGCATACTACAGCTCCTCGGATACAATGAGGAGATCCTCTCCATCACGTATGAACTCATAAAGGCAAAGTTTACCATTGCCTTCCGCAAGAACGACAAGGAGCTGCGGGAAAAAATAGAGCAACTGGAAGAACAGGTGCAGAAATACAAGCAAACCCACAAGACCGGGCAGATCATCGTCTCCACTGCAACGGGAAGAGCATACGGCATCCGCGTGAAACTCTTCCGTGAGCTCATGGGCTTTGACATTGGGAGCACAAGGGCGAACCTGAGGCGAATCACAAACATATACGCAGACATGAAAGACCCACTCGTACAGACAATCGACCTTGTCAAAACAATGGGTAGTGGCGGGCTTATCTTTGTGCCCACGGACATGGGGAGAGAGTTCGCACAGCAAATAACCGAAGCACTCAAGGGTGCGGGCATACGGGCGGAATTAGCAACAGGAGACAATGTGAACAGGCTCCTCCCCGCATTCCAGAGAGGAGATCTCGACGTGCTCGTGGGAATGGCTGCGTACTATGGGGCAATTGTCCGCGGAATAGATCTCCCCGAACGCGTGCGCTACGCAGTATTCACCGGCGTCCCGAAGTTCAAGTTCAGTCTGAGGTTTGAGAATGCACCCGAAGGTCGGATAGCATACCTTCTAGACGTTGTGGCAGACCATATAGATGACGAGAAAGAAGCATCGGAGCTCAGGCGGCTGGCCAATCGCATCAGGCGCATGAGGAAAGAGGAAGACGTGGAAAAGGCAAGGATAATACTACAGGAATACTTCTCAAACCGTGAATTCCTAGAGAAGATCAAAGAAAGCACGGAAGTAGCGATTGTGGAAGAAGATGGAGAGATCAAGATCCTCATAGCAGACGCAAAGACATACATACAGGCTTCGGGCAGGACATCCCGCATGTTTGCGGGTGGCGTTACAGAAGGGGCGTCCTTTGTCCTCGTTGACGATCACCGCGTGTTCAGGCAGTTAGCGAGATATCTGCGCTACGTCCTGGACGAAGATTTCGTCAGCATGGATGAAATAGACTTGAACGAACTGAAGGAGCGCCTGGACAAGAGCAGGGCGGAGATTGGCAAGAAGAAGGACTATGACCCCGTGAAGACTGTGCTATTCGTTGTAGAATCGCCGAATAAGGCGAGAACGATTGCAAATTTCTTTGGGAAACCGTCCGTTTACCGCATCGGGAGCATACAGGGCTACGAGGTAACAACGGGGAAGTACATTCTGAACATTGTGGCCACAAGGGGACATATGTTTGACCTCGTGACAGATAGAGGCATACACGGCGTGGAACTGGAGAACGAACGCTTCATCCCGGTATATACTACGATCAAGCTGTGCAGGCGCTGCGGCGTTCAGACGGTAGAGAACGTCTGCCCCGTCTGTGGATCCAGCGAGTACTTGGAAGATGCTCAGTGGCGGGTGAACGCACTACGCGTGTTCGCCCTGGAGAGCGACTACGCAATCATAGGCACAGACCCGGACCGCGAGGGAG
>JAADDH010000056.1 GCA_013154035.1 Candidatus Iainarchaeum sp. | reverse complement strand
GCCTCCCTACCAAATGGGGAGGAAATCAGGAGGTGGTGGGGAAAGGAACATCGCTATTTCAAGGCATAATTCACACACCTACCAACACCTTTGGAGGTCAGATGATGACACAATCCCAACAAATATTATTTTTAATTACACTAGGCCAAGTGCAGGATTTCATCGCTACGGCGAGAACAAGCCAGGATCTATGGTTTGGTTCCTGGATGCTTAGCGAACTTGCGAAAGCCGCAGCGTTGGTATTGGCAGAAAATGGCGCAGAGCTCGTTTTTCCAAACCCAAGCACACTGGATGAGTTGAAAAAACCTGGATTCAACGCTTCGAACAAGATCGTGGCTATGGTATCAGGCAATTCAACCGAATTAGCCAAGACGGTGGAATCAAGGATTAGAAAAAGGCTCAGTGAGTTGGCCGCGCCTGGGTTAAGACGCGTCCCTGAGAAGTACCAACAACGCGCTTACCAACAAGTAGATGATCTCTTGGAATTTTACTGGGCCAGCGCCAGAATCGAGCAAAACAACTACGCCACTGCACGAAAGCGAGCAGAGGCTGCCTTGGCCGCTCGTAAAAATACTCGGGAGTTCAAACCCTGGAGCATTGGCGCAGAAGAAGAAAAGTCCTCTCTGGATGGTTTCAGAGAGAAAGTGTTAAAGGGCCCCAAAAACGAAGACACAGCTCTGCTTTCCCAAGGTGAAGTGCTTTCGGGTGTGGACGCCATCAAGCGTTTTGGCACAAGAAAAGGTGCCAAATTCCGAAGCACCTCGGATTTTGCCGCAGCGCCCTTTCGTCAAGGGTTAGGCAATCTTGACGCAGTCGTTCTCGCGGAAATCAAAACGTTACTGAAGCAATATACCGATGAAACGGAAACTGACGGGGCTTATTACTTCGTCGAGCGGCTAACCCGTTTCTTGCCAGAAAGCAATAAAGACACCTTCCGAAAGGCCTACCAAGAGGTTTTCAAGAAACATGGCGTCAAGGAATCCCCCAGCCCTTACTATACCTTGCTTCGGGCTGATGGAGACTTCATGGGGCGCACCATTGATACTCAGAAAACGAAGGAAGACCATCAAAAACTTTCCCGGACCTTAAGCAATTTCGCCCAAAAAGCTCGTGACATTATCGAGCGTGAGCATCAGGGACAAGCCGTCTACATAGGCGGAGACGACATTTTAGCCTACCTCCCATTGCATACGGCGCTTGCCTGTGTAGCCGAACTTGATAAAGCCTTTTCCCATGAAATGCAGTTTTTTGCGTATGAGGACGACGCAGGTGAACGACACCACCCCACCCTCTCTGCGGGCTTGGTGGTAGCCCATCATCTCACCCCGCTAAGCGATGTACTGGACGCTGCTCGGCGGGCTGAGCATAAAGCCAAAGACCACACCCCTGAAAAACACGGACTGGCTATCTTAGTACTGAAACGCGGTAGCGGCGAATCCCTGGCGGTGGGCCCAATGAGCGAGTTACTTGAACGTATGAGGAAGATGACCGAACTCAGAGCAAATGGAACGCTGAGCCACGGGGCAGCCTACGAACTACGAGAGCTGGCAGACTTTCTCCAGAAGGCGAGTTTAGAAAAAAAGGAAGTCTTCGCCAAAGAAGCTACCCGGATTCTTAGACGGAAGAAAGAAGCGGGCGGCACTGAAAAAGCCAAGGAGGAAATCATTCAACTCTTTGAAGGATGGTTGGAACAAATCGACCTCGCCGAGCTCGCTACCGAGATGATCATAGGGGCAGAATTCGCGAGGGCATGGAACCTGGCCCACCCCACGGTACTCAAGGAGGCAACAGGATGAAATTGTGGCTTATAGAACCGCGCGATCCGTTGATCTTCCGAGACGGCAGGCCTTTTAATGCTACCCCTGGTGCTCGGGCTGTAACGCTGCCTTTCCCCTATCCCTCAACGCTTGCAGGGGTGATACGGACTCGTGCAGGATGGACCACCAAGGGATTTGCAGTCTCTCGCGTCGAAGAGCTCAAGCGCCTCGCGGTACGAGGGCCTTTTCTGGTGGAATTGACTCAGGAAGGCAATCTCGGTAAGTGGCTATTCCCTGCACCGGCCGATGCATTACTACTGAAAAGCAAAAGCAAATCGCTTGCTCGGCGTGTCTGGCTGCGTCCTGTACGCTTGCCAGCAGGTGTACAAACAAAGGCGCTGGAGGAAGACTTGCTGCCTGTCAGCGCCAACCCTGCCGTAACAGAAAAACCCTATGTCCCTGCCCCACGATTCTGGGAGTGGGAGTATTTGCAAGAGTGGCTGACATCACCCCATCCCAAGGAAAGTGAGGTTTCCCCAGGGGCCTTGGGGTTGAAGGAGCTTCCTCGTGAAGAACGAATTCATGTTCACATCAACACCAAAACAGGCACGGCTTTGGAAAAGCACCTCTTCCAGACCGTAGGGCTAAGTTTTGTGCAGGCGGTAGAGAATGGGCAACCCGCCTTTAGAAACGCTCGTTTCTTCGCTTTGGCTATAACCACTGAGGCAGACTTCCAGGCAGGGGTCGGTTTCGTGGGAGGTGAGCGACGCATCGCTGAGTGGCGCCCAGCCAACGGCGAGCTTCCCCATCCACCAGCGAAATTGAAAGAAACGATTGTAAAAACAGGCTACGCTCGCCTCATGCTGGTCACACCGGGCCATTTTCAGAAGGGCTATTTGCCTTCCTGGCTGAAAGACGCTGTTCCGGGGTTGAACATCACCGTTATAGCTGCCGCCCTCCCCCAACGTCCTCAGGTGGTGTCGGGGTGGGATTTCGAGAAAAGCCACCCCAAGCCAAGCCGGCGCTTGGTACCGGCAGGCAGCGTGTATTTCCTGAAACTTGAAGGGAACGAAAGCGCTCGCAAAGACTTTGTGGAACGTCTCTGGCTCGCGCCTATCTCTGATGCAGAACAAGACCGCCTTGACGGCTTTGGCCTGGCGCTGGTGGGAGCGTGGGATGGCCTTGTGGATGAATTGGAGGTGAAAGATCATGCGTAAACGCACACCCAAACAGTCTCCGCCTGCTGTCATGAAGCAGCAGAGCAAAGACACCATTTGCCAAGTACGTCACTACAAACTAATTACTCCTCTGTTTGGCGGCGGTGCAGAGCCGCATAAACCGGATGCAGTGACGGTGGTGCGCGGGAGCGAAATCCGTGGGCTGCTGCGCTTCTGGTGGCGGGCTACAGCGGGAGGAAGGTTCTCTAATCTCAACGTAATGCGAGAAATCGAGGGAAAAATTTGGGGAACAGCCGCGGGGATAGGAGCTGGCTACTCACAAGTAAAGCTCCACGTCACTCTCACTCATGGCGGCAAACCCTTCCAGGCCACTGATAGAAAAGGACATCCGGTTAACAATATTGGAAACGTAAAGTCCATCTACAGTTACGTGGCTTTTCCGCTACGAGATGTGCCTAATGCAAAGGTTTGGGATGGGATAGAGTTCGACTTAGAGATTTGCTTCCCCAAGAGTTTTGCAGAGGACATAGAAGCCGCTCTATGGGCCTGGGAAACGTTTGGCGGCATAGGAGCCCGCACTCGCCGTGGCTTTGGAGCGCTACAACTGGTAACAATCAATGGGAAAACCGTGCCTTTGGCTTCTCCGCATGAAATTCGCGCGCTGATTAAGCAACGGCTCGAACAGCTCACTTCCACAGATCAACGTCAAACAGGCTTCCCTCGACTATACTCCAACTGCCCACTCGTCATTACAAAACCTTCTAAAGACGCTATAGATGCATGGCGCGCTCTTTTTGACAGATACAAAAGATTCCGTCAGGCCCGGTACCCCGATGCCAAAGGCCGTCCTTTCGGCCGCAGCCAATGGCCAGAGCCAGATGCCATCCGGCGCATCACGGGGCGGGCATCCCCCGGCCATGAGCCGATACATCCAGTCCAAAATAAGTTCCCACGGGGCCAATTTGGTCTTCCCATTATCTTTCAATTTAAAGAGAAAGACGAAGCAAATGGAGACCCGCCTAAGACCACATTAGAAGGAAGGGAGCAAGATCGCTTCGCAAGCAGGTTAATTTTCCGCCCTCTCGCCTGTCAAGGCGGTGCTGTAGGATTAGCGTGCATCCTGGGTGGGCCTGCAAATCCACCTGACGGCTACGTGCTCAAAGAGCAAACCAGCGGCGCCGTCTTAGAACACCCTTCAGTGACATTATCGCTCCAAGACGCCAAGCAAATTCCACCTCTTCATGGTGAACCTGATGTACTCAAAGCCTTTCTAAAAACCCTTGGATGGAAGGAGTAGTAAAACCATGAAAACCAAACTTCTCTTTTTGCATGCGCTATCCCCGCTTCACGCCGGTACCGGCCAGGGTGTAGGCGTCATCGATCTACCAATTGCCCGCGAAAAAGCTACCGGTATCCCCATTGTGCCGGGATCCAGCATCAAAGGCGTACTTCGTGCCAACTACGATGATGGTAACAAAACGGCTGTTTTTGGCCCAGAGACCGCGAACGCGAGCGAACATGCAGGGTCGGTTCAAATTTCGGACTTACGGTTACTGTTCCTGCCCGTACGTAGCCTCTCAGGCACTTTTGCATGGGTCACTTCCCCGTTTTTGCTACGGCGCTTTCAGCGCGATGCGCGTATGGCACAGTCGGGGTTAACGCTGAAAGAAATCCCTACTCCCGACACAGAAGAGACTTGCTTTGTCGCTGAACACGACTCAGCCCTTGTGTTTGACAACGGCCAAAGGGTAGTGTTGGAAGATTTAGACTTCTCGCCACAGCCCTCTACTCATCTCACTTCCTGGGCGCAAGTTCTCGCACCTCAGATTTTCGGCGGTGATGCTCAGTGGGCTACCCTGTTCCAACAGCGCGTGTGTATCGTCCACGACAATGTGCTGTCTTACTTCTTGGAAACAGCTACAGAAGTGGTCGCACGCATCCAACTAGAACCGGAAAAGAAAACAGTAAAAACCGGTGCCCTCTGGTATGAGGAAGCCTTGCCTGCTGAGAGTATTCTGGAAGGGATCGTGGTAGCGCAGCCTCCAGCCAAAGCCGGCATTGATGCTCAACAGGCGATTAATGCAGTAAATACCCTGGAGGACCAACTGCTACAAGTTGGCGGAAGCGCTACCGTCGGCCGCGGCCTTTGTCGTATTCGGTTGGCGTGAGGAGGTGCGCGATGCAAACCATTCAACAAACATTTGCTCGGCAAATCTACGAACAAGTAAACGCTTTTGCCAACGCAAATCCGGGCAAAGACAACCCCGCGCGCAAAGAATACGGCGCTATGGCCCACAAGCTCCCCGTGCTGGTGCGTCAGGCTGGGCTGATCCAGGCTTTGGCCTATGTAGAAACGCGCGGCAAAGACCCCCATAGAATACTGCTGGACCACTTAGCGCAAACTTTGGGTTTCACACGCGATAATTTCCTCCAAGAAGCCCGTAACGCACCACTTTCTCGGTATATGCTGCTCACACGACAAGCCTTGTGGGCTTTGGAGTGGTACAAACGCTTCGCCCAGTCCATCCTAGGCGTGGAGCCGGGCAATGATGGAGGTGCATGATGGCAACTACGCATAGTCGCCGCAAGAACCTATCGGATTTGATGCTCAACCCAGAAACTCACCCTCACGTTGGCCTCTGGTTGGATAAATTCCTGCCGAAACAGGAGAGCCAGGGTGGAGAAGGCGCTTACGGAGAGTTCTTCGGAGAAGCAGCCAACATTGCAATAAGCTCGGATTACAGATCCTTTTTCAACGCCTGGAAGCAAGCGTTAGAAAAAGATGGGGTCATTACCAAAGAGGCTAAGGCTCTTGGGCGTTTGGCTATTGGCCTGGGAGCTGAGAGCGTTCTGGAAACCAACATCACCATCCACCGCACCTATGGCGTTCCATACATCCCCGGAAGCGCTCTCAAAGGCTTAGCAGCGCGCTATGCCAGGTTGCGCTTAGGCGATGAATGGAAAGTGGATGGAGAAGCCTACCAGACCCTTTTTGGCGACACAAGCACAGGAGGCAGCGTAATTTTCTTCGACGCTCTCTATGTGCCAGGCAGCGCAAAAAACAATAAGCCTCTTCTCATAGATGTCATCACAGTTCATCATCCTGCCTATTATCAGGGTGCTGGTTCTCCGCCCGCTGACTGGGATAGCCCAACGCCCGTCCCTTTTCTCAGTGTCACCGGCAGTTTTCTCGTTGCACTTTACGGCCCCGATGAATGGGTCAATGCAGCCTTCCAGATCCTGGCTCTGGCACTACGGGAAGAAGGCATTGGAGCTAAAACGAACAGCGGCTATGGACGGATGAGGATAGCAGATTTTTCTCGTGACAGCTCGCCTCAAACACTCTCCCCCACCGTGGCTCACATACCTACGGAGAAGAAACCTTCCCGCCAATGGATATGGCGCAAAGGAACAATCAGCTCTGATGGCAAATACGTTATTGATCGTGAAGACCGTAGTAAGAAGTACCGGTTTCACCAAAGACATGTTTTGCCTAAAAGCTATACTCCTGGGAGAAAACAAGAGGTGGAGTATGCTGTGCAGGAAGATTCAGAGGGCCATGTTGTGGTGTGGGTGAAGAAAAAGTACCACATGTTGAAGGAGTAAATTATGAATATCCCTTCCATAAAAACCCTACTTTTGCTTTTTGGTGGCCGTCCTCAACCAAATGCGATGTTGGCGGCTGTTCTTCAGCCCCAGCGAATCATTGGATTGGTCTCCAAAGATTCACCTTACACTGTAGGTGAGGTACTTGAAGGGATCGCCTCTTTTCTCAACTTAGATATGCAGACAAATATCCAAGAAGAACGCGTTGATCCATACGACACGAGACAGATTCAGGAAGTGCTATCACGAGTCTCCTTTGATGCAGTGGGGGCAACCGGTGCCCCTGTTCCTATGGTGGTTACAGCGTACGAGTTTGGGCGCGACGACAAGATTCCTGTTTATTACGTCAACACGCAGAGAGGTGAAATCCTAAACTTGAGGGGAACCGAGTATCGCTACCCTCTCACACTCAAAATTGATACTTCGACCTATTTAGGTGTCTACCGTTTAGAGATCGAGCCTCCCGAACCCGACCCACCTTACTCGACGTCACTTCAACAGCGAGAGCAAGCCGCTCGCCTTTTAGGCCAACATGGACAAATCTCGGGTGAGGTGTTGGGGTGGTTACGTGCCACTCATCAAAGCAGCCTTCGCTTTCAAAAACAATGGACGAGCTCATTTAAAGAACAACATTGGATACTTCTCCAGCAACTGCAAAAATGGGGACTTTTGAAAGTGAGGTTGTTTAGGAAAAGGAAAACTCCTGTACCTCATTCGCGGATAGAGATCACTTTCCCGCTAGAGGGTGAGCGAGGATTCCTGTTTGGGAAATGGTTAGAAGTGTACACGCGATTGATCGCAGAGAAATTGACACAAGAGGGTTTGTTAGACGATGTCCGTCAAGGCCTTCGCTTTCGCGTTCAGGAAGGGAAACGGGAACTCGACTTCTTTGCCCTTTACAAAGGAATGGCTCTGCTTGGAAGTTGTAAAGCCCGTCGAAAGCCTTGGAAAAAAGACTATCTAAACGAACTTAGCGCAGTGGCTGATTTATTAGGGGGACGTTATACTTATCGCTTTTTCCTGACAGATCAATCTCCTCCCAGGAGAGATAACAAAAACGCTCTCCGCGGTTTTCAGGAGTTTGTGGCGCATGCCCAACGTTTGCGTATCCGGGTAGTAACTGGCGAAGAATTACCACGCTGGAAAGCAATTTTACGCCAGGAGATTAAAAATCCAACCTATCCTTTGATATAAAGAGCGAGGTATCTCCATGCTCATCCTCAACCTCACCCATCCCCTCACCGAAGAGCATCTGGCGCAAATTGAGCGCCTGACCGGCCAAAAGGTCGAGCGGGTCATCGTAGTCAACAGCCAAATCGACACGCAAAAGCCCCTGGCGCCGCAGGTTGCGGCCATGGCTGATGCGGCCG
>JAADDH010000037.1 GCA_013154035.1 Candidatus Iainarchaeum sp. | reverse complement strand
GGGGAAGAGATAAAAAGCGAGGAGTCCAGATAATGGCATGACGCTCCTCGAAGAGACGCTCATCCGTGCAACACGGGCCCATCTTCGCACAAAACTAGATAGGGAGCCGAGCACAGGGGAGATACTGGATGCGCTGCGGAAGTGGGACGATGAAACACAGAAAAACATTATTAAGTGCGCCAGGGCGTTGGACACGCGCTTTTGGAGTGCACACGCATCTGTTGCGCGGCGGAACATCCTTGAAAGAATCCATCCCCTCCAATATCTGGCCATAGAAAAGGCGCTGGAAAAATGGGAAACAAGGCAAAGAGAAGGAGAGGAGTATACTATACGCGTACCTCTTAATGAGCTTCTTCTGGAGGAGGACAAACTCAAGATACGCCGAGCAGTTTCTAGGGGGCCCGAAAAAACTGCTCGCATACTCAGCGAACTCACAGGAGCCACGATCAGCAATGAAAAGGACCATTATATTATAAGAGTGCCTGCAAACGGAAGCGAAGAGGTACTGAAACGCATAGGCGAGCTTATACGTGCGTATACTGAGCTAAGAAAAGGGGATGATGGAAGGGTCCAGCCGCTCCTAGTAGACGCCCTTCACACTCTTGGAATTAGAAACCCAGACGAGGAGATTACCCCTAAAGATCTCGAGGCACTCATGGATGTGATGCAGAACCCCAGTGGGTACGAAAAACTAAAGAGAGCATTCGGGAAGTCCACTGTCAAGATGTTTACGTACATAATAGACCCAAGGTACATCCTGCCAAAGCACATCGCAACCTTCATTCAACTCAAAAGGGAGGCAAACAAGTATGGACGGGAGAGCGACATAGTGCTTGACGAAAAGACGATTGACAACCTTGCGGCAGAGGTGCGGCGACATGGATTCGTAGGGGGCGGCACTGCAAAACCATTCGTCACCAAGCACATGCGCGTGGTGGCAAAGGCTGCAAAAAGACAAGACGGCAGAATTATATTCCATGGCGTGCGATCCGACGCTGTGGACGCTCTTCTTGAGCACATGGCAAGAACCAATAAGAAAATTAGGCGGGCACTGGAGGGGATACAACAAAATGAACAACCTTGACCATTCGCTAGTAGCATTTCTGGAACTGGCTGCAGAAAAGCAAAAATTTAGTTATAGGGAACTGCTGGAGCACTACTACAGCAGTGGGTATCACAAACACAGAAGAGTTCTTGCACGCGCCAAACAGGTGAAAAAACGTGTTATACGTTCGCGCAAAGAAGGATAAAGACGCCCTTGAGCACGTATTCAGGACGGAATACGGACATGTTCCAGAGATCAGAACGCTCGGTGGAGTGAGGAACGAACTGGAGCAGGCGATTGAAGAACTTCCAAAGGACGACCTAGCGTTGGTGCTCCTCGGACGTGAAGACAGAAAATGGGTGAAAAACGATCTGAGCAACGCGTGGAGAAAGGTCTGCTTCTTTGACAAGGCGAAGATACGGAATGGGCGAAAGCATCAGATCGTCAATTTTCTGGAGAACTGCAAGACGCGGTTCATCGGTGACGTGGACTACGAAGACGGTGGTTACGTTATCGGGGGCAGGAGCTTCCTGGGCGACGAAGTAGAGCCAGGGGACGACATCCTCTTCGCAAAAGATCCCGAATTCCTAGAAAATGTGGCAAAAATAGCGGGCCACAAGATTCCTGAAGCGCTCGTGCACCACAAGAGAGCTCACGACGTGTTTTACGTCGGAAAAAGAGCGATCGGAAAGCTGAGGAGAGAAAACAACAGATGGGAGGACTGGGAAGAGCCGGAGGAAAGTGTAAGCTGGGAAAAAACAGTGAAGCTAAGTTCAAATCAGCTGGAGGAGAAGGTAGAGGCAACTCTGAACAAAATCCGCTCCATTCTGGAAAATGAAACTGAAATTGTCGTTCCCTGGAGCGGAGGAAAAGATTCCACGGTTGTCTTGGCGCTACTACGCGAGGCAGGGATTGATTTCACCGCAGTGCATGTGGATACTGGCCTGGAGTTCCCAGAAACGGAGGACTACGTCGAAATGCTCGCGAAAAAACTGAAATTAAGTTTAGAAGTGGTCAAGGCCCCCGTGGGGGAGAAGTTTGAGAAGCTCGGCGGGGAATATCTGAAGCGGAGGGAATGCACGCAGGACAAGATCGGAACCCTCTACGACTACGTCCGTAAAAACTTCAGGGATCCGATACTTGTCAACGGAGATAGAATTACCGAAAGCAAGGCAAGATCCTTCCGCCCCGACGTGTACAAGGACGAGTTCCGAGTGTTTTCGCCCATCAAGTACTGGTCGAACCTGGACGAGCAGATTTACCTCGAGCTTCGAGGGATCCCGAACAACCCGCTGTATGCGCGAGGGTTTTACAGGATAGGATGCAAAACATGTCCATTCATGGATCTGTTTGAGCAACGCATAAAAATGGAAAAATGCTCTGAATAGCGTGCAACGAATTCCCGAAAAGAAGATCGCAGAGCATATTCACAAAGCCATTGCAGCGCACGTGCTGGAAAGAGCTGGCATCCAGAGAGTAGAAACCGCGGAGCAGGTAGAGCGTGTGATGGACGTCCTAAACAAGCTATATCCTGCAAAAACGGCGGACACGCTTCTCAAACATCCCGAAGTGCAGAAAGCCCGCATGATCGAGAAAGTACCCGAAGAGCTCTTTCGTCGTAGAATCCAATTGGCTATACAAGCATTCCGTGCAGAAATAATGTACCCAAAAAGGCACACAGCAGCACTCCTCGAGTTGGCACTAGATGGAAAAAAAGAAATCCAATATGGCCAAATAAAAGAAAGGGCGAAGAAATGGGATGCACTTCCAAAAGAGCCAATATCCATCAATGCAATAAACAACTTGGGCATCGCATACATCCACGCAAAGGGTGCTGGAAGAAAAAGGACGTATCTTGTGGCCGAAATAAACAAAGATGCTGCAGAAGCACTCCTCCGGAGATGGAAACGCATACATGATGAGAAGAAACGGCTCATGGAGATCTAGAGAAAATGGAAAAGGAATTGCAGCAGCTAATTGCCGCTCTCCCTATGCAGATAAACGGTCGTGATCGGATACGGGATATCGATTCCCTTCTCGCTGAACGCCCTTAGGATCGCCGTGTTCATCTCGTCCAGTGTAGTCCACTTGTCCGCTCTCTTCGTCCAGTAGAGCAACTTGAACATCAATGCGGAATCGCCGAACTCCGTGAACAGGACGACAGGCGCAGGATCATCAAGAACCTTGTCGTTGGCCTTTGCAACATCCAATAGCGTTTGTTTAACCACGTTCGGATCCGAATCGTAAGAAACGCCGATAACGATAGATGTGCGCACCCTTTCGTCCGGAAACTCGTAGTTGGTAATCTTGGAGTTGGCCACCTGCGCGTTGGGCATGAGAACCAGGTTTCCATCCCATGTGCGGATCTTAGTGTTGCGCAGGCCTATTTCCTCCACAACGCCGGAAATATCTCCGATTTGGACCGCATCGCCAACGCGGAAGTTCTTATCGAGGGCAAGGACTATGCCGTAGAACATGTTTTCGAGCGGATCCTTCAACGCCAGACCTATAGCAAGGCCCACAATCCCTGCGGACGCCAAGAGAGGCCCAATATCTACCCCCCAAATCGTAAGGATGTAGAATAGGGCAATGGTAGCAACAACAACGATGCCGATGTTGTAAAGAACGATCAGAGCAGTAACCTTGTTCTTCTCGTCAATACCCTGCACCTTGCTCTTTGCGAACACATCGAATATTATAATCCGAATGATGCGGGCGGCGAGAACTGCGAAGAGAACTGCAATGACTGAGAGTATGGCCGTATGAACCACGTTCGAATATGCCCACACCCAGTACTCCCGAATGAGGTAATCGCTTGCATAGAGGAGTACAATAAACCAGAGGGGGTTCGCAGACGCCTCAATTATTTTATCATCCAACTCAGACTTCGTCAGCTTGGCGATCATGTAGATAAACGGCTTTATGAAGGGACGAAACAGAATCGCAAGAACCACGATCAAAATTGCTTCACTCGTGTCCATACACAAAAATATGTAACGAAAAGAAATATGAAAGGGGCGGTCACTTCTTCGCCTGCTTCCTCGCATCAATCCACGACTCGAGAATCTCCAAAGGAACCACGAAGTAGAACTTCTGGCTGGGGTCCTTCGATAGATCACTGAGCGTCTGCAAGGTTCGTAGCGTAAGGGCTCCCGGAGTTTTGGCGAGGATCTCCGCTGCCTTCGCATAGTTCTGGGCTGCAGCCAGATCACCCTCAGCCTTGATAATTACTGCCCGCTTCTCACGCTCTGCCTCTGCCTGTATGGCAATGGCACGCTTAAGATCATCAGGCAGCGTTATGTCCTGCAGGCGGATCTCAGTAATATCGATGCCCCACTGGTCAGTCTTCTCGTCCACGATCTTACGGATTTCCTGAGCGATGGAATCCCTGTTCTCCAGAAGCTGATCCAGCTCAACGCCTCCCACGACATCACGGAGAGTAGTCTGGGCGATGGCGGATGTGGCGTATGCATAATCATTCACGTTGATGACTGCTTTTGCGGGATCCAAAACGCGGTAGAAAACCACACCGTTAACACGAACGGAGACGTTGTCCTTGGTAATTACCTCCTGGGGAGGGATGTCCAATGTGTGCACGCGAAGATCCACGATACGCATGCTCTGAACAAGGGGTATAATCACGATCAAACCAGGGCCGACAACTCCGTCGTACCTCCCCAGCGTGAACAAGACGCCACGACGATACTCTGGAAGGATTTTAACGGCAAGGGCGAGGTAGATTAGGAACAGAGTAAACAATACCCAAAACAGCGCTGTAGAAACGAAAATAGATGCGAACGTAAT
Source organism: Candidatus Iainarchaeum sp. (assembly GCA_013154035.1). Classification (GTDB taxonomy): domain Archaea; phylum Iainarchaeota; class Iainarchaeia; order JAADDC01; family JAADDC01; genus SZUA-1452. The sequence goes on along the minus strand of JAADDH010000037.1, from coordinate 24,025 downwards.
GATCGCAAAGACTAGCAGCACGATCAAGGGCATGGAAGATGCCTGACGCGAGGTATACGCATTTACGTCGCTCATGGAACCACCCGCGAGAAAGGGAGATTAAGTAGATTTAAATGCATTCCTTCGCCATATACTTTCGTATCGGGTTTTGAGGTGAAGACAATGGCAACAGTTTACGACGTTCCCGCAGACGTGCTCATAGAAAGGGCAGCGAAGAAGCTGGAAGAGGAAAAGGTTGTGGAAGTGCCCGAATGGGCTAAGTTCGTAAAGACGGGGGCGCACAAGGAGCACCCGCCAGCGCAGGAGAACTGGTGGTATATTCGAGCTGCCAGCATCCTAAGGAGGATATACGTCGACGGACCTGTTGGCGTTGCGCGGCTCAGAACATACTATGGCGGTCGTAAGAACCGCGGCGTTAAGCCTGAGCACCACATGGATGCGGGCGGTAAGATTATTCGCACGATCCTGCAGCAGCTGGAGAAGGCCGGTTTTGTGGAGAAAGACGGCCAGAATGGCCGAAAGATCACGAAGAAGGGTCAATCGTTCCTGGACAAGATCGCGAGCGAGATCGCAAAGGGTGCATAAGATGGATGAACTGGAGGAGATCCGCCGAAGGAAGATGCTTGAATACCAGAAACGCATGCAGGAGGAGCAAGCACTTCAGCAGCAGAGATTACAGGCGGAGCTCCAAATCCGCGCAATTCTTAGACGTATTCTGGAACCAGACGCCTTTGAGCGCATAGAGCGCGTGAAAATGGTGAAGCCGGAGCTATATGCTGCCGCAGTCCAACAGCTTATCGCACTCTACCAGGCAGGACGATTGATGAAGAAGCTGGATGACGCCACGCTGAAGGCATTTCTGGCAAGACTCTCCGGCCCAAAGAGGGAAACAAAAATTCGCATTCTCGATAAGGGGTGATTGTGTTGGCAAGGGGAAAAACCAAGACATTTAAGGTGATGCTCCACGCGGAGCGAAAGAGGCGCAGCAGGGCACCAATATGGGCCTTTGCAAAGTCTGGAAAGCGCCTGTACTCGAGGATAGCCACAGTACACTGGCGTAGGACGCACCTTGGCCACGTGGTGCGCAGAAAACTTGGGATTATGAAATAATAGGTGATACTCATGGAGGAAAGGGCATACACAATACCGCTTCGTCCGGTATACAACCGCGCGAAGAGGGCAGTCAGGGCAAAGAGGGCAATGAAGCACATTCGCGAGTTCATTGCCCGCCACATGAAAACGGATGAGGAGAATGTGAAAATCCACATATCCGTGAACCACATCGTCTGGCAGAGGGGTATTCAGAAGCCGCCACGAAAGATAAAGGTGGTCGCGGTCAAGGACGGCGAGACCGTGTGGGTATTCACCCCCGAGGAACGCGCAAAGATGGTGAAAGCAGCTGCAAAGAAGAAACGCACCACGAAGAAGAAAGCCACGAGCAAGGCAGCAACGGCAAAGAATGAGACAAAGCCCGCAAAAGAGGGTGAAAAGAAAAAGACAAGCAAAAGCACGGCAAAGAAAAAGGCAGAGGAAGAAAGGAAGGAGACAAAAAGAGCTGTGAAGAAAACGGAGACGAAGGAAAAGCCCGCAGAGAGCAAAAGTGAGGAGCAATGAGTACAATAAAACTAGATATTGAAAGAAACGCACACATAGGCCTATTCATGGTTGCAACGGACAAGTTTGTACTGGTGCCGGACGATCTGGACAAGCAAACCACGGAAACGATAGCAGACGTGCTGAAGGTAGATCCAATCCCTCTGCGCATATCCGGCACCACACTCCTCGGAGTCTTCGCAGCAGCAAACAGCCGTGGCGTAGTGCTCCCACACATCGCACGGAAGGAGGAAATCCAGAAACTGAACGATTACGGCATTGAAACACTCGTTATTGAAGATACGGCAACGGCGCTGGGAAACCTCATTGCAGCGAACGATAGGGGTGTTATCATCTCCAAAGCGCTGACGGAGGAGAACGCCAAGAAGATAGCGGAGTTCCTGGGTGCAAAGAAACACGCACGGATGAACATCGCAGGCACTGAGCTCACGGGGGCATCCATTGCCGTGACAAACAGGGGGTTCGTGGCACACCCAAACACGCGTGACGAGGAGCTGGACGTGCTGGAAGACGTGTTCGGTGTGGAGGGAACAACAAGTACTGCAAACTACGGTGACCCATTCGTCCGCGCCAGCATAGTTGCAAACTCATATGGGCTTATCCTCGGGGAGAGAACGTCCCCAGTGGAGATCCTGCGAATAGAAGACGTACTGGGGTGATACTCATGTGGAAGTTCACGGGAAAGATGAAGATGGGTAAGAGATGGGTGAAGTTCACCAAGGAAATAGATGCACCCAGCAAGGAGCGGGCGCTGGAAATACTCTATTCCGACATAGGATCTAAGCACAAGATCCCACGGCGTAGCATCGTCGTAGAGACAGCGGAGGAAGAATGATGGCAGGCAATGCGTTGGCGGCAGTGGACGAGCAAATTGCGCTGCTAGAAGCAGTATACAGCCAAACAGAGGCCACAATTGCAGCACTCAGGGCGCTCAAGGAAAAGGGCGAGGCGCTCATTCCCCTATCCCCAGACTGCTTCATACCAATCACGCTGAAGGAAGATAAGGCGCTTGTCGCCGTGGGGGGAGATGTGCTGCTTGAAAAGAGCGTGGACGAAGCCATCAAGATCCTTGAAAAGAGAAAGGCACAGATAAAAGGGAATTTGGAGCGCATGAAACTCCTACGGAGGAAGATCGCCGAGAGGGGCAGCAATGTTTGACGCTCTGAAAAAATCCTTCGGCAGAATTGCAGATACGCTCGCCGAGGTATCCGGAGCAGGAATCACGCTTGACGAGAAGCGCATAAACGAAATACTTGACGATATGGAGCTAGAGTTGCTCCAGGCTGACGTAGCCGTTGATGTTCTTGACAGAATGCGGGACGAGATGGTAAGACAACTCAGCGGAAAAAAGGTGAAGAACCGCAAGGAGGCAATGGACGCCATAAGGGACGCACTGGCAGAGCTACTCGCATTGCCGGCCCCTCAAATTGCTCCCCCGCCGAAGAAGCCATATATAATTCTCTTTGTCGGTCCGAACGGCGTGGGAAAAACAACAACCATTGCAAAAATCGCATATAAACTAAAAGGCTCGGGATACGGTGTTGTAATCGCGGCAGCGGACACATTCCGCGCGGGGAGCATCGAGCAGACGGAGGAGTGGGCGAAGAGGATTGGCGTGCGGGTTGTAAAGCACGACTACGGTGCAGACCCCGCAGCAGTTGCGTACGATGCGGTAAAGAGTGCTACGGCAAGAGGAGAGGAATACGTGCTAATAGATACGGCAGGACGGCAGGATACCAACGAAAACCTTATGGAACAACTGAAGAAGATCAAGCGCGTGGTAAAGCCCGACCTTACAATATATGTGGGGGAAGCACTCACAGGCAACGCCCTTCTCGAGCAGCTACGCAGGTACGACGAAGAAATAGGAATAGATGGAGTTATCCTCACGAAAATGGACGCGGATACGCGGGGAGGCAGCGCATTCACAGTGACAGTTGGCGCAGGAAAGCCGCTCATATTCGTGGGGTTCGGGGAAAGCCCTGACGACCTAAAAGAGTTCAATGCGGAGGAACTTGCGGGGACAATCCTCGGGCAATAACCCTTATTTAAACCACCCACCTACTTCTTCTGATGCTGGAGCGAATACGAAACGCGTTTCAAATTCTATCCCGTGACGCAGACGTGGAGAGAGCGGTAAAGGAGGTCCAGAGAGCGCTCATAGCCGCAGACGTAGATGTAGCGCTAGTTGCGGAGCTCGGAAAGAAACTCAAGGGCGCACAGGTACCAAAAGGCGTTCCAAAATCACGATATCTGACAAAACTCCTCTATGACGAGCTCGTGGAAATTTTGGGGGGCAAATCTCGCCCGTTCCCTGTAATTCCTCAACGCATCATGCTCCTTGGTCTATACGGTTCGGGAAAGACAACAACGGCAGCAAAACTGGGGCACTGGCTCCAGAAGCGTGGTCTGAAGGTGCTCCTCGTAGCAGCAGACACGCACAGGCCCGGTGCATACGATCAGCTGAAACAACTGGCCGAGCAGGCAAACCTCGGATTCTTCGGGATTCCCGGAGAGAAGGACCCAGTCCAAGTGGTGGAAGAGGCGCTGAAGCAAAGGGCAGACGTGTATATCGTGGATACAGCAGGGCGCACGACCCTGGACGACGAACTTGTAGAAGAGGTGCGCAGGATAAGAGACGTGCTCATTCCAGATAAAACGCTCCTCGTGATTCCTGCAGATATGGGGCAGGCGGCGGGACGCGAGGCGAGGCGCTTCAAGGAAGAAGTGGGAGTTGACGGCGTCATTGTCACGAAGATGGATGGAAGTGGAAAGGGTGGTGGAGCACTCTCGGCATGCGCGGTGGCAGGCGTTCCGGTGTATTTCATAGGAACTGGGGAGCACATAAGAGACTTTGACGTTTTTGATGCGGCTAAATTCGTCTCCCGGCTGCTTGGCGTTCCAGACATCGAGAAACTCGTGGAACTGGCCGAGGAGAGCGAAGTAAAGCCGGAGGACATCCTAGAAGGCGAATACGATATAAATAAGTTCCACAAGCAGATTCAGGCAACCATGAGCATGGGGCCGCTGGACAAAGTGCTCCAGATGATTGGAATGTCATCCGTCCCGAAGGAAATGAAGCGAATGACGGAGCAGAAGTTCAAGAAGTATGATGCCATATACAAGAGCATGACGAAGTACGAGCGCGCGCACCCAGAGGTGCTCTCAGATCCGTCTCGCATACGCAGGATCGCAGGGGGTTCCGGAACTAGCGAGGAGGACGTGAGAGAGTTCCTGCGCGACTTCAAGCGCACGCAGAAGCTCATGAAGAAACTAAAACGGGCGGGAACGAGAAAACGCATGGAGAAAATGTTGGCAAGTGGGCAATTCCCCATGATGAAGTGATCCCATGGATGCAGACGTACTCGCGCGGGCAGCGGAGATCATTCGCGCACACAAACTCTGCAACCACTGCCTCGGACGGCTGTTCATGGAAGTGGATGCTAAGAACAACACAGAGAGGGGAAAAGCAATAAGAGAAGCTCTCGGGGAACAAGAACCAGAGACATGCGAGATGTGCATGGGTTTCTTCAAAAGGGCGGACGAGATTGCATGGCGGGCGGCGGAGCAACTGGCAAGCAGTGACGCGAGAACGATCCTCGTGAGCAGCAAGGTTCCAGAACACGTGTTAAAGCTGGAAGAAGAGTTGTGGGGAAAATACGAAGTAAAACAGTCCGAATCGATAAAGAAGGATATTAACAGAACAATTGGGGAACGGTTGAGAGAAATTGGGGAGTGGAGATACGACCCGGATAATCCCGACGCACAAATCACCGTAGATCTTAAGGGCAACGTTGCCGTGGAGCTACAACCATTATACATAACCGCAAACATCGTCACCCAGCCCCCGAAAAAAGGAACGGCAAAAGAGCAGATATCCGTGGCGAGCGAGGCGATATTCGGTACAAAATCAATAAAACTGCGGACGAAGAGCTGGAAAGAAGGGCAACGGCTCGTAATAGAAATCATTCGACCCTTGCGGAGGCATGTATCCATTGCAACCTTTGCCGAAGCGCTGAAGGAACTGGGTGTCAAATACGTTAATATCGAGAAGCCGGTTAATGCAGAGTGCGCGAGGAAGTACCTGGAGGGACGAAAATGCTGACCATGTGGCAGATACTCGCAACGGTTGCCGCATCCACAATCGCGGCGGTAATTGACGCATTCACGGGGGAAATCCCCGAGTGGATAACCGTTCCGCTCATCATAACCGGGCTCGCATACGCCGCACTGGCAGGGTATTTCGTACAGGCATTCATCGTGGCTGCAATCACCCTCGCACTAGGATATGCTCTATACTACACGGGACAGCTGGGGGGCGGCGACGTCCTGCTCCTTACAGGCATCGGGGCGTGGATTCCCCTAGCGCTACCGGAAAAATGGGGCGCAATCGCATACATCTTTAATGTGCCCATGATTGTCCTCTTCCTCGGCTTGCTATACTCTTCCCTCTTCTTCTCGGTTTACTACACGTGGATCCTGAGCAAAGATCGCCGCTGGATGCTCGCGCTCCTTCTTCCGTATCCGTTCCTCCCTCCAGCCCTCGCGCTGACCTACGGTACAATCGTCACCGCATATCTGGGAAACAGGTATAGAGATGCGCTATTTGTGCGGGAGCGAAGCGTGGACAAACTCATTCCTGAAGACGTGCTGGCGGAGGACGTTGAAGGTCTGCCCCCTGGAAAGCACGTGCTGGAGAAGAAGGACATTGAACGGCTGAAGGAAATGGGTGTAAAGACGGTAAAGATTCTGGACAATCTCCCACGATTCGGGCCGTTTACCCTCCTAGCTCTCCTGACTGTGATCTACCTCATGGCCCACCCCATGAACCTTGATGCGTACGCGTCGGCCCTCTTCTCGTTCAAAATCTACCCTCTTCCCTAAAAACTGCTCCACAACCCACGCGTTGGTCACCTGGTGCAGCGTAGGCTCCGAGACGAGTATTTCTGAATATCCGCGAGCAAGGGCGAGATACGGAACGAGTTGATCCCCCATATGCGCATCTACCGGCGCTCCAGATTCTGCTGTGTGGATAAAGTAGTTAGCAGCTCTCTTCCCGACGACCTCGGCAAGCAGACCCCGGGCGCCCAGGGCGGAGGCACCGATGGGGTAATTATCCGCCCAGAGCGTTACACCCGAACCGGGGCAGAGGACGTGGGAACGAGAATAAGTCACCGTGTCAATCTCTGCAGAGTACCCCGCAGATTCAAGACGCTTACGAGCGGCGTCCGCTTGCCTCTCCGCCACGTGCTCCGGAAGCGCACCCGCGTGGGAAATGCCTCGAACCAAACGTATTTCAGGCGGGTTAACAAGCACGAGAGAATTCAGCCGACGGAGGGGATGAATGACAAGATCCACTTCCCCACCACCCTTCGGGTAGTAGCCCCTGCGCACCAGCCGAAAATCCACCCGCGCACCGAGACGGGCAATCCATGGAAGGAAAACATGGGCAAAATAATCCACGGAAGGAGAGTGCTCCACATCCGTCCCACCGATTATACGAACCTGAGATGGTGCATCAGCAAAGAGAAGGGGCAAAATAATAGTCTGGGCCACAAGCACCACAGAGCCAGCAGTGCCGATGTTAAACACGTAGCGACCGCCGCGTATGGGTCCGGAATAAAACTCCAGCACCTGCGAATCCAAAACAGCCCCTGACACGCGAGCGCGGGTGATCTTTTGGAGCGCCTGCACGGCGGTAAGGTGCTGCGGTTGGAGACCGGGACGAGGACGGCGGGCGCGGATATCCGTTATGCGAATGGGTCTGCCGAGAATCGCCGAGAGGGATAAAGCCGTGCGAAGAATCTGCCCACCGCCCTCTCCGTATGCACCAGAAATGTGGAGGAGTTCCTCGTCCATATAATAAGAACGGAAAGGGCAAATAAAACTTAACGGCGCTCCTTTCCGGCGTCATGAATGGCCGATGCGAAGGCAGATACGGCAGAAAAGACATCTTTACTCTTCTCGAGAACCGTGCCCGTAACAACAATGTCCGCGCCAACCTTTACCTTCTGAGCCGCAGTCTGGGGCGTTCTTATGCCGCCACCGACAATGAGCGGAGCCCTCCCCTCCAGTGCCTTCTGCGCCGCAAGGATGAGCCTATCGTCCACGGGATACGCCGCACCGGAGCCTGCCTCGAGGTACACGAACTTGTAGCCGACAGTAACCGCAGAAAGAACGTATGCATACGTTATGGATGGCTTACGGACGGGCAGGGGACGGGCATCCCCAACCCAGCCTGCTGCCGTTTCTCCTCCTGGTTCCGTGATCAGATACGCAGTTGGAATGGGTTCTACTTTCCAGCGCTTTATTATTGGGGCAGAAAGGGCCTGAACACCAGAAATGTAATAAGGATTCCGCGAGTTCAAAAGGGACAGGTATAAAATCGCGTCGGCAAAGGGCGAAATACCGGAAATGTCCCCGGGGAATAGGATAACGGGGATGGACACGGATTCCTTGATCATCTTCACCGTTTCGTCCAAGAGTTCGCCCTGGACGCCCACAGTACCGCCGATTAAAATTGCATCGGTTCCCGCGCGCTCGGATTCGGCGGAGAATTTCGCGGCGTTCTCATATCCCACCTCGTCAGGGTCAATAAGGGTAAAATGCAAGGCACCCTTCCGATCAAGCTCCGCAAGTATCTCCTCGTAAACGGACATCATATCACCTCTGTTGCACGCAATGCCTGTCTTGCAAGGTGCTCATCAACGTCAAGACGGTGTAGAATAGTGTAACGATCACGGAGCGTCTTGGCAATGGCCACGGCACGAACCATCATCTCGTCCGAGATGCCAAGGCCCTCCGCAGTAGTGGGAGCGCCCACACCCTCAAGGAACTTGCGAATACGCTCCCAATCCCGCCCCTGGAAGTATGCTGCTACAATTGTACCCACGCCCACCTGCAGCCCGTGCATCCACTTCTTGCCACGCAGGTAGTCCAGTGCATGAGAAATAAGGTGCTCGGATCCGGAAGCGGGGCGAGACGAGTGCTGAATGCCCATGACTATGCCATTGGTAACCAGTGCCTCCATGAGCACATTAATTCCTTCTGGCGTCTTGCGGGCGATCTGCCTCCGCGCGCGGACGACGTGACGGAATGTTAGATACGCGAGGGATGCGGAGTAGCGACCGAAGTATTCGCCGCGGTCCACGTGCGCGATCCACCAATCATACACCGAGGTATATTTACCAATAACGTCGCCAAACCCTGCCTGAACGAAACGGTCGGGGGCGGAGCACAGCACATCTGGGTCAACGAGGACATAGTGGGGTGGTCGGAAGTATTGGGAATATGGCTTTCCAGAATCAGAGAGGGAAATCATGGGGGATGCAAGGCCATCATGGGACGGGATCGTAGGGACCGATACAACAGGAATCCCGCGCTTCCAACCGACGTACTTGGCAATGTCTATATTCTTCCCGCCGCCGATTCCAACAACGACGTCCGCATCCCCCACACACGACGCGGCGGACTCTGCAACGGAGATCGTGGCTTCCGGCGCCCTGCACGCCTCGCCACCCTCTGGAAGGAAATGCTCTTCCGTATACTTATCCACAATATACGCGGGACGATCGTAACCAAGGTCTGCGAGAACATCATGTAGCTGACCGATAATGCCCGGCTTCAGCACAACGCGGGAGGGCAGATCAATCTCACGAAAGTTCATGCGGAGTAAAAAGAGGGGCGATGGTTAAAAATCTCATCCGAAGAAATCGGCAATTGTCTTTTGCTGCTTTCCTTCACTCTCAAAAACGGAGCGAATCTCAGTCTCCAGAATCTCCAGACGCTGCTTAACGTATTCCGTCAGACCATACTTCTCAACCACGCGCTTGGAGACGTCCAAATATTTCTCCACGCTGCCACGGGACACGGTGAGCACGAGTTTGCCCCCACACTTCGTGCACACGCCCTTCAGAGGTGGACGGCGATACTTTGTATTACACTTCACGCATCGGAACTCTTGGCGACCGAAAGCACGGGAATTCCCCATAATGTCCTTCAGGAAGTGATAAACAAGCACCCGTTCCGCTGCATCGCGGTTATCTACGGCCACGATCTTGCTCTGGACTTCCAGCTGCGTCTCAATCTTTTCAACCATGTTATTCAGGCGTGAGTATGCTGTATGCTCCGGACCCGCATCGTAGCGCGTCGTTTCAATGGAGTATTTCAGCTCCCTAAACTGATCTGGAGTGTTAATGATCTCACCGATTATGTGCACAGGTGCCTCCGCGGCGTCCTTCCGCTCCAGGGTCGCCTTGTAGAAATCCAGACTGTAATACGAGTCATACTCCATCTCAAAAATCTCGTCGTCTACCTCCGCGGGGTTAAGAACCACTGTAACGACTAGGGGCGCGTCCATTTTTCCTCCTCGCTTCTCAGGAAGGTATTCCACGGAGAAGTTCAGGAGGGCATCAAGGAGGAGAAGATACGCATCCTCGTCACCATCCGCGTTCCGTCTCCTTGCCAGCATGTAGTAGGGGTGGCAATACTGCACGTATCCCCTCGTAAATCCAATTATACGCCCGAGAATGCCCGCGGAGGTGTGAGGCGCCAGGCCGATAACGAGTTTGCCCGCCAGATCCTCGCGGGTGCGAACGTTGTAGTATGGGGGCAGATGATAGAATTGAACGAGAAGGTCATCCACGAACTGGCAGGCGCGCACCAAATAGTCCGCCACGTGCTCGGATATGATCACGTCGGCAGGGAATAACTCAACAACCTGATCTCCGCGCTCCAGAGGATTGCCATCTTTGTCATGTGTGTAGCCAAGTTCCTTCAACCGCTCCACGGAAACACCAATCTCATCAGGGCGAAAATGAGTTAGAGGCAAATTAGACAGGTCCACACGTATTGTACCATCCTTGAACACGTAAACCCCGTGTTTAGCACGGAGGACTCCCTTCTCCAGTCGTTCGGGGATCTTTAACGGGTTCGTAAGGCCAATAACCGCCTTTATTCCATCGGGAACGCGGGTCTCGCCGAGGTTGTCCAACGCCGCCTGAAGCAGGCCCTTCACGTCAAGCACGTCATTCACATATGGAACCGTCTCGGCGCCACAGGACGGACACTTCTTCTCCTCCGGGCCAACGATGCGCCCGCAGCGAGGGCACCTGCGCTTAGGCTCCGTAGGTTTCCCACAGTACGGGCAGCGCGTGTAGGGCACGTACTTGTTACAGTGGCTGCAGTAGTAAAGCGCGTAGTCCACGCGGGGCGGATTGTTCACCGCCTTGTTCACCAAACGCTGGGATCCACCTGCGTTGCCCACGGGGAAGAGCACGTGTGGCGGAGGGCTCATCTTTCTTGGTTTTGCCGCCTCTGGACGGGCCATGCGCACGCCAATGAACGTCCCCGCCTTGTCGCGGATTTCAACCCCCGAGATGGTTGAAAGCTTGGCGAGAACGTCCCCCTCAGCACGCTGGAAGTCCACAACGGCGGATGGACGGAAATATCCAAAGGTCAGGAGGAATGGATACACGTAAGGCTCTGTGATGATCACCCTCCCGTCTCGGAAAAGGTGAGGAACACCTGTTTTTTCCAGATGCTCTTTGATCGACGGTGGGAGAGATGCAGAGACTATTCGCCCGTCAGCCTTTTCCACCTTGGCGGACTTGACGGCAGATACGATCTCCAGCGCCTCGTCTTCGGAAAGTATGCGGTAGTAGTGGATATACTTGGGGTGGAGGGGGATGTGAAGCTCCGTGGATATCTTAACGGCAGTATATGGATCCACACCGAAGGGGTTCTTCACGTAGTCTGCATACTTGCCCTCCGTATCCGCCTCCTTTAGCTCCAGGGCCCACCACTCCTCCACGTAGCCAGAGGGGACCAGCTTCTCCCCCGCCTTGCGGAAGTCCCCGTATGCAATGAGCGCGTCGCCAAGGAAAAGGATCTTTTTTACCCGATCGCGGATCCGGTAGGCGGTGTCAACGTCTTCCACTTTTAGCACGTCGCCGTTGTCAAGAAGGACGATGGGCCCATCTATACCGTCCACGGGGGTGGCACCCATGGCCTTACCGGGCAGCTCCCTCTTCAGTTGCGTCCCAGTGGCAATGAACTCTCCCGTGAGAACCATGGTGGCAGGGTGAACACCAGATGCCATAACTCCCACGTTTCTTGACCGCCCGTAGCGCACACGGAAACCACCCCAGCGCCCAGGATATGAGAAGACAGGACGGCCAGCAACTAGACCCTCAAGGTAAACGGCCAAGGATGAAGTCCCGCCCTCTGACTTGTGGTGGTGCTTTGCCTCCAGAACCCAATCCCAGTTCAGTCCAAGTTTTTTCGCATACTTTGCAATCTTCTTTGCCTTGAGAAGAAGCGATTCACCGACTGCAATGGCCAGACCACCACGCACACGGTTGGACAGGCCAGGAAGATCACGGTTAGCGGAGACCTCAAAGGATTCTGTTGGTTCACCGTCGGGACGCACGGGAATGTGCTCAAAGACGATTTCCAGCTCTTCCTTGGACGGACGATACTGGCGGGAGTAAACACGGAAGTATAGCGACGTCTCCTCTACCCATCGCGCCTTTTCCTTCTCCGTGGGCTTCCAACGATCCAGACCCACCCTCTGGCGAAGATAATCTGCAAGAAGCATAGCAAGAGCTGCTGCGGTGCCACCCGCAGAACGTATGGGACCTGCGAAACCAACAGAGACGTATCTCGTCCCGTCAGGATTCTCAAGGACACGCACGTCCGTAATTCCCTCTATGGGCGCAACCACGACTGCGTCCGTGTATATGAGGAGCGCAGCCTTAAGAGCAGCCTCAAGGCGTTCATCCAACGTGTCAAAATGTCCCAACTTCCCGTCAACGATCTCCTCCATCAGCCGGACGGAAGTCATAAATTTGTCCCCAACCTCAGCATGTAGCTCCTCATATCGCTTGGCGAGGCCGGGAACACCCAGAAGTGCCTCTGCCCTTTCAGACATGCGTACGGCGGGCTTCACCTCTACATACGGTACCGGATCCAGGCCCTGAGCACGTGCCTTCTCCGCAATCTCCCACTCCTTGCGCGCCTGGGCGAGAAGACGCTCAAAGTATTCCTTTATTTCTGGACGGCCAATGGGAATATGGGAGTAGTCTATCTCATCCATCCTGACCGCCCTTGTACACAGTGATCTCGCGGATCTTGTGGGTGCTCAGATCCATGATGGGGATGACGCCGGGGGTGGGAACGTGGCCGTGCTCCAGCTGGAAAGGCGTTTGCTCCTGGAACGTGCCGGATACAACCACTTCCACGCCCTTGTAACGGGAGTAGCCGTTCTTGTGCACGTGACCCGCGGTGATGACGTCCGGGATCCGCTCAATGACCATGTAGTCCCTCTTCTCGGGAACGATGGGGTTCTTGAGGCCATAGGTGATTGTCAGGTGCCTGTGCTTGAGGTACTCCACCACAGCCTCCTCCGGCCGGGCGTAGTCCAGGTAGGGAACCCGAGAAATCACGTCATCCATGGACGTGCCGTGGTACGTGAGGAATTCCACACCATCTAGGGAAAAGTAGGAAGGCGAGCCAACGAGGGTGGCGTTGTCTCGTTCATACAGTGGAGCGGCATACTGCTTGGAGAGCGCGGGCTGTGGCTCAAGACGGCGAACGGCGTCGTGGTTGCCGGGCCCAATGATCACCTCAATGTAGTCAGGTAACTCGTCCAAATACTGCGCGAAGAAATCATACTGCTTGTAAATGTCCTTTATGGACAACTCATCTATCTGCGCGGGATACACGCCCACGCCGTCCACCACATCGCCGTTAACGATGAGGTACTTCACGCTCCCCGCAAGTTCACGGGATTTTTCGTTGCCCACGCGCCCGTGCAACCAATCTATGAACCGCCGAACCGCCTTCTCCACATGGAGCTTACTCCCAACGTGCCAGTCAGATGTGATCGCCGCAGATAGCGGAACATCGGCGAAGTGTGGCTGGTGCTCCGGAATATCCGGCCAGTAGAAATCCTGAACGATAAACATGCCGCGGGAACTCACGCGCCCGTGGAAGATCACCACGTCGTCGGGGAGGAGAGACTGGGCCTTGGCAGCGAGTTTAGGATCGGACTTAGGGATAATGATGTTGATATGATCATCCTCGTCCTCAATGGTTACAATTAAATTGCCCCTTGCACTCTCACGGATCTCATAGACCATACCCATAACGTCTATCTCCTCTCCCGCCATCCGCTGGATGCGGGGAATAGGCACGAGTGTGAGCTGGGGGCGGGCGCGGAGGATCTTGGACAGGCGTGCGTAGCGATCGCGGAAATATTGAACGAAGTCACCAACACTCCCCTCGCAGAAGGACTTGCCAGTAACGTCGTAGTCCTCAAAGACGCGGATCCTTCCGTCGTATTCCTTGGCAAGCGGGTGGAAGTTCGTCTTCTCTACCACGACGGGTTTCTCGGGAGCGGGGGGCTCCTCAACGTCCGCGATATCCTCTTGCGCTTCTTCGTCCCTATCCCCCTCCCGCGCGAGAATCTCGGCCTTAACAAGATCCGCATCTATGATGAAGTAGCCCCTACTGGCAAGAACATCAAGAATCTCTGCAAAATCCTGGCGCTCTTCAAGAATACGGACTGCATCGGGGGTTACGATGAGTTTACGCGATGTGATGAACGAGACAATATCCTGAGCCCCCGAAGAATCCATCAGAAAAACAAGGTACGATGATGTAAAAAGGGTTTGTAAGTATGAGGGAAGATATACAAATCACTTTATCTTCTCGCGATACGCTTCGAGCGCGCCGACGATCTGCCAGATCGCCGTTCTCGTGTGCATGGGCATGTTTATGTCGTTGCTTGCCTCGTCCAAGCGGTATATCGCCTGAGTAATATTTAGAACCGGATCGCCATCCGTCTTCGCCACGAGATCCTTCGCCTCAGCAACAAGTCTGCGTATGTTGCGGGGCACAGCAGTATCGTTCAGAATTTCGTCCATAATTTGAAGAACTTCCTGAATCTCCTTATCCATGGTACCACCCCAGTTCCCGAAGTATTCGCTCCCGCAGTTCCTCCACGCCGGACCCCGTCTCCGCGGAGATGGCCAAATCCGCACCCACGCGGCGGGCAATCTCCTCCGGCCGATCCAGGAGGTCTGCCTTGTTGAGCACCACAACAACAGGTGCCCGAATAAGATCCTTAACCTTAGTTAATAAATCCCTTTGCTCGTCCAGATCCTGCTGTGGATCCACCAAGAAAACAACCAGGTCTGCGAGATGCCTCAGCGCGGCCACAGCACGCAGCTCCACCGGGTTCATTGACTCTACAGGCCGATCAAGGAGACCAGGGGTGTCAATCACCTGGAACCTGCGGAAATGGTGCTCAAAATGGCCGATCATAAGGTCCTGCGTCGTGAAGGGATACGATGCTATCTCCGGCTCAGAGCCAGTCAAGGCACGGAGAAGCGTGCTCTTCCCTGCGTTAGGGAAGCCGGCGAGAACAATAGTCTTCTCATCATAGCGCACCTTCGGAAAGCGGCGAATAATACAGTGCAGTTTGCGTAAAAAGTCAAAACTGGATTTGTTCTTCTTCAAAACGTTCCATATGCGCCCCAAATACATCTGACGGGCAGCACGCACCTCGGATAGCTTTTTTGCCCTGGCTATACGCCAGAGCGCCTCGTCGCGTATGGACGCAGCGATGCGCATAATTGCCTGGACCTTCCCCAACTCTGCCTTCACGCGATCAATGGGAGCATAGACCTCCACCAGAGCGCGCTGGAAATCGTTCAACTGATCAAGATCGGGGAAAGATTTGGGAATGGCCTTCAGTTCGCGGGCAAGGATACGGTCGTATGTCTTGATGCGTATGTGTTCTAGCTTCTTCGCCTTCTCCAGGCTGAAACGGCCGGGTAGCTTGACCGTGCCCATCTGTTTGTTCGTCTCACGCACCATCTTGCCGTAAATCGTATCTATATCCTTAACCATAGGATCACCGCCAGGAGAAGAGCGATCGCACCCAGCAACGCGATGACTGCCGAAGACCGATCGCTTGCGAGAACAATGGGAACAGGCCCGATCAGAATCACGGCGCCCGCACGAACATCGCCCTGCCCTTCGCCGTTTCCGCCAAGAGTAAAGAGTATCCCCAAAGCCATAAAAAGCATTCCAAGTATTATTAGCAGGACGCCGATCTGAACAAAGTTCATGACATCACCGGGTGTTCACATGACTATAGCAGAACTGTATAGGAAACACCATAAGAAGTTGTTGCTCATACCTGCGGCGCTCTTCGTCGTGTATATCATTCTCGCGTTCTTCTCCCCAGGGCTGAAATACGGTATGGACTTCAGGGGAGGCATACTCATCACGTTCAACGCGCCACAAAACTTTGATGCTCGTGCGCTAGAGGCAGCCATCCGCAAGGCCACGGGTGTTACTGAGGTGCACGTGATCCCAACAATCACGTTCCAGGGCGGTAAGGAAGTGCCCGGTGGTATCGTAGAGGTAGTATATCCTGAGAACATCAAAACAACTCCAACGGCGGAGACGAACGCGGCAACGCCCGCGATTTCTGCATCCTCTGCCAGCACGGTATCAGTGAACGAATACAAAGACAAGATCATAGAGATCATAAAGAAGGAGGTTCCCGGCGTCAACAACATCGTAGTCCGGACCGTGGCGCCCAGCCTCGGCCAGACATTCTGGCACCTTGCTGCTAACATGGCAATATGGGCAATAATTCTCCTCGCACTAACAGTATTCATATTCTTCCGCGCGGGAACGCCTACTGCCATCATGATCGGATCTGCAATCTTTGACATCCTCGGCATGCTCGCGCTCATGGCGCTATTTAACATCCCGCTAAGCATGGACACCATTGTAATCCTCCTCATGATGGTGGGATACTCCATCGATACAGACATCCTTCTGTCCACCCACTTGCTCAAGCGGTCTAAGAGCGAAGAGGGAGATCCTTTCGAGCGCGCCGCAAGGGCTGCAAGCACCGGTGTCCACATGAGCGGAACCACACTCACAGCAATGATATTTATCTACCTCGTAGGATACCTGACAAGCAATCTCGCGGTCATGCGCATCGCAAACGTCATGATCTTTGGAGTCATATCTGACCTAATCGTTACATGGCTCCTAAACGCCCCAGTAATGATAGAATTGGTGAGAAGAAATGAACAGCCCGCTGCTTAAGAACTGGAAGGTCCAACTGCTCATCGTCATGCTCCTGCTGTCTGCAGGAATCATACTCGTGAAGGGAATACAGTTGGGCATCGACTTCAAAGGAGGAACGATCCTCACGTTCCGATTCGATCATCCACTAACGCAGAACCAGATCCAGCAGGCAACGCTCATCATAAGCAAGCGTCTGGACCTCACAGGATTGAGCAGCATATCCGTGAAGGCATGGGGCGACCAATACTTAATCGTCGAGCTGAGCGAGACAGATCCCCAGAAAATAAAGGAGATTGTAAATTCTGTCCTCCGACAGGGCAAGTTTGAAACGGTAGTGGATGGCAACGTCGTGCTCACGGGCAAGGACATCGTCGCAGTAAGCCCACCAGTAATATACCCATCAGCTCAGGCAGGATACAACTGGCGTGTTCCGTTCCAGCTCTCCCCTGAGGGGGTAAAGCGATTCTATAATGGAGTTCATGGCAAGTGCGACGTGACAGGGCAGCACTGCGCATACACGTTCATGTATATCGACCGCCCAGCGGGTGCGGTAATCCTCATGCCGAAGGACCTCTACGAGCAGGAGCAAAAGGTCCCCATAGAACCAAATATCAATTCCACTGGAACCCGCGTGGATCTCAATGAATTCATCATAAACGCGGGGGCAAAGCTCATAGTAGTAGACAAGAACACGCAGATAGACGTCAATGCACTGAAATCTGCAACCATGGTAATCCTCCCGCCCGAGCTCAACTACGTAGTACCTTTGCTCAAGGAGAACAACATTGAATACAAAATCGTCGAGCCAAGGAAGAATGTGCCTTGGATCTGGACAGCAACAAACCTCCAGTCCGTTGTGCGCCTGACGCCCGGCGTGACAAATGTTTCCCCTGACAATGCAAACCCCGAACTGGTGATAGAGGGTTGGGCACCCAATAAGGAAGCTGCACAAAGGACAACGATGGAGCTAAAAGTATTGCTGGAATCCGGTGCTCTTCCAGCAGGGCTCAAACTCGTGTCCGAGAGCAGAGTTCCCGCCACGTATGGAGAATACCTGTTCTACACATTCCTCATTGCACTATTTGCAGCAATGATTGCAGTCGCCGCATATATAGCAATAAGGTACCGTGAATGGCGCGTAACTGGCCCGATCATCCTCACAATGGCCAGTGAGATCACAATGATATTCGCCTTTGCGGCGCTGGTGAACTGGAAGATAGACGTGGCGTCCATGGTTGGCATAGTGGCATCGACAGGTACTGGCGTGGACGACCAGATCGTTATCACAGACGAGCTAATCAGAGGCAGAAGAAAGGAGGGTGAGCAGGGCAAAAAGAAGGGTATGAGCGTCTTCGCACGGATCAAGCGGGCGTTCTTCATCATATTCGCGTCCGCGTCTGCCCTGACCGTGGCAATGATCCCAGTGTGGTTCTCAGGAATCCCAGCGCTGAAAGGATTTGCGCTAACGACAATCGTGGGCGTGCTGGTGGGTGTTTTCATAACCCGTCCAGCGTTTGCAGAGATCCTGCGCTACGTCCTCCACAAGGAAAAGAAGGGGGAGTAACCCCCCTACCGGTGATTCTTTATGGGGCTCGAAAAGATCGATCCGTTCTATTGGTTCGACAGATTCTGGTTTAGATACGTTGGGAGGCCCGAAACCATTGGAGAAAAGGCGGTATACTTCCTAGGAGAAGTGGTATATGCAATTGCCCTTGCATACGTTCTGTATGGAATCCTTGCGCTCGCCCTACATACATCAAAGCCTGCGGTCATCGTAGCAAGCGGGTCCATGATCCCGCATCTCCACATAGGGGACATAGCGATTGTGGAGGGAGTACCGCCGCAAGACATACGAGCGCCGGAGGTAAATCTTGATATGAATGTATACGGAAAACCGCTGGACGATCTACCGATACACGTAATATACAACCAGAACGGAGTGGCTGTGGCGTTGGATGTGAACGGGCAGCGGATCCCAGTTACGCAGAAGGGAGATATTATCGTATACTACAACAACGTCTTCGGAAAGGACATCATACATAGGGCAGTGCTGAAGATCCACGCGCGCGACGGCTGGTTCTTCCTAACAAAGGGAGATAACAATACCACAAACCCCACGCTCGACCAGGACTGCCACTACGGCATGTGTGTTTACGTGTTCCCAGTCCCATACCAATACGTATACGGCAAGGTCATTGGCGTAATTCCATACGTGGGAAGAATAAAACTCTGGCTACTGGGCGAATAGAAAAAGAATTATATGAGGGACTGGAGCTGGATAAGGTCCGCCTTTGCACGCTCAATAGCAGACTTGACGGCATCCAGTGGATCGCCGTTCTTCACGCGAACAAAGATGCGCACCTCATCTACAAGGGGATGGTCCTGCGCAACAGCCGCAAAATCCACATTCTCATCCTGTAGCAGATAGCCACGAATGAGCATTGCAATCGTTTTGTCTCCGGAAACGGATATTTCAACAGCCTTGTCGTCCCGCTTAAGAAGCTTTACATCCATGAAATCACCTCGGAAGCTGTGGATTACCATAGTCTTCAGCAATCTTGCGCCGCACGTGGAGCTTACAGTGAGGACAATATAGATCTCGCCCCCTGCGTACGAGAGGAGTGCGGCAACGGGGGCAGTACGCCTTAATGACGCCGAGCTTCGGCCCCTCCAAAGACAGGTTCACGTAAAACTTTGCCTTGATATCGGATATCTTCGCGCGCACCCAATCCCCCACACCCAGCTCGTCACGAACGGATTTCACATAGCCTCGACGTATGTTTGAAACGCGGAGCATCGCAAAGGAGGACGGCGGCGTGAGGCGGAAACGCTTGGTAGAATAAGGATAAAGCTGTACAATTGCATAGTTATCATACGTTTGCATGACACGGCCATAAACGATGGAGTTGACAACGTTCAAACGCGGCTGCTTTATGGGTGAATTCACCCTCACACTATACTCCTCACTGTCATACTGGGGCTCACCAACAACAGATGCGTACACATCGCCATTGTCCTCATACGTGCCGTCTCCGGGCATAAATTCCTCTGCAGCCGCGAGACGCTCGCCAGGAGTTACCGCCATCACTCGTCACCCTTCGTCAAGAGCTCCGAAAGCACGTCCTTTGCCTTCACGGGGCCAGACTGAGACTGCTTTGCCTCCTGGACCTTATGAACAATGGGGGATTCCTTCTTCTCTACAGATGCGGCGGCTGAAGAGCCAAGAACGTCAAGGATCTCGCCCAGCTCCACGTAAACGTGATCCACCATCTTCTGCAGCATCTCGGGGCTGCCCTCCATGTTGCCATGGACCACATCCTTTAGGAGCGTCACCAGCTCGAATAGTCCTTCAAGGCGACCCTTCACATAGGATAAATCGGCCATGATTGTATGAGCAACGGAATTTTAAAAAAGCCGCCCATATTTTAGCGTGGTTTTTGAGTACTTCCTCGGCGCAAAGGACGTTGAGGGTTTTCCGCTCCTCATGTTCAGCGCCGGGCTCATATACGCCGTTGTTTCTGTACCCCTAGCGCTCCTATTCTTCCCCGAAGGTGCCGCGATGATGGGAGTATCCCTCACGACGATAGCGGCAATCCCTCTCATTATGAGAATTATAGACTTCGAAGCAGACCTCCTGGAACTATATCCAAAGAGCGTGGCTTCGCGTGAGACAAAAATAGTCGTGCTCTTCCTCTGGTTCTTCATGGGAGAGGTGGCGGGCTTCACAATGGCATACCTCCTCATGAGCCCAACACAGTTCAAGACTGCCGCAGCACTGCAACTGCAAGATCTCAGCCAGGTAAATGCGATACGCACCGAGATTACCGGTCACGCGATCGATCCGACGACAGTGGTATCCATCATATTCAGCAACAACATCCGCGTATACATCATCGGGCTCATACTATCATTCATATACGGAACGGGCAGCGTATTCATACTCAGCTGGAACGCATCCGTCGTAGGCGCGCTGTTGGCCCAGCAAATAAGACAAACAGACAGCATCATGGCTGGAATACTTCGATTCCTAGCAATACTGCCGCACGGCGTGCTGGAATACGGCGCATACATCCTTGGCGGTGTGGGCGGTGCACTGCTATCGCTCTACATCATGCAGCGTGACAGGGATAAGAGACTGCTCATGGACATAATAATCCTGCTCGTCTCTGGAATAATCCTCCTATACATAGGGGCGGTCGTGGAAGCAACACTTATGGCATCAGGATGACTTTTTCTGCTGTAGCATCTTCTTGAACTCGTCCAAGAGATAAGCATACTTCCCTGTAAGATCCTGCTCCACCCGCTTAGGCGATACAGCCCCACCAAGAGCCGAGGATATGCTTTGAGAAAGCGTGGAGATCTCCAACGGAAGGACCAGCTTCGTTGCACGGCCCTCGGCAATCTTCTCAAGCGCGCGGATGTAGTAGTAGGCAAGCACACGGTCATCAAGATCCTTTGCCGCCTGTTTGACTGCCTCAATTGTTGCCTTTTCTGCCTCTGCACGCTGAATCGTTGCAAGTTTGTGCTGCTCAGCCTCCCGCATCTCGTGCATTGCCTCCATCAGCTCAGGGGGCAACTGCACACTCTTCAACTCGACGGAAACTACTTCCACACCCCAATCACTGACGAGGCTCTGAAGATCCTTGCGGAGCTGGCTGTTTATCGCATCAACGTTGGAAATAATTTCCTCTGCAGTCATGCCTCCTGCAATCTCACGGATCTTAGACTCAATGTAGAGAACAGCAGCGCTCTTGTAGTCCTGAACCGCGAGAACTGCCTTTGCAGCGTCAACTACGCGAAGATAAATGACAGCATCGATCGTGACCTGAATATTGTCCTTCGTGATGACCTTCTGAGGAGCGATATCTACCGTCTGAACACGAAGATCCACGCGAACGTACTCCTCAACGAAAGGGGCGATGAACACCCAGCCTGGACCACGCACCCCTACGAATTTACCGAATCGGAACACCACAGCACGCTCATAGTCCATCAGCTGAACGAGCATATTTGACTTCGCGGCGCCGTAGATCATCGCGAGCAGCAGCAGGCTCGCAGCGAAAACGAGGAGGTTCTGGTTGACGGCTGCCCAGATAAAGAAAAACAGGCCGATAATCGCCGCCAACAGGAGTCCACCGAAAATGATGGCGCGCATGGCGTCCTGATTCATACTTAAAAAAACGAAGAACGAGTATTTTAATGCAATGGCCGAGCGGATTCTGGTCCTGGTGGTAGACAGAGACGACGACGTGGGCGTAAAGGCGGGGGCAGAAGGACCGATCATCGGCGAAGAGGCCAACATAGACGTGGCGAAGAGGCTGGCGCTGGCAGACCCAGAGGACACAGACGCAAACACGATTTTCTACGCCGTGAAGATCGCCAAAGAGCTAAGAGAAAAGGGGAACATCGTGAACATCGCCACAATAACCGGCCACCACAATCTCGGATTTTTGGCGGACATGCGCATACGTGACCAGCTCAAAGAGGTACTCAACCGAATCCCTGCGGACGGCGTGGTGTTCGTTACAGATGGCGCTGAGGACGACCAGGTCATCCCGATCATTACATCATACGTCCCCATCATCGCAAAGAGAACATTGATTATGAAGCAGTCTCCAGAGATGGAAAAAACGTTTTACGTGATCAAAAATGCGATGAGAGACAAGGACCTAGCGCCGATCGTGCTGGGTGTCCCGGGAATCATCCTGCTTCTCTGGGCAATCCTCGGAAACCTGGGGATAAAACTAATCATCGGAGTGGTCGGCGCATATCTCTTCATGAAGGGATTTGGAGTATGGGATGCCCTCGAAAACGGAGTTAAGACAATCCTCAAAGGAATCTCGCTGAGAGGGGCAGGAGCGCCCTTCTACGTGCTCTCCCTTGCATTTCTGGTGGTCGCGGCGTATACGACATATCAAAACTACATAGCAGCAACGGGACCCACGGCGTTTTACTCTGCAGCACGGGCAGCGGTCGGTTTTACGTCCATATCCGCGCTCCTATACCTGACAGGAAGAATCCTCGATGCGCACTTCAGTAGAAAGGCATTCAAGATTGGAAAATACCTCGTTTACGCTGCACTCGTGGTGGTCGTCTGGATACTCTCTGACGTTACAATAATGACCCTTCAGCACAATGCAGACGTAGAGACGCTCTACTCGGCCGCGGCGGGAAGCATCATCTTCTACATAGCAATAGCGCAGATCGGCAGAGAGTTCGAAGACGCAATAAAGCATTCGGAAAAGCTCGTCGGCGCAGTGGCGATGGATCGGAAGGGCAACCGCATCGGAAATGTAGTCTCCATAAACCGAGAAAAGGGAATCATCGAGATACAAGCGGGGAGAAGAAAGATCACCGCGCCCATAGACAAGGTAAAGGTAGATGTCAACGGAGTATACGTATCGGTGTGAATTATGCTAGCATACAGAGGGCGTTTCTCGGAAATCGTGGCACTATACGTGCTAACGCTTATCCTCGCCATGTGGATAGCATATCCATACATTCTATCCGGCGGCCCGCAGGCGCCAAACGGCAGCAAACCAAGCACTGCTGGAGTGTTCTTTGGTGAAATTCTCGCAGCAACGCTCGTATTTCTGATCATCATAAAAATATGGCCGCAAATATTCCGATGGATCCTCCTCGGCCTGGAAATATTATTCCTGTTCTTCTCAGTATTCCTGCTCTTCGCAGACATCTCGGAAATCGGCGCAATACTTATAGCTCTGCTGGCAGTGACAATACGCATAAAATACTGGGATAACAAATACGTGCAGAACGCATCAACCCTGCTCATTGTTGGTGTCACGATAGCCATCGTTGCGGCAGGTCTGTCTCCGATAGTGACCGCAATCCTTCTCATAATACTAGCAGTGTACGACTACATATCCGTTTTCGTGACGAAGCACATGGTCACGCTCGCAAAGGCGGTTGCTGGCAATGCAGAAATCGGAAAGGGGGAAGAGCACCTGCTGGGTGCTGGAGACGTGGCGATTCCTGGCATGTTTGCCATTTCCCTCGCAAGAGCGTCCCTGCTAGCATCAATTCTCGCCGCAGCGGGGGCGGTTATCGGCCTGATCCTCACAACGTATCTGGCACGTAGGTGGAAGCGCGTTCTGCCCGCACTGCCCAGTATTGGGGCAGTTCAGATGGCTCTGGCAGTAGTCGGGCTGCTGATATAAATATAAATCACGCATACGTATTGTGAGCATGAAGGGACAAACAAGCGTGGAGTATTTGCTGATTACAGGGGGTGTGCTCCTCGTCGCGCTGGTGATCGGGGCGTATATGACCACTGCAG
>JAADDH010000073.1 GCA_013154035.1 Candidatus Iainarchaeum sp. | reverse complement strand
ACATCAACGTTGAGGGTATCCACGGATCTGGCCAAGTCCTTGACAGCGAGTATAGTTGGGTTTAGGCTTTTCAAGGACTCCTGGATCTGGGCGATCTGGTAGGTGTTATAGAAGGAGTTGATTGACGAAATCATTATGGCTGCTCCTACCAGGATGAGGCCGGCTGCTCGCTTGGGGCGGGATTCGGGGTTGCTGTCATTGAAGGCGGGTTGAGTGGCATGTATAAAATCAGTTATAAAAGTAATTTGGTCATCCAGGAAGTTTTCATGTTCATCGCAAATGTCGTTGAGAAAGTGCAGGCGCAATTGTGCTGCGACTGCCTTCGGAGTTGAATTGAGAGGGTATCGACATTTGCATGTTGTCGTCAAGGATTCCTGGATTTTCTGGAGGTCAATTTCTACCAGTACATGAGCATAGGCCAGTGTGCCGACGATGTCATTGGTGCGGCGGAAAAGTGGTTTGGCAGTATAGTCTTCAATCTTTGGAACTTCGTCACCACGTATTCTTTCCATTGGGGATGGGCCAGCATACACCTTCTTGCGGTCGGAGTTACCGGTTGGAGAGAAGCTCGAGAGGACTAGCCGGCATAGGAGGATTGACGAGGCTGCAATAAGAAAGAGCAAACGGACAGAGGCAGAGTGAACCATTTTAAGAGAGAATGAGGATAGTAAAATAGTAGTATTGACTTGTGTGACAATTTAAGACTGTTAAAATTAAAAGGAATTACGTGCCTTTTTATGTGTTTTGATCCTCCTTCTTAATCGATTCTTGATTTGATTTCTGACCTCTGGACCGTTCAGGGAGTAGATATTGGTGTATGCCCCCTGGAAGTTCGGTGGTTGAACGGGTGCCGTATGGGTTTGGGTCTTCAAAGGGGATGTTAATTTGCGTTTGAGCCGGTGATTCGGGCGTGCGCGGTACAGAGTGAGAACGTTTGCTACTGCTTGAGCCAGGTAGCAATTGGCGCGAAAAACGCTCGAATTTTGACGGCACTTTGGGAATGTTGATTTCCAAAGGTGGTTGTGCATGATGTTGTTGCGTGCCTTGTTGATAATATTGTTGTTGTTGGGGAGAAAATTGAAATTGTAAATGTTGTTGTTGTTGGGTCGGCCTATGCGGGGTTTGCTGTTCTTCTGTTGCTGGCAGAGATGGGTAGAGGCTGGTTGTGGGCATGTGTTTGTTGTCGGCCGTTATTTCGGGCGTGCCGAATGTTTGTTCATCATCCGAATCGCTGCTGAGATATAGAGAGCGATGAGTTGGCTCGCCGGCGTGCGTTCGTGCAAGGGGCAGTTTTTGGGCTGGTGTTGTGTAGTCTTGAGTCAAAGGTTGCGTGTCATAGCCGTGAGGTTTTGTGTCTTCCCAGCTGACGTTGCGTGTTGTTTTTGTTTTCTTCTTTGTTTCCATTGTTTCTGTTTTTGGTATTGCCCCTGTTGGAATTAGCGAACGATCGGCGGCGGCTTGGAGGGTGAAGCTGAAGTCTGGAGCGATCGGAGTTGGATTGTTCAGGTTGTCGTCGGTCGACTGTGTTTGCGTGCCCAAAGAGAGAGGTTTCGTCTGTTGCCGTGACCGATAGGGACCGTTGAGAAAGCCGGTTTTGTCGTCGTACAGCAGGCCGGATCTGTAATGGATTATTTGGTCGAAATTGACCGTCCGGATTGGAGAATCGGGGCTGAGCCGGATTTGTGCTGTTTTGGTTTCCTTGTTGCAGGTGATGACGACGTAGGGACCGGTCCAGATCGGGAGTAGCTTACGGTTTTGATCGGCTGTGTGAGTTTCCCGGTGACGCAGGACGAGATCACCGGGCCGGAAGTCCTTTGCCTTGGTACGGCGGTCGAAATACTTCTTTTGGACTTCTTTTGCCTGTTCCAGGTTTATGATATTCTTCCTCCAGGCTGTCATGAGGTCCAGGATCGCTGTTCTAGGCCAGGAAGTGTGTTCCCGAGTGTGCGTGCTAAGTTTGGAGAATGGCAGCCTCGGGTCATGGAGGAAGACGAGGTAGTAGGGAGTATGCTTCGTCGACGCGTGGATTTGCGTGTTGTAGCTGATTTGCGCCGACGGTAGGAGTTTCTCCCAATTTAGCGTATCCGAATCCACGAAGTTCCGGAGGTACCCCAAGAGTGTGCGGTTGAAGCGTTCCGCCTGTGCGTTGGTTTGGGGGTGGTAGGCCGTTGTTTTCATGTGATGAATATTAAAATCATCGGTTAGTGACTTTACGACAGAATTATCGAATTCCTTACCGTTATCCGTAAGTATTGATGCTGGAGCGGAGAATAGAGTGATCCAACCATCGTAGAAGTGTTTTGCAACGGTAGGAGCGGATTTGTTCGGAATGGCACGTAGGACAGTGAATTTTGTGAAGGCGTCGGTGATCACCAGAATGTACTTGTTTCGGGTTGATGACTTCAGAGGCCCTAGGAGATCCATATGCACTCGTTCATTGAAGCGTTTGGTTGTAGGGAGTGGGTGTAAGGGCGTGTGTGTGGTTTGGTGTTGGGGTTGTTGTGTTGTTTGGCACGAGTGGCAGTGGGAAATATAACGACGGATGTCGGCTTCCATTTTAGGCCATACGAAGGACAGTTTTATCCGGTCGAGAGTACGGCGGAAGTCGCGGTGGCCTCCCAGGGGTGAGTCATGAGCCATTTGAAGGACTTGCGTGATGAAATTGCGTGGGAGCAGAAGTCGGAGATATTCCCCTGATTCGGAGTAGAGTAGTCGGTTGACGGCTCTAAGGTTCCATTTTCGGCAAAAGGATTGCGCCGTGGATTTTTCCGTCGAGGTAAGAGTTCTGTCTTTCTGGATCAGTAGGCGAAAGGGACCGTTGAACTTGGGATCACCGAGTTGTCCTTGTGCCATTTCTTCCGATGAGCATTGGAGTGAATCCAAAGGAGAAGTATGGTGACTGTCGTCGTCGTCGATGGCGCAAAGAATGTTTGTGATTGGTAGCTCAAAGACGGGTTGAAGAAACTGAAGAGAGACTGCATCTGTCTGGAGGAAGGATTGAGTTAGGGCAGATATGGCGGCAATTATACCATCATCTTGGAATTTCCGGCTAAGGTAATCAGGAGCGGCCATATCCGTGCCTGGACGATACTCAATTTCGTAAGTGTAGGGATGCAGTTTGTCCTTCATTTGTTGGATCGTCTTGTTTTGAGCAGGAGTGGGGCTGTTTATGTGCAACAGCGGTTTGTGATCTGTGAAGATCTTGAATTTCTTTGCGCCGTATAGATAATGGTGGAAGTGTTCCGTGGCGAAAACAACGGCTGCGCATTCGAGCATGTACGAGGAGTAGTTTTTCTCATGCTCGCGTAGCTGGCGGCTGGCGTATGCGATAACGCGGAGGCGGCCGTCTTCGGGCCAGCGTTGTGTGAGGATAGCGCCGAGGCCGCCGTTTGGTTTGCCATTAGGCGTGCGGCATTCCCCTGTGGCTGCGTCTGTATAAAGTTCATAGGGTAGTTCGACGCGGGGATAAGCCAGGATTGGTGCAGTGATGAGGCACTGCTGGAGAAGACGAAAGGCTTGGAGGGCTTTTTCGGGAATGGGGCCCTTCTTGTAGCCGGATTCTTTGCGTGTGAGAGCAGTTAGAAAACTGGCGTGATACGCAAAGTTTGGGACGTGGTCCCGGAAGAAGGAGGCCAGACCGACGAATTGTCGTATCTGGCGGATGGACGCTGGAGGTTGCGCGTCCCGAATAGCGGAGACTTTGTCCGTGCCGGGTGCGATGCCTTTGGAAGAAATTGTGAAGCCAAGATATTCGATCTGAGGCGCGCCAAAGTGAGATTTGGCGATCGAAAGCTTCAAGTTGTATCCGCGTAGGCGGGAAAATATTTTCTCTAAGAGATTCAAGTGATCAGCGTGCGTACCTGAATGTGCCAAAATGTCGTCGATGTACGAGATTGCGTTCTTAATGCCCTGAAGGCAAGTAGTGATGAGGGCTGAAAAAGATGCAGGAGCTCCGTGGCTGCCGAAGCAACTGACTTTGAATTGGAATTGCCCGAGGCCAGGGACTGTGAATGCCGTGTAAGGACGAGAAGAGGCCTCCAGGTTTTGTTGAAAGAAACCGGAGGCCAGGTCCATGGCAGAAAAGACGTTATTAGAACCGTAGGAGATGGAATCAAGGCAGGCTCGGACGTCTTTGATATTATACGAGTCTTCTATTGTGGCCTTATTAATGGCTCGTAAATCGACGACTGGACGAAGCTTGCCATTTTTCTTCGTAACGCAGAAAATTGGCGAATTATATCGAGATTTGGCCTTCTCGATAATGTTGGCTTGCAACATGTCTTGAACATATTGTTCAATGGTTTCCTGGTGAGGAAGAGGAATCCGGAATTGTTTTACATGGATGGGACGATCATGTTGCAGCTTTATTGTGTGACTGATCACGTCAGAAAAGCCCAAATCGAAATCACTATGTGCGAAGACATCGTAATAACGAGAGAAGAGGGCGTGGTATTTGGGTAATTGAGATTTAGGAGCTAAAATATTAAGTTTGCTAAGAAATGTTTTTACTTTTTCAGGAGGAGGAGTAGGAGTAGATGCAGAGGATTGAGTGGAGACCGCGGATACAGGAGTGCGGTTCTGGTCAAAGGGAGTGGCATCAATTGGCACGGCTTCCGCGAGTATGTCGGAAGTCTCTAGGACGAGAGGATGATCCGACGTATTAGCAACCAAGAGATGAGCGGTTGTGTGTTGGTTAGAGTGTCCAACTGTGTCGCATACGAAGAGGTCTGGATTAGTTGTTCCAGCCGGAAGGAGATAAAGGTCGTCATCGGTGAGGTTAGTTTTGACCGGAATGATCATAGCCTGGTACGGCAATAAGTGGGTTTGTTTAACAGGGCGGACCGGTTGGGAAGAAGGAGGAGCAACTGCGAAAACGTGTGTAGTATTAAAAATAGAAAAGGAAGAGCCGGAAATTGTGACATTGTGTTTACGGATGAAATCAATGCCGAGGATAGTGGGAGAATATCCCGGAGTAATAAAGAAGGTGTGACGGAAAGACCTGGAGTTCAGGCGCAGAGGAACACTCACGGTGTGAGTGAAGCGCATAGCTGACCCATTTGCCACGGATGCCGATGAGTTGACCTGGGTGCGGTGCAACTGGCAGGTAGGGTCTATCAGGTCTAAATTGTGCTGAGTCAAAATCGACAGGGCGGCGCCGCTGTCTAAGAGGGCATCAATGGGGGTATTTTGAAAGAAAAGGCGTAAATATGGACGGTTTACTTTATTAATACTATTTACTACACAAATTGCTGATATGCATTCGTCCTCCGAATCCGGGCCCTGCGGGTGAGACGTGGCCGATGACGACGCGGATGGTGGCCCTGGCTGCGGGCCTGCGACGGCGTTGTTGGACGTGGCGGTCGATTGAAAATCGAACCGCCTCCCGTTAAAGAAAGGATCCTGGATATACCTAAGCGAAGGTTTGAACTTAGGGGTTTGTCGGCAACAATGCTTTTGTGCCGAGGCCTTACATTCCCGACGGTAATGAAAGCCCCAGCGTGCGCATTTGTCACAAAATAAGACTTCCTTTCTTTTCTTTGACGGGACCTGAGATGAGTCGCCTGTCTGCTTACCTTTCCTCTTGAGTGAGGAGCGAACGGCAGAAACGTCCGATTGGCAATTCAGATGAGAGAAGGTTAGATTATCGATGGCCTTACAAATCTTACGTGCTGTCGCGGCAAACTCCAGAAGGGATATTTCGATGTCGAGAGGAGACGATTTGTCCTGAAGCAGACTCTTCGCCGGGGAGGGAAATCTCTCGACAACCATCGCCTTGATGATGAGGAGTTTCAATTGTTTCATGGTGTAAGTGCAGAAAACGTGAGTAGCCGGGTCGTGGTTCGTGCAGGAAGTCGGGCATTTCCGATGGGTAGCCAAAAGCGTGTCCATGGAAGCGTTGACGTGTTCGGCAGTGCCCCAGATGACGTCATCGGAATTAGAAACCGTCCCAGGAAGAGAAAGCATTTTGCTGATCTCCGAATCCAGCGGAAAGAGGGAGAGAAGAGTGGCCCTGAGATCCGTCCAGGTGGAGGATTGGTCGGAAGACCATCGTTCCATTTGGAAGATGCGGACTTGGGCTTCGCCGCGGAGACCAGATTTGGCGAATTGGCCCAGGACTTCCTGCGTGGGCTTGATGGTAAGGAGAATTTCATCCATACGCCGTACGAAATCCCGGAGATTCTTCAGGCCATCGGTCGTCATGGCAGAGAGTTGGATGTACTTGCTACCGACATAAACGGTAGCAGTGTAGGTCTCAGAAGTAAAATCGGACATGATGCAAAAAGTAAGGAGAGTAAGAGTAGCAACGAGCGAGGAGGCGAGAGTGGTTCGAACAGTGCTGCAAACCAGTGTAAGGTCAGACAGAGACTAGCTTTTTATTGTACCCTTCTGCTTTTATATACATGACGAAAAGGGTGTCAACAGGGCGTTGGCTTACCTGATGACTCAGCATGTCCCTTCGTCAACTCTTCGACTGAATCTTGTTTACCAAGATTAAGTCGATATGAGCCGAGTCCTTTAGGCTCGTCTCATATGCCTCCCTTTCTTGGGGGTTGTGGCGAGAGTGATTTCCGGGTTACAATAAATGAAATTATTATACAAAAAATGTCTGATGCAATGAGATAGTAAATATAATCGGAAAAACATCTTGATAGCATGAATAAACTAAATATGTACACAAATTAAAGTTTATGGTTTGTATGCGGCTGAATGATGACTTGATGTTGGCTGGATGGATTTGGTGATGTGCTCCGAGGTCAGTCGACGTTGGTGGTCATCGTCTTGGTGCTGGCATCGGAGTTCTGTTTGGATAGGAGTGGAGCGGAAGGTGGGATGTTCATCATCTCCATCTCCTGTCTTGGAGCACGGTATAATTGATCCGATGGCATGACGAATATGCTTCCGGGTCTGGGGTAAGAGGTCATTGGGGTTTGAAGGAATGTTTCCGAGGCCCCTGTCATTGTTGGGGTTTGAGCCGGAAAACCTTGGTATTGAGGGATGGGAGGGGATGGGAATTGGTTCCGGAAGTGTGTTACCGTGTCCGAGATGGCCGCCTTGATGATGTTATCGACGGCTCGTAGTGCGGGTCGTCGTAGCTCAAAGTAGGCTCCGAGGGCGAATAGGATGGCTGATATTATCGAAAGCAGGGTGTTCGTCCACGCCGTTGGAATCCACCATCCGGAGACGTTGACTTCCTGGAGGTACCTGATGGCATCGGAGATCCGGATGGGTTCTGTCATGTGGATGAGTGCTTCGCTTATCTTGTCATTGATAATCTCGTCGTCGTTGAGTAGGAGGATGGAAGAAAGGTTAAAAGCTGGAAGAGCTACATCTGAGGGCAATGAAATATTAATATTAGTCTGCGCTGCAAAATAAAAGTGGTCGCAGTTGGCGGAACAACCGGCAGGCAGATAGACGGCTTTTAAGCCATGAATTTGTATTGATTTAGTTATTGAGTTTTTGCCTCCGCGGCAGTTAAATGTGATCTGAATGCTGGTGGGGGAGAAAATAATGAAATGAAAGTTGTCCAATTGGACAACTAAGGGGAGGTTAGTGACCTTGAATTTGCATGTGTCCCTAATTTTCTCTATCTGGTTCTTGTATAACGCAGTTATACAAGAGCCGTGGGAGTAATCATACAGGATGTTCTGGTGTTCGCAGTAATACAAACCAGCGGTCATCCTGCAGCGGGCAATTTGTGACGCAGTTAGTTCCCGAAGATCCCTCCTTGCGGAGTGGGATGCTATGTATTGCGCATCGGGAACTATCTGGTAATAGTAGGAGTTATTTTGAAAGAGGTGAATAGGGAGGGGAAGATATTCATACAATTCAAGGGTAGTACCGGATAATTTTAGGGGGACATGTACATAGATAATGAGAACATTTTTATCATTGAGAGAATATGATGTCGGGAGCTGAAAAAATTGGGTAGCTGAATCGATAGTTAATTTGTAATCATCGCGGAGGAGTTGTGCCGAAAGGGCGATGAGTGTCTTCCGGACGGTTTTGGGTCGGATGAGGTTAGGCGTGATGAATCCCTGGGCGAGGCTGTTCAGACCGGCCTGGATTTTGTTAAGGCG
>JAADDH010000069.1 GCA_013154035.1 Candidatus Iainarchaeum sp. | reverse complement strand
CGATTTCCCTCCACATTCTGCCCATTCCTGGGAACATGCGGTCTAGTTCTGCCTCCATCTGCTTGCGCATGATCTCGTTTGGATCCGGCTCCTTTGGTGGGGTATCCCGATTGTCATCCTTTTTGTTGTCCTTTCTCTTCTTCCACGGCCACATGATGAAAAAGAACCTGCGAAGAATGTATAAGTGTGTCAGGTCAGAAGTCGAACAGCTTTCTTTGTTTTCGGCGCTCTTTCATTCTCCGTGCAGTGCTCCATGACTGGCGTACAAAATCGGGAAAGTCCCCGCGCTCTTTCAGGATTTGTTCTAACTGCTTTATCGTTCTCTCATCGTGCGGGTAGCCGGTTCCAAACTCTCCCCACTCTTTCTCAATCTCCCTAACCGCCCTGTCGCGCAGGACTTTTGCTATGATACTCGCCGCGGAGACGATGGGGTATTTTACGTCCGCCTTGTTTTCAGCTACGATTCGGGGAGGGTCTTTCAGGTATTTTTCAATACGCCCTCTATACTTCTCAGGGTAGGGATCTGGAGAATCTACATAAACAACATCCGGCCGTGGATTAACCTCTGCAATCAGATCTGCAGCTTTCATGGCCTCCAATTCGTTCAGACTGTGCCGGGCAACGTAGGAATCGATCTCCTTCGGACGAATGATCTCCACGGCAAAACCCTTCAGCGCGGCAAGAATTTCCTCGTACATTTTTTCTCTTCTCTCCGGTTTTAGCTGCTTGGAATCCTTTACACCGATTCTTTTCAGGTTTTCTATGCCTTCCTCGTCTGCAACCGCGATGACCATGACCATGGGCCCGATGACTGGCCCTCTTCCCGCCTCGTCAATGCCTCCGATCAGCACAAAAGCAGTTTCGCCCATTGTTCATAAATAGGTGATCCCTTGGAACTACGGATTGAACAACTCGATGACGAAGGGCTCGGCGTTTCGGGCAGGCATCGCATTCCATACACTCTTCCCGGCGAGGTAGTTCGTCCTCTCCGTAGTTTTCGGCGTAAGCGTCTTATCTACGTTCCTGAGTTTAAGCTGGTTTCTCCCTCTCCGAACCGCGTGGCTCCCAAATGTCCTCACTACGGGGTCTGTGGCGGTTGCCGCCTCCAACACATGAACTATTCCGACCAGATCCGCTTCAAGGAGGAGAAGCTCGCACGTATTCTCGGATTTTCTGTCTCTGTCATCCCCTCTCCCAAGATCTTCGGCCACCGCAACCGTATCGATATTGTCATTACACCGAAAGGCATTGGCTTCCGCCAGTTCGGATCGTGGTGGCGCGTCTTTGATCTGAATGACTGCCCTGTTTTTGGCCCGCGTGCTGGGAAGGCTGTGGCCGCGCTCCGTGAATTCATATCTGATTATAGCCTTCAGCCATACGATCTGAAAACGCACGAGGGTGTTCTCCGCTACATCGTTCTCCGCGAGGGTAAGAACACAGGGGAGTTCATGGTGAATCTTGTCACCGCAGAGGGAGAGCTCCCTGACCCCACACCATACTTCTCCGCCCACTCGGTATACCATTCGGTCAACTCCACGCTCTCCGACGTTTCCTACGGCGACCCCGTGCGATTCTGGGGTAAGGAATACATTACCGAGCGGCTGAACGACGTACAGTATCTTATCCATCCGAACTCTTTCTTCCAGACCAACACCTACCAGGCTGAGAACCTTGTGCGCTTCGTGGCGGAGTATGTAGACGGAGAGAACATCTTAGATCTTTACTCCGGCGTTGGAACCTTCTCCGTATATCTTGCCAAGCGTGGATTCGCAGTTTCTGGAATTGAGATCAATCCTTTCTCCGTTGACCTCGCCCGTAAGAACGCAGAGTTGAACGGCGTTTCCGATCGCGCCACCTTTGTTGTTGGTAAGGATTCTGACGTTTCTGACTTCCGTGACTACGATACTGTGATCCTTGATCCGCCCCGTGCCGGTTTGCACCCCAAGCTTGCCCAACGGCTCGTAGAAAGAGGACCTGATACTATCGTCTACGTATCCTGCAATCCAAGGACGTATAAGCGCGATTTAGACGTTCTTTCTTCTGCCTATCGTCTTGAGGAGATCCGCGGCCTGGACATGTTCCCGCACACCCCGCACGTGGAGCTCGTCTCTCTGCTCCGCCGATATTGATTTTTATCCACGTATTTTCTACTGTTATCGTGCATCGCATTCCTATCGGTCGTTGTCCTGGCTTGTCTTCGGAGGATATTGCCTTCCTTCGCAGCGTGGGCATCCGCTCGTGTTTCGTCGGCAGGGTGATTGATTCCATATACGGTGAGATTCACGCAGTGCCTCTCTTTCCCGTTGCACCGTCCGTTTACATTGCATACCTTCCAGAGTTCCGCGACCCCGGCGTTGTTTACGTGGAGCCGTCTGGCAAGGTGCTGATCTTCGACCAATTTGAGCCCGTGGAATCCCTGGAGCTTGGAGAACGCCAGCGTAACATTCTTCTTCGCTACTTTAACTCCGTCTGCCACTCTCCCCGCGAGTGTTACCAATGCGCCAAACGCCTACTCTCCCAGAAGTCTTTGATACATAGGATCTTCTCTAATCTGCTCGGTAGGCGTTCGTAAACTGCACAACTATTTATGTTTTTGTGCACTTCACCGCACGAACTGCACACTACCGTTCCCTCACGTGGAACCCCCGCACCTTGATCGCCGCGTGCATCAGATGCCTTGCTTCCTCCACGTCCCCCAGTTCTAGCTGTTTCTTGGCCAGCGCCCTCAGCTTCTTATACAGTTCATCCAGCGCCTCTTGGCTCCAGCTCCTGGCCTTCGCGCCGACGATCTGCTCACTAATGGCTCATATGTGTATTCGATCATTACAAACAGGCTGCCACGAATCGCGCTGTCTCTCAGGGCACTGTTTTTGGATATTTTCTCATTTGCAGATCTTGGCTGTTGGATTGCAAGCTATTCTGCCAAACGCGGTAAATATGGTGTATTTTGATTCGCAGAATGTATCCTTATTGAAGATGATTTTTTGCCACGGCTTGATCACAACAACGTTGTTGTCGGGAGTGTGCATTATGATTTCTTGCGGCCCATACGCGAGTATCTTATTGCCATAACTCGTAAAGTTTGCTGTACAGTTTGGGACGGTATAGTTCATACCAAATAGCGGACCAACGATTAGTAGTATGTATGGCAGGTTCACGAAGATTATTGCTCCGACGTATTTTTTGAGTGTTTTCAATTTTTGGTGGTTTTTAGCATCTATGATTGATATCATTATCAGTAGCGCGCCGGCAATGAAGACCACGATCTTTGCTATTGTGGTCTCTTGTCCTTTCCAAAGGAGCATGCCTCCGACTACTGCAAGCAAGATGCCGCACACGTATTGCCACCACTTTTGGTAGCGTTCTTTGCTCCTGCTTTTTGACCGTTGTGTTGGTGTTATTTCAAAGCCGAACAGTGTAATGCCTGCACCATAGGTAAGTGTGGCTAGCGCCTTTGCACCAGCGGCAAATTTTTTGACAGATATTAGCGCAATCGTTGTTATTGTGCCTGCTGCTGTGATTAGCCATCCGGCCAATATGTACAGCAGCGCAAACCAATATGTCAGTGCGGCGTTTTGTGCACCTTCAAGTTCTACTATTTCTTCTAGCAACTGATGCACGTTGATGATTGAAATAGTTACAAAAATCATCCAGATTATGAATGTCAGGGCAGACTCTGGCGTCCCTGTGTATGCGAGACCCGCTATTGTGCTCCAGGGTGCAACAACGATTAAAAGGATTCCCGCGAGTCCAATCATTCTCAGGTAGTGTGGGATGTGTGTCTTCTTGTTTTGCCTTTCAAAGTAATTTACGAACGCAACAATGCTTAGAATTATCAGCATATACGTGGAATATATGCCGTGTACTCCCGCGACAAAGATGTTTATTATCGCGATCACGGCAGTAACTAGCGCGACGATTATCTCCAAGGTTGCTTTGTGGTGTTTGTTTGTTTTGTGCAGAATGTCTGCCATACGTATCACATGTTGTTTGTGCAAAATAAATAATGGTGTTGAAGATGTGCTTGATGCTTGCGCAATACTTCTTTGATATATTTGCATTTCAGGGTAGTACAGATTAGGTCATCCTACTCTCCAGGTATCTTTCGCATGAGTAGTAGGGGGAATGGTGGAATAAATGCTAACTTGTTCGAGTCTTCCAAGATTTTTAAGGATTTTCCCAAAATAATTTTATTGAGGTGATGAATCATGTTCATACGCAGGGACGACCTTCGGGTTCTGAACGAGATCGCGTCTGGCGTCAGTGAGCGCGACGCAGGCAGGTCCTTCCGTTCCCAGGCGATGATACTCTACCTGAACGGTCTGGTTGCCTTTAAAGACGAGGGCGTTGAACTCACTGATGCAGGGAAGATTCTTCTCGATGCAGTTCGGAATGCAGACATAAACAGCCTTCCAGACGTGGTTGCTGACTCCGCGGCGGTTGAGGCACTCCGCCTCTGGAAGGAAACGGGCTTCGCGCCGGCGGAGTGGATCAAGTTCCTGGAGAACAGGGGATTGGCGGAGGAAGGAAGGATAAACGAACTCGGCGAGGCGGTTCTGAAGGCGTATGAGAGTGCGTCTCCCGTTTTCGTCCTCACCAATGATGTTATCTCCTTCCTCTCCTCCGTTCCGCAGGTCGGAACCTATGACGACCTCGTGGAGTTTGCGGACCTCGGCGGCTATGGAAAGAACGTCCTTGCTGCACTCCAGGCCATGCGTTTGCTCCGTGTATCTCCCCCCACTGCCGGCCGTGCTTCCTATGTGATCACTCCTGCGGCGAAGAAGATCCTCGAGGCGATAGGCCACGCCCCCAAGGTGGTCATAAGCATCGTTTTCGGTCCGGAGGAGGCAGAGGCGGTTGATGCGAACAGGATACTTGAGTCGCTGGTACAGTCCGGTATCCAATCATCCTCCGGCGTGACGGAGTTCGGTTCCCTGCTCAGGGATGCGTACGCCCTCGTTACGGAGAGAAAGAAGGTCCTTCCACCTGCCTTCCTCACACAGGAGGAGCATGACGTCCTGAAGGCCATCAAGGAGATCCAGCGCATACACAGGCAGACCCCTGCAATTATTGCTGACTACAACACGATCCGCGAGCGTCTGGAGAAGGATGGAAGCAGGGCAGCGGAGGATCTCGGCGAACACCTGAACATGCTCCTTGCGAGGGGATTCATCGTTCGCGGCGAGGCAGACGGCAAGTTCATCTACCTCCTGACGGATCTCGGAAGGACTGCACTTGCCCACGGCCCCGTCAGCGTGGAGGCGGTTAAGGCGATTACGTATGCGCTGGCCGGCGAACTTCCCTTGGCTGAGTGGGTAGACATAGCCAGGAGAGACGGTGTGCTTGCAGGTGGAATCACATCCAAGGGAGAGTTCTATCTGGACGTCTCTAGAGGGCGCGCGGACGTTGTCTACATCACGGGCTACGACGCTGCAGTAGTTTCCAAGGTCCCACGGAAGAAGTACATCCGTCTGGACGATCTGATCCGCGAGGTTGCCGAGTACTTTGCCGATGAGGGCGAAGAGAAGATACGGAAGGCCATCGCAGTTGCCGAGTCCAAGAACCTGATCGATATCCTGCCCAACGGTGCGGTAAGACTTTCGGAGCGTGGTGCCAATGTGAAGGGCATCGTGGATGGCGCCAAGGCGAGGGACTTCATACACACGCGCTTTGCAGTAACGCCTCTGGCATACAGCATCGTCCGCGAGATCTATGAGAACAGCGACGAAGTCAACCGCATCTGGAAGAAGTCCCAGGAGAACAGGAAGGACTTCTACGGCGAACTGGCCAAGTGGCTGACCAACAGGGTCCGTGCTAGCGTTGAGGATGTCGTGAAGACGCTGGAGATCCTCCACAAGATCGGTATCCTCGGCGAGAAGTCGCTGACGGAGGCGGGCAAGGAGCTAGCGGTGTTGTTGGATTAACCCATTTAATCTTTTATTCCGTAAATTCCATTTGGTGGTGGCGATGAGAGGTGTCGTGATCTCTCACCGTCGCGGCCGGAATTCCATTCATGAGTACCAGGCGATCGTTGAAGTTGATGGTGTCGCGTCCAGGGAGGAGGCAGGGACGCTTAGGGGAAAGAAGGTCATCTGGACCACCCCTGGCGGAAGGAAGTTCGTCGGAAAGGTTCTTGCGCCCCATGGCAACAAGGGGAGGATCCGTGTGCGCTTCCCCGAGGGCGTTCCCGGCCAGATGATCGGTTCAACGGTTGAGATTCTTTGAGGTCTTTATTCTTTTTTGATTGTGGCTCTCATGGTAGCGGTTTGAGATACTGTCTGAATCTTGCAGCGGTAACAATTATTCGCTCTCCTTGTGGTAGCCGTGCGTTCCATCTTTCGTCAAGGGGTATGCTCCAATTCCTGAACTTGAACCTGTTTGTGTATCGCTTGTTCTCCTCTCTGAGCTTTGCAGCCAGCGCATTCAGTCGTTGTCGCTCTTCCCCGTGCTGTGTTTTGTTGATTACTTTTCTCAGGTTCCGATATGCTCTGTACGCATAGGGTGTAATGATTTCCTGCTTTTCGCTAAGAATTCCGGATAGTTTGCCGACGTTTGCCACTTGGGAGAGTGTGAATATATCTTTTGGGAACCCACGAATGAGCTTGTATGCCACTCCTCTCCCCGGTGTGGCAGTAAAGTATCTCCCGAAGACCACCTCGTTTGGATGCGTGTAGAGCAGCAAAACGCGCCGAGGAGATATGTTTACCACGTATTCGCTGCCGTTGAGCTTGCCGTGCAACCACTGCGTTTTTGGAGATAGTGCAATGGTCGCCAGTTCGCCGTCAGTACTTCGAACGACATGCATGCCCTGCTCTGCCCTTGAATACTCCTTGAACCCCTGTTCCAGCAGGGTTCTTTTGATCCTCTCTGCTTCCCTCAGATTTTTTGCAACTATGTCGAAATCTGCGCCCCACATCGATCTCTGCTTGGATAGTCCGTATTGGAGCAATTCCCCGCTTCCTGTCAAAAAATACTTGTGTCCGAATAGGATTTCCTTTAAATCCCTAGCGGCGCCGCGGAATTCCTCGTAGGGTACATGTGCTATGCGAATTTTTGGTCGTATTGTGTACATATGTATGAGGACGTCGTTCATGCGCCTCTTTTCCACCATTTATGAAAATCATTTAAGTTCTGACGTATTATTACTCCGTGCCCCAACGCGTCATTCTCATGGATGTTGACGGAACTCTTCTGAAAAAGACAATCGTTGTCGAAACTCTTAAGAGGAATCCTCGCCTGGCGTTGCGTTTTCTCGTTCGTAGGCCCCAGCTTTATGCATACGGTCTGGCATATGCCCTGTTCCCTGCTGATGCTCTGCGATCTAGACTGCATGATGAGATGAAGCGTCTCCCCAAGGGAGAGTTCGGCGTCGAGCATTTTCGGCCGGAATTCGTGCGGGTTCTTCGCCTCGCTGAGGAGAAGGGATATCCTGTGCATTTCGTGACATCCAATCCTGAGAATACCCTTGACCGCTTTGAAACACTCATACGAACTGCTTTTCCACGATTGAACTACCAGATACGTGTCTTTCCCACTTTACAGTCTAAAATTGATTATGCTCACCAGCTGGCCAAGCGCTATGGGTATGAGAACGTGCATTTCTTCGACGATTCCCTACCTGCAAGGGGGTATTTTAGCAGTATGAAGGCGCAGTGGGATCTGGTGCAGTTGTTGCATGAGTGGGAACGTCACATCTCTAGCAAGTCTGACAGGGGGCTCGATATGTTGCACCGTCGCGAGGGCATTTAAACAGCATCGCAATTATTTCAACATGGCGGCCCTGACTGGCAAGGATGTTGCACACCACGTCTCCGAGTATGTAAAAATAAATCCCGCGGGCGTGGATATCGCTCCGAAGAAGATCTTTCGGATTCCTGATGGTGTGACGGCGGTTCTCGACGGGAAGACGAGGGGATTCGAGGCAGGCAAGGCGGTAACGTGGGACGCGTACGAAGAGGTTCCTCCCAGGGACGGGTTTTGGATCCTCGAACCAGGCATCTATGTGGCTGCGTTCCCAAGGGTCTCAGTTCCGAATGACGTCGTCGGTTTTGCATACCCTCGAAGCACGCTAAACAGACTCGGACTTGTGAAGGTGGAAACGGCCGTTTTCGACCCCGGCTACGAGGGCGAGTTCACACAGACGTGGCTTGTCCCCATCCGAGCGAAGATCCGTGTTGGTGAGGCGTGGGTCCAGATGGTGTATATTCGCCTGGAGGCGGAGCCAGAGGAGACGTATGATGGATACTGGCAGGGGGAGAAGCATTGAACGTCTTGCTGGATGCGCTGCTGGGATATCTGCTCGGTTCACTCACGTTCTGCCAAATCTTTGCCCGCCTTCGCGGAAGGGATCTGGGCTGTAACCTCGGCGCTGCACGTTACCTATCTTTGACTGGCGATCGTCCGGGGGCAGTACTCTGCGCCGCGCTGGACGTGGGTAAGGGAGCTCTTGCGTATTACGTCTTCGGGCCAGTGGGTGCTGTCGCTGCCGTGATTGGGCATATGTGGAGTATTTTTTTCCGTTTTCGTGGGGGCCGTGGTGGTGCGACGTCTGCGGGCATCCTATTGCTCGTTGATTTTCGAATACTTGTAGCTTACCTTGTTTACACGCTTGTTCGCCTTCCCATCATCCACGACCGTCAGCAAAGGGAGCGGCTTGATCAGTTCGCAAGGATTGCGCTATTGGTTTTCCTTCCCTTTACTGGATACGCGCACTGGGCCCTGTTAGAGGGGATCGTGGCTGCAATCACCGTTAAGTATTTTCAGGTGGGTACATGCGGCTAACGCTCTTTGCAGATGCGCACATCCACGATGCTACTGCCGCGGAGCTAGTTTCACGCTTCCTGGATGAGAAGAGTGATGTGATCTTTCTTGGGGATATGTTTGACTCCCCGGAGGATGCTGATAGATACTGGGGATTCATCAGGCGCTACGACTTCACGTGGATTAAGGGCAACCACGACTACTGGATGGATCTTCCAGAATCCCTGTGTCTGGACGACGGAACGATGCTAACGCACGGCCATAAGTTGCTGGTTACGTGGCTGTTTGAACAGTATCTTGTAAAGTATACCCCTGCCGCGAGGAAGTTTGGCGTTTTTGGCCCCACAATGGCCTTTGGTAGATTTTTCAGGGACTCTATTTTCGAGAGGGCATTTGGCTCTGCGGTTCTACATCTCTCTGCCCACAGCGCTGCCCCTGCGCCCCTGGTGATTATGGGGCACTTGCACCACTATCTACGCGCGGGACCGTTTGTTGTTCTGCCCCGTTTTCCAAAGTATGCTGTTTATCGCGACGGAGTGGTCGAGATCAGGAACTACCTTGACGAAATCTGACATAGTAGAACCAGGCGTGGCGCAGAAATAGTATGGCGTATGCAGGCGCTAATATGGGGTATATTGCCGCGGGAATTGCGCGAATGACCAGGTATGCTACGTGCCGCCACCTTGACCGCGTGATTCGAGAGATTGCAAGCTCTGATCCGGCGCATATCAGGACCAGCACCGGAGATATCGAGAAAATTCCCCCATAATAAACTGAAACGGCGTTGCCGCCCCTGAACTTGAAGAAGATTGGGAACATATGGCCCAGCATTGCTGCTACGAGTCCCCACGTCCCGAACAGATGATATGCAACGAGTCCCTTCGCCGCGTCTAGTATGCCCAGCGCCAGGAAGAGTGGGAGGGATTTTGTGGCAGAGTAGATACTTGTGGCGCCGAGATGGCCCTCCCCCTGATCGTATAGATTTAACCCCTTCAGTCGCGCGTAGAGCCCCGGAAAAGAGATGGATCCGAGGATGTATGCGAGCGCGATTGCTAGGATCTGGTTCACGCTAAAACATCGGTGGAAATTTATAAAACGGAAGGGGCGTTCTTTATCCGTGCAGCGCCTGGCAATGCTCACTACGAATACCGCATCTAGGGCAGCCTTCTTTCGCGCCGGCGGAGTGC
This sequence comes from Candidatus Iainarchaeum sp., assembly GCA_013154035.1. Taxonomy (GTDB): domain Archaea; phylum Iainarchaeota; class Iainarchaeia; order JAADDC01; family JAADDC01; genus SZUA-1452. The sequence goes on along the minus strand of JAADDH010000069.1, from coordinate 66,587 downwards.
GATTCATCGCGGATCTTCTGCCGTGCCTGTCAAAGCGCTTCGACATAGATGTATATGTTGCTGGACCGCGTTCGGAGGACTTTGATTTTAGGGGGGCTTCGGTTCACATCGTTCAGTCCAGAAAGATCCCATTTACGGATAAAAGAATGCTTCCTCGCTTAAATCTGGATGCTGATCTTGTTTTATTTCTTGATTATGTTGCTGCACTCTCCCAGCCCCGAAAGCCCCACTCAGCCATTGTTTTTCACCATCTTGCTCAGTCCTTCTACGATGAAAACCCTGCGCTATATCGCAGGTATTTTGGCCGCGTTGGCATGCGTTACCTTTCCATAGAGCGATTTCTGCTTAATAGGGTGCGGGACCGGACCGCCCTTGCACTCGCCGTTTCCGACGTCACTATTCCCTACCTTGACGAGCTCGGTTTCCGCGTGGAGATTGTGGGGAACGGTGTTGACACGTCCTTGTACCGTCCGGCGAAGAAGGCGGACTATGCAGTTGTCGTCGGCCGCCTCGTTGGTTATAAGCGTGTGGAATGGGCATTGCGCGTTGCCGAACGAACAGGCATTCCTTTGAAGATCGTAGGGACCGGGCCTGATGAGTCGTATCTTAGGCGCATTGCACCGGATAGCGTGGAGTTTTTGGGCTACGTGGACGAGAACGAGAAAATTCGCATTCTCTCCCATGCGCGCTATCTCTTTGCTTTTTCAGCGTTTGAGGGCTTTGATCTGCCCGTGATTGAGGCGATGGCCAGTGGCACAGTTCCAATTATGAGTGATATTCGGGCCCACCGCTTCATTCTCTCGGGCAACTCGGTCGGGGCCGTTGTGCAGTCTGTGGCTGATGCAGTGGCTGCCATACGCCGCTACGAGCGTGATGACGAGCTATGGGATTCGCATTCGCGTCTTGGCAGGCGGCTCGTGGAGGAACTCTGGAGCGCAGATGCTGTTTGCAGGAGGTATCTGAGTGCCCTTGCCGCGATCGCTCCTTAGGGAGTTTCGCCCGACGTTTCCATGGTCTTTTACCCATTATCAGCCGGAGCGCTGGGAGGTACTTCAACACGTAAAGCACCTCGCCCGGAACGACGTGTTCGCTGGCCCGCCGTTATCTGAAGAATCCCTGCGCCGCATGTATTCCCTTTCTACTCATCCAGATTGGGTCGTTCGCTTTGGTGCAAAGACTGCTCTTCATTTTGCTGGGGAGAATCAGGAGAGCGATCCCGAATTTGCCAAGTGGCTTCACCGCTATTTGGAGCTCAAGCGTCCGAAGCGCGTTCCTGTACAGTCTTTCACTGCGTCGCGTGATAGTCTACTTTCCCGTTATCCATTCCTTGCCACCCCTGCAGAGGATCATCTGGCACGTATGCTTTCGGAAGCGAGGGCGCTGCGAAAGGAGCTTAATCGTCCGATCCTGCTCTTTGGCGGTGTTGTGAAGGGCACTGCTATGCCCGGCGGGGATTTGGACTTTGCGGTGGTATCACGGAATCCACTGAACGTCCCTGAATCACATCAGGCCATCCCTGTGATCACTCCCGAATCCCAGGATCCTGTATCCCTTTCCATTCTCTTTCTGGGTCATGGGATATACACTGGGCCACGGCGCATCCTCCGCGATGTGCAGCGGACTGTTGTGTCTAACGTATCTGAGGAACAGTGGGAGCGGGCTAGGAAGAACACGGCGAAGCACGAAGCGCAGATCCATCACGTTGTTTCCATTTTCGGCGTGCCTGCTGAGAAAGTTCCGCTCTTCGCCGCGGTTCGGGCTATTTACGCTACTCCTCCCCCTTTGGATGTAGCAAAACGTATTCTCCGTGTTCCTTAACGTATTTCAGTAGTCGGGCGTATGTGGGATGCGATTCAAGGGTGCTGAAATCGCCGATTAGCACAAGTTTGCGTCTCGCGCGGGTTAGAGCCACGTTCAGCCGTCGCATATCCGATAAGAAGCCGATGCTCCCCTGTTCATTAGATCTGGCGAAGGAAATTAGTATTATGTCCTTCTCCCGTCCCTGGTATCCGTCCACCGTGTTTACCTCAATCCCGTCTGGCATTATTGTTGCGAGGACGTCTCTCTGCGCGTCGTACGCGGTGATGACTCCCATTCGTTTGGGATCTACTCCTCTGTTCAGGTAGTTTTCCACCCACTCCTTTGCGATTCTTGCTTCAAGTATGTTCTTTATGGAATGATCCCAGGCGCGGCGCCTTTCTTCCCTCAACGGGTGCTGTCTCGTGTCGATAAGCGTGATTTCCGGTTCGTTTATCCCGAGATCCTTCGGGCCGATGCGCTTCACAACCTCTGCCGTTTTCACCTTTCCATCGTAGAACTCACGGGACGGGAAGTTGGCAAGCACTTCGTTCATGCGGTACTGTATTTCAAGCATGCTCACGACCTCTGAATACTGCTCCGCTATAATCTCAAATGCAGTCCGTTCCAGGATTTTTGCTTGCTGGCTGAGAATGGTCGGTGGTAATTGCTTATGATCGCCTGCCATTACCACACGGTCCGCGCGGGATATCGGGATCAGAACGGAGGGGATTGTGGCCTGAGCCGCTTCATCGATCACAGCCACGTTGTAACGATCACCCACGATGTCGAGCGCGGCAGAGGAATTCGTGGTAAGGACCACGTCTGCTTCGCGGACGATGCTCTTTGCAATCTGCTCTTCCCTGCGCCGTATCTCGTTCACCATCTCAGATATTTGCTCCTGCCGCTTTATCCACTCCGCCATGCCCCACACGGTCTCTTTGTTTACTCCCCGTATCCCTCTGCCCTTCTCTGCGAGCTCCAGGATTTGTTCGTCGCTCAGCCCGCGGCGGAATTTCGGCACAGGCTTTACGTATCTATCCCTTTCTTCCATGAGCTTCTGGAGGTCTTCCTTCATGCTTGCTACCGCTGCGTATCTTGGATCATCTACCATCTTTGCCTGTAGTGTCGTTTTTACGAGAGCGGGGGTTACGCGCGCGGGATTCCCCACGCGAACGATTCTCGCTTTGCCCCATAGTTTCTCCACGAGGTTATCTACGGCTACATTCGTTTCCGCAGTTGCTAGCACCCTTTTCCCGCGTCTTACGAACTGCAGAATTAGTTCTGCGAGCGCCGTGGTTTTGCCCGTGCCAAAGGGCCCATGAATGAGGAACACATCCTCCACGCCAAGGGCGAGGGCAACTGCGCGTCTCTTCGTCTCGTCCAGGCGGGCGTTTAATGGCGTGAACTTCTGAGGTTTTGGTATTTTCGGTGTCGTTTCGCCCCATAGAATGCTTAGGAATCTTTTTATGCGGTCATTCGGTCGTCTGAGCACATCCAGCCATCTGCGGAACGTCGTGTCATCTACATAGAAGTCCACTCGCACATTTCTCCGCATCCACGGCGAGAATTCATCCAGAGCGACCTCGATGAAATGTTTTGCTACGCGGACCACTGTGCCTGTGGTTCCGCCACGGAGTGGATTGCCCCGCGATATGAGCACGACGTCTCCTGGCCGTATGTTCGTGCGGATCTCCCGTGCTCTACTGAATCGCACGATCTTTTGGCCGAGGATTTCGCCCACGACCTTGCCCCTTAGTCCGAGGATTGCTCTTCCCCTGCGCTCTCGCTCCTCGCCGCTGATGCTCTGCATTTCCCTCCGAACTGCGGATATCTCTGCCCTACGCTCGCTAAGCACTGCCGCTATGAGCTCCTCCAAATCAACGCGCACCATTCATATACTTTACCACCCAAACATTCTTTCAAGGGGTAGCCATGAGCGTGCTTCTGATCCTTCTACTCGCACTCGTTTTCATGTCCTTCTTCTTTGCAATTGTCTGGCTGTCCCTCTACGTGCTTGAACCGGATATTTTCCGCCGTAAGCAAGCATCCGGGGATCTGCCCGCAGTATCCATTGTTGTCCCCGCCTACAACGAGGGGAAAAACGTCACTAAGTGCCTTGATTCGCTCCTATCGCTCAACTACCCTACGTATGAGATTATTGTGGTTGATGATGGTTCTAAGGATGATACCGCAAAGATCGTGGACGATTACATTCAAAGGAACGGCGTTTCGGATCGTGTGCGCTTGATTCGGCACGAGCGGAACCGTGGAAAAGCAGCAGCGGTCAACACTGGAATCCGCAATGCGAGGTATGACTACGTTGCCGTTCTGGATGCTGATTCCCACGTGTCCAGCGATTCCCTCCTCTGGATGATGCCGCATTTCGCTGATCCAAAGGTTGGGGCCGTTTCCAGTGCAATTCACGTCCGCAACCCCGATAATCTTCTTGCCCGCCTCCAGTGGTGGGAGTATCTGACCACAAATTTCTACAGGGCGCTCATGGCAGTTATTGACGTCCTCTATGTGACCCCTGGCGTTCTTAGCGTTTACCGCAAGTCTGTTTTGGAAGAAGTGGGTCTCTTTGACGAGAATGAGATCAGCGAGGATCTTGAAATTGCCCTAAGGATCAAAGCGCATCACTACCAGATCCTCTTCGAGCCGAACAGCATTACGTTCACAGAGGTGCCAACCCGCTTCCGTGATTACTGGAGGCAGCGCCTTCGCTGGTCCCGTGGATTTATACGCAACTTTGTAAAGTACTGGAAGCGCTTCGGCTTCTCGCGCGAGTATGACCTCTTTGGAATGGTATTCTTTCCATTTCTTCTCGCGTACGTTGCCGTGTGGATCTTATATTTGATCTTCTCCCTTGCTACCGGTTGGCAGGACTGGTATTGGAGTCTTATGCGTTTGCGCTACGAAGGTCTCACCTGGAGTGGCTTTAATCTCTATGATTTCGCACTCTCCCAGAACTATTTGATCCTCTACATCTCCGCAGTATGGATTCTCACTGGGCTCGTGGTTGCGAAATTTTCTCTCTCCCTCCGGCCCAACGAGCGTGAGCCCCTCTATTTAAAGGAGTTTTTCGTCTTCATCACCCTGTATCCTTTGCTTGCAGGCATCATATGGCTTGCATCTGTCGTTCAAGAGATCATTGGCGCTCGGAGGTCCTGGTAATGGATGATCGCATTCAGCGTTATCGCAAATATCTGATCATCACCGCGCTTATCTACTCTGCGATCCTTGTCAGCGTGGGCATTCTCGTCGGTTGGGCTGCCGATCACGCGCGGATCGGTGCTGCTGAGGATCTGTATCACCAAACTGTTCTCCAGATGGACAGCTATTTGGTTGAAGAACAGTTCATGAATGCCACTGGCTCCGAAGACTGCAACCTACTCGGCACGCGTCTGGACGAAATAGGGCAGACCCTTGCAGAGTTTGGGCACAAACTATCTATCTACGAGGCCCGCCATCTGACGAACAACCCCGAATACTATTACCTCAAGCCATACTATTTTCTGACGGAGATAAAGGCGTATCTGCTCATGCGCAGGCTGAAAGCTGACTGCAACACGGACTACACGCTTATATTATTTTTCTACCGCCAGAACGATCCCGCATCCCGCGAACAGGGATATATCCTTGACGACATTGTGCGCAAGCACCCCGATGTGCATGTATTCTCCTTTGATATCAACTTCCCAGTAGATGTCGGCGCGGTGGACCTTCTCAAGCAGTATTACGATGTTAATACGGCGCCCGTGGTGATCGTAAATGACCGCAATAAGTTTGTGGGCCTCACGCCTGCGTGGAAGATCCTTGCGGCGATCCGTCAGGGCTGAGCACTTTATTCTCATCTCTGCAGTCTTCTTCGCCGCAATAGCCATTGCTCTTCACTATCGCTACCTCTTCTGGGACTTCTGCGCATACAAACTTTCAGGGGATTATCTGCTGGGAATTTCCCACAGGTACTTTGAGATGTTCCGCCCACCTGCGATGCCGATACTCCTCGCATCTTTGGGTACGGTGGGCTACTTTGTCCTCGCAGAGGTTCTTCTCGCCGTTGCTGCAATCCTCTTCGCACGACGATTCTCATTCAATCCCATTATTTTCTACTTCCTTGTACAGGCTCCTGCTGCTGCGGTATTTTCGGTTACAGAGGGTTCGGAGGTTTTGGCGCTTGCATTTGGATTGCTCACCCTTGCACTCTATGACTCTCCGCTTGCCGGCATATTTCTCGGCCTCGCATTCCTGACAAGGTACTCTATGGTGCTTTATGCGCTACCGCTGCTATACCTTGCGTGGCGGCACTACCGATCTCAGCCGAGGCTGCTCATCTATCAGGCATTTGCATTCCTTCTTGTTTTGGCTCCATGGCTGGCGTATAATTACGTGCACTTCGGTAACCCTCTTGCAAGTATGCTGGATTTTACATTCCTTAACGGACCTGCGCGTGAGTATATGTGGCACTGGCCCGATCTTTCCTTCCTTTTTGTCTTAATACCTACGATTTTGCTTGCAATACCGACATCGCGTAGGCATTGGGTTTGGTGGGGTTTCGCAGCAATCATCCTCTTAGTGTATCTAGTCACACCCTTCCGCGCTGTGCGCTACGTTGTTCCTGCCCTTCCATTTTTGGCTATTCCTGCCACAGAGAATCTGCAGACTTCTAGCGCCCGGAAGCAACTCACAGTCTTTGTTGTCATTGCATCTCTTCTTGGCTCACTTGCGGTGGCAGGTACCGTGCGGGGTGTGGATCCCCAACCCTTCGTTTCCGCAGCGTATGCTCTCGGCAACTGTACAGCAGTTAGTAATGCGTGGGTGCCTCTTGCCTGCGTGGGCGCGCATGCAAAGCCGCTTATCACTCCTGAGGATCTGAGCGATCATGCGCTCGTGGCATTCCCAAGCTATCCCCTCCCTACGTGGTATTCGGGGAAAGATCCGTATGCTGTTGCAGCGTATCCGGGAAAGGACTACAATCTGTATGTGCCGGCGCATTGTATGGTCGACGAGAATTACGTTGGCGCATACCTCGATACGTACAATCGCCTTAAGGGCACGCGGCTGACGTACGGCGACGTATTGCTTTGCATTCTTCACCTCCGTAGCTGCTAAAAACGTCCACTCCCACATACTTACGTGCATCTGGATTTCGTCCCATACCGCGAGGGCAAGGTTGAACTTTCTGTCCCAAATCCGGAAAAGTCCTGGCAGAGCGCTGATGTGCCCATTTTCTTTAATCCGAGAGCCGCTCGCGTTAATCGAGATGTATCTGCCCTTATCCTTTCCGTACTCCAGCCGAAGGATGTCCTTGACGGTATGACCGCGACGGGCATCCGCGGCGTGCGTTACTTTGTTGAATCGGGTATTCCCCAAGTTTATTTCAACGATCTGAACAAAACGGCACTTCAACTTGCCAGAAGAAACGCAGAAAAGTATCACGTCAACGCCCAGTTCTTTAACGACGATTTTAACTTAGTATGCCTTCGGAATCGCTTTTGGGCCGTGGATCTTGATCCTTTCGGCTCCCCAGCGCCGTTCATCTGGTCTGCTGCTCGTACCGTTCGCTCCGGCGGGTATCTACTTGTTTCCGCCACGGATACCCGCCCCCTCTCTGGTGCATCTCCCAAGCAGGCCCTCGCCAAATATGGGACGATTCTCCGCAAGCCTGAATGGTATCCCGAACTCATGGCGCGTGTACTCTACTTCCTCGTGTTCCACGCAGCAGCCGTTCATGGAAAAGGGGTAGAGCCTATCATTGCCTTCACCTACGAGCATCACGTCCGCGTCGTTGCTCGTCTTCGCGAAAAGCCTTCTCTGATAACAAAGAATACTGCGCAGATCGGGTTTTACGAGGTTGACGGGAAGCAATATGGCCCTATATGGACAGGCCCGCTCCAGAACAAAGATCTGGCACGCGAGGCACTGCAGCGCTGGGACCAGGATTATACGAAGGTGAGCAGGAAAATCCTCGCGTTGGCGTCGAAGGAGCCGGACGTTCTCGGCTACTACAACGTCCATTTCTGGGCGGAACGACTTAGACTAAAACAGATTCCCAGGTTCGACGCAATTATTGATTCTCTCCGTGAGCGGGGGTTCGTAGCGGAGCGCGTGCTATGGTCGGATAAGGGGATAAAGACAGATGCAGATGAAAAAACTTTTGCAGAGGTGCTTCTAGGTGCAGCGACGGATTGACCGATACGTTATTGATCTGAAGCATGAGCGACGGCGTCTTGCACGCCTTCTTCCTGAAGATCCGAACAGTCTACGATTTCACGGTACGAGTTCTCGCAATCTCCCCCAAATTAATCGCTATCGTGCAGTGCTTGCACCGAATGATCTGCGCAGGCGTAATGCTTTCTTTATCCGGACGTCTCGGGGCCGCTATGATGTTCCAAAATCCAAGGACATTCGTGATTCCACGGTTTCCATTACGTCGGATTTGATGACTGCTCTGCGCTATGCGAGGGATGACCGCGCGGAGTCCTTTTGGAAGCAGGTTGAGGATCTGGAAAGCAACCACTGGCTGCTGCGGTTCCAGCTTTCCGATCCTATTTGGCCAAATACACACGCGTATTCTCAGTGGCAGGAGTTTCTCAACGCGCTTCGGCCTGGTTTCCACCGATATGTGTCTATTCCCCATTATCCTGTCATCGTTGCGGTTCCAGCTTTCGATGCGCCGCACATAGAGTCTGTAGATTCCAAAGCACGCGCAGAACAAGGCGAACAGGTTCTCGTGCAGATCCCCGCGCACAAGGCAATCTTTTTCGTTCCTGCAAAGAATCTCTGGCATGCCAAAAAACTTGCGCCCCGTATTGCCCACCGGGTGTTTCCCCTCGAACTTCTTGTTGAGTATCTGGAGAGGAATGGGAAGAGGGTTTGGGGTTAGCTGCCCGGGAGAATCTCTCTGACTGTTCTCGCAACTACTTTGCCTGGTGCCTTGCCTTTAAGCTCTGCCATTGCCCTACCCATGATGACGTTCATTCGCGGTTCCTCTCCCCGCTCGCGGAACTCTTTGACGATGCGCTCAACGACTTCTCGAATCTTCTCCTCATCGATCATCTCTATGCCCTTTTCCTTCAGCACCTCGTCCAGTTTCTTGCCCTTGGCTATTTCCGGCACTATCTCGTCCAGCGCTTCCTTTGGATACTTCCTGTTGTAACCCAGGGCAAGATCCTTGATCTGATCCTCCGTGAGTTCCCAGCCCTGGCGTTTCCAGTATGGCAGGAATGTCAAAAGTATGTTTGCAGCAGTCTTGGGATCCACACCCTCGCTTACGATCTCGTCAAAGAGGAAAACATGCCTGGATTTTACGAGGGTTCGCGCCTGCTCCTCGTTCAGGCCCATGCGCCTGTATTCCTCGTAGCGTTCCTCTGGTAGAGGCGGCAGATTCTTCCGTATCCTCTGAAGCCGATCCTCTGTGATGAAGACTGGCGCGACGTCCGTCTCCGGATACATGCGCGCGGCTCCGGGCAGTGGGCGCATGAATCTTGTCGTCCCGTCTGGGTTTGGCCCCCTCGTTTCTTCAGGAACGCCATGGAGTGCCATTTTCAGGCGTTTCTTTACTGCATCCAGCGCATTTCTCGCGTTCTCTTCAGGAGCAACGACAATGACGAATGCATCTTCCTCTTCACAGTTCAGTCGCTCCCGGATTTTCTGAACCTCATCTGCGCTTATCCCGTACTTGGGCAGCTCGTCGGAGTGAAGAATGCCGCCGACCTTGCCGTAGACCTTTGCGTAGTATGAGAGCTCCGTTCCAAAGCGCTTGCCGTTCTGTATTTCCTTTCCGAGGAGTCCGGACATCTTCGGGACGCGGATGCCCAGCACCTTTCCACCCTTCTTGATGGTGGATCGGACGAACTTCGCCTCAGTATCTTCAAGAAGGTCCGTTACATCGACGATTGGCAGATCAAAATCCCTCTCTGTTAGCTCGCGCTTCTGCATCTCTTCCTTTATTTCCAGAAGCCCCTTCTGGCGGCGCACTTCATTCTTCACGTATTCTGGGATAAGATCCAGGTCCTGCGCACCCTTGATCTCGACGCGTGCGCCGCCGCGGATGGAAATGTTTAAATCCTGGCGAATTGTCCCCAATCCCCTTTTAACTCTTCCTGTTGCCCTTAACAGTACTCCTATGCGCTCGGCGGCTTCTTTAATCTCCTCAGGTGTGTGCATATCCGGCCCGGTGGCTATTTCTATAAGGGGAATGCCCAGTCGATCCACCCTGTAGACGATTTTATCCTCTCCGCGCTCTATGGGGCGCGCTGAGTCCTCCTCCAAACATATTGTCTGTATGCGGATCTTGGATAGGTGTCCCTCAATCCAGCCACCTGTTGCCAGGAGCATGGTGCGCTGGAATCCAGAAGTATTTGAACCGTCTATGACCATCTTTCTCATGACAATGCTTGCATCTACGGGCGTTGCGTGGACAAATTCTGCGAACGTTAGTGTTATGTCAATGGCCTCGTCGTTGGGCGGGTGCGGTGGTTCCTCATCCAGCTCGACGAGACATGTGGTGTCCGAATACGCTTGGTATATGTACTTTCGCCCCTTCCTGAATTCCGCCAGCGCTGCAGGATCAAAAGTTCCCATCTCTGACGCTACCGGGCGCTGGAAACGCTCCACTACGACGCCAGGTTCATCGTCGCGAAGCGTTGAAGGACATGAGCAGAAGAGCTTGTGCGTATCCAGCTGCTGGTGGATCTCTATTCCGCTCTTTAGGCCGATCAGGTAGTAATTAATGTTTTCTACGAAGTACTTCGCCCTCTCCTTGAGCTCCTCGGGCGTTCCGTTGTTCTCAACGATAACATCTGCCAGATTCCGTATCTCGGCCAGGCCCCGCCCTATATCTTCCCTCTCTCGCTCTGGATCAGCACCCCTCTTCCGACGAATCTCCTCGTCTGCTTCTATCCACACAACGGTGTGCTCCGAGATATTTTCCTTGACGTAGCGCACCTCTTCCGGCGTTCTTGGCCCCACGAGCACTATTGTATTCTCGCCCGCTTCGTCCGCGATGGCCAGGGCGTACCTCGTCAGATAGTCTTTTCCATTCTCCTCACGCAGCTTGTCGGCGATCCTTCCAAGTTCCTTTTTGTCGGTGACGTCGCGGATGCCTGCGATCGCCTTGATAAGATCAGAATACACGATCTTCTTCCAGGGGAGTACCCTTGCAAAAGAGTCTTTCCCTGCCCGCGGGAGTCCTGCAACGACGATGGCCCTCATGAGCATCACCAGAACGCGTCCGGGCGCGAATGCCTCGTGATTTCGCCCGCGTAATTTGTTAGCATGATCTCCTTCACCTTTTCTCGATCCTTCGTCTGCCCCAGTGCCCACATGAGCTTGACCATGGCTGTCTCTGGGAGCATGTCTTCCAGATAAACAGCGCCTGCCTCGACCATCTTCACGGCGGTCGAGTATACGTGCGGGTGTACACGTCCGAAGAGGGGCTGCGGTGTAATTCCAATGAATACGCCACTCTCCGTTGCCTCTTTGACTATTGGGATTAGTTCCTGCCTAACGTGCCCCAGACCGGTCCCCTCGATGATCACGCCGTCATGCTCCAGCAAGATCTTCTCAAATATGTCCTTTCTCAGCCCCGGGAACGTTTTGAGCAGGAATACGTTCGGATCTGCTTTCGCCACGAGTTTGAATCCTTTCTGACCACGCCTTCGGAATTCATTCCGCCAGATTTCCACCCATCTTTCCTCGATTGTTCCTGCGCGCGCCAGAACGTACGACCGTCCGACGGGTATATCTCCTATTGTTTTAAACGTGTCCCTTCGGCTCGTGTGCATCTTGCGCGCTCGCGTACCGGGGTGGATCGTGCAGTATCTGTCGTCCATTGTTTCGTGCATGACGATGAATGTGCCCGCGAGGTCAGAATTTACCGCCACGTTTATTGCGTTGAGGAGGTTAATTGCCGCGTCTGAGGACGGTCTGTCAGAGGAGCGTTGTGCGCCGACAAGTACGACGGGAACTGGAACGTTCTGCAGAGCAAATGAGAGGAACGCTGCCGTGTAGTGCATTGTATCCGTCCCGTGGGTAATAACAATGCCATCCACTCCGCTCTTGATCTCCTCTGCCACACCCTCGGCGATTCGCACCCAGTATTCAGGTGTCATGTCCTCAGAGAAGATGTTGGATACTTGACGGAGTTCGAGGTTTGCCAGGTCCGCGATTTCTGGGAACGATAGTAGGAAGTCCTCCGCCGTGAATTCTGCAACGACGCCTCCGGTCTTGTAATCCACGCGAGACGCAATAGTTCCACCCGTTGCAACGAGCGCCGCGGTGGGGAGGTTCGGATTGGATTCTACCTTCACTGGCGCTCTGTATTTCTTGGGCGGCTCCCCCTTCTCTATAACGCGTATTTCCGTGTCGGGCGTGAGTCTTACGCCGATGTTGTAGCCGTTCTTCAGTTTGATCACGAGAACATCGTTTGGGATCTCCTCGGTCCGCGGGAGAACTGTTCCCCTGTACGTAACTCCATTCTTCGTGATTTCCACAACGTCGCCGGGTTCGGGCATCCTAATGATGTGGGACGATTTGTTTATATTCAGTCCCGCGGCTCTACGTGAATCCCGAACTTCTTTGCAGCAGCAATTCCGATGCGCGCCGCGTCTTCCACGTTCTTTGCATTCCTCGTTACCTCCCAGTATATGTGCCTGAAAGCCTCTTGGTGCAGGGGAATGCCGTATATTCTTAAATACCAATTTGCATTGCTTTTCTTGGGTTTCGGGACGCCTGCAAGCTTGTGTGCTGCTAAATCCCCCATCGCCGATGCGACTGCTTCGTCCACGGTATCGAGCTTTATTTGGTCCAGGTCGTTGTCCGCCACCAGCCTGTAGCGCTGATTCATGTATGCGTGTGTTCCTTCGTGAGCTAGTGTGTCGACCATGTCTGGAATTATGCGATGCTCATTCCGCTGCATTGCTCTGACGGCTGACGGGGATGGAAAGAGAACCTCGTCTTGAATGATATCATAGGCTGCTGCTGCATCGGGATGGGCGAAGTGCGCCATTACCACTTCATAAGGGATGCGTCGAACATCTCCGACGTCGTGTTTTGCAAGTCCGCTTCCTGCCAGGCGGATTATTGCCCTTGCCTTGCTTTCCTCGTCTATTTTCCTGCGAAGCACCGCCCGAATGGCCGCAAACTCCCAGCCGGCATCTATGTGTGCATAGTGGGGCAACTTTAGCACCCTCAGGCGGTACAGCGATTCTGGAAGGATTGCTTGCCACGTTTTGAAGTAATCGTCTATTGTGTTTTTCCGTTTCAGCCCGAGGAGTTTCGTGCGGATTGGCGCGTGGGTATATCGGAGTGTCACTTCAAAGTTTTTTGGGAATAGTCCGGGGAGGAGTTGATTCAACCGCACTTGTTCTGTCCACTGCTTCTCTGGAACCCATTTTTCCAATGCTTTTGCGGTGGTTGCCCTCTGCAAATACGCCAGATCTTTGTGCGTTTCTACTCTCCGCCTGATGATCATTGAAACACCCTGTCGTCCCAGATGACTTTCCATGGCCTGTTTAGCCACTCAAAGAACATCGGTCGCTCAACGAAGAAGCTATATATGTCTGACGGGAACGGCGACGGCCCAACTTCACGGATCTCAGGGTGGTTTTCATAGTGTTCGTTCTTCACCCAGCCGCCCGTCGTGTAATACCAGACAAACCCGTGCTTCTCCTTTACCGGCCCATATTCTGACGAGAACTCTGAGGATACGAGGTTTGCCATAATAAGGGGTTCAGATCCAACATTCACTGTTACGTGGCCGTAGTTTGGGATCATGATTGCCACGTCGCCAGCCTTTGCGCGTATTGCTATGAAGTCCGACGCGTCGCGTGGCTGGAGGAGGAAGAGTGCCTCACCCTGCAGCACTTCATATATTTCCGGATACGACAATCCGTGGTCCGCTTCGGGGTGGTAGTGCCCGAGCGTTTTGATATATTCCCTGCCGATCGTTCGCGGCGGGATAACTGTTATATCGTAGCGTATTTTGTGCTCTTTGAATTTCTCTTCGTCTTCCGGGCGCTGGATACCGCGGAACATGTAGTATGCGTCTCCATCCTCCTTTGGCTTGTCAAGAAGAACGTCTTCGAGATCATAAATGCGCCGGATGCTTGCTTCGTATGTGGTCCAGGGCGTTTTTAGCACATTTTCAGACCACTCCATTTCAAACATGCTTGATTATGCACTCACCAAATATAAACACCTTTCGGCAAAATTACTTGTGGCTGTGGCCGATTTGGAGCTGCTGCGCAGGGCGTTGCGTGGTGAGCCAATAGCGCTTCCTGACAACTCTCTTACATCGCGGGCTGTGGCGGCGGCAATATCAGACTTTGCAAAACGCTTCCGCGAAATAGAGTCAAAGCGTGGGCAGGATGCAGCGCTGGCGTGGGCATCGCAGGTTGCTTCAGGAGAAGAAAACCGCTACCTCCGTGCCTGGTTTCATGGCAATTTCCGACCAGCTACTGCGCTCTTATCCCATGTGTTCTCGCGGGCGGATCGTGATTTTGCCCAAGATTGCTGCCAGGCGGGTGGAAAGGGGAAATATCAAGTTGATCACCTTCCTCGTGGCTTTGCAGAGGGGCACTATGAGTAGTCGCTTACCTTAAAAACATTGCTGGATACGGAATTATATGAACGCATGTCCATCATAAATTTGGAGGTGGTAAAAGATGGTGCAGCTTCAGCAGGCGCCGGTTCTTGGGGAAGGTGCCCAGCGTGTTGTTGGGCGTGACGCTCAGCGCTTGAACATCCTCGTTGCGCGCGCCGTTGCGAACATTGTTAGGACCACACTCGGTCCAAAAGGCATGGACAAAATGCTTGTTGATGAACTTGGTGACATCACGATCACCAACGACGGTGCTACGATTCTTCAGGAGATGAGCATTGAGCACCCTGCAGGCAAGATCATGGTCGAGGTTGCCAAGACCCAGGACGAGGAGGCTGGTGACGGTACTACCACTGCAACGGTCGTCGCTGGTGAGCTCCTCGGTGCTGCGGAGCGCCTTCTCGACCAGGAGATTCACCCAAGCATCATTATAAAGGGATACCGCATGGCCGCGGAGAAGGCCGTGGAGATCCTCAAGGAGGTTGGTGATCCCGTCGATATTCACAGCGAAGAGGTTCTCCGCAAGATCGCTGCGACTGCCCTGAACTCCAAGATCACTGAGGCGAGGGACAAGCTTGCCCAGATGGTTGTAGATGCAGTCAAACTCGTTGCTGAAGAGTATGACGACAAGATCGTCATTGATATTGATCAGATCAAGCTGGAGAAGAAGCAGGGCGGCTCTCTTATGGACACAGAGCTTGTGAAGGGTATAGTGATTGACAAGGAGCGCGTCCACCCGCAGATGCCCAAGCGTGTTGAGAACGCGAAGATCGCCCTGATCAACAGTGCGCTGGAGGTTAAGGAGACTGAGACCGACGCAAAGATCAACATCACATCTCCGGACCAGCTCCAGGCGTTCATTGAGCAGGAAGAGATGATGCTTAAGGAGATGGTGGAGAGGATTAAAGCATCTGGCGCCAACGTGGTCTTCGTCCAGAAGGGCATTGACGATCTGGCGCAGCACTACCTCGCGAAGGCTGGCATTCTTGCGGTCCGCCGCGTGAAGAAGAGCGACATGGAGAAGCTCGCCCGCGCAACGGGTGCTAAGATCGTCACTCGCGTGGAGGACCTCGGCGCAGAGGACCTCGGTGAGGCTGAGCTCGTCGAGGAGCGTAAGGTTGCTGGCGAGAGCATGATCTTCGTAGAGGGCTGCAAGAACCCCAAGGCTGTGACGATCCTCGTCCGCGGCGGTGCAGAGCACGTGGTTGACGAGGCTGAGCGGGCGCTCAAGGATGCCATCGGTGCGGTTGCATCCGCCATTGAGAGCGGCGCTGTCGTCGCTGGTGGTGGTGCTGCAGAGATGGAGCTTTCCATCAAGCTGCGCGACTACGCAAAGACCGTTGGCGGCAAGGAGCAGCTGGCAATAGAGGCGTTCGCCGATGCGCTTGAGGTGATTCCGAGAACACTGGCAGAGACTGCAGGTATGGACCCAATAGACACTATTGTCCGCCTGCGCTCCAAGCACACCAGCGAGAAGGACGGCAAGTACTGGGGTGTTGACGTCTTTGCGGGCGACATTGCCAACATGAAGGAGATCAACGTTATTGAGCCCGTGAAGGTCAAGTCCCAGGCAATCATGTCGGCTAGCGAGGCCGCGCGCCTGATATTGAAGATTGACGACATCATCGCGGCCAGCAAGAAGTCCAGCGGTAACGACAACGAGTCCCCAGGCATGGATTTTGACTGAGGGCCCTAGCCCTCTATTTCTTTTAGTATTTCCATGTATGGGTTGTTTGCTGTATTCTGAAGCCGTATTTGCAAGATCTCTGCAGCGCTATCGCCTATGTTCTTCATCGTAACAGTGCTGCCCTGAACATCCACAGCCGCGCCATCTGCATGCGTTTTGCCATTTATTTTAACGGTTCCACGGAGGATTATGAGTTTTTGAGGAGCCTCTATCTTTATTTTGGCGGTTCTGCCCGGATCGATTAGTATTTTGCCAATGGAACTATTCTTGCCGTAATCTATCATCTCCATTCCGCCCCATTCTGCTGGGATTCGCAGATGGTGGTGCACCGGGCCGTGGTTGCGTTCTAGGATCTTGAAAACCTGCTTCACATCCTGTGCGCGCCGGTTGTCCCCGACTATTATGGCATCACGTGTGTCGATAACAAAGATGTTGTTTAGCCCGATGATTGCCACTGTTTTATCCTCTCTATTGATCTGAACGTAGTTGTTCTTGGCGTCTATCGCGATTAACGGCACGTTGTATGCATTTCCATTCTCGTCCTTCTCTGCGAGCTTGTGCAGTCGATCGAATGACCCCATGTCGCTCCACGTTAAGTTTACAGGGATCACTGCGTTTCTGTCTGTTTTTTCCAGGACTTCAGACGAGAGAGAAGACGGGCTAACTATTGAGTACGCTGTTCTTGGTTCGTCCCTGTATTTCTCGAATATCCGATACGTCTCCTCCGCGTACCTTTTGATCTCATTCAGCATGATTGATTTTCTGAAGACGTGAATGAATGTGTTCCAGAGATAGCCCTCGTCGACGTATCTCCTGGCGGTTTCAAGGTCTGGCTTTTCCTTAAACTCTAAGAGCTGATATATTCCGTCCCCGATCTTCCTGCCGATGCGCATGTATCCGTATCCCGTGTCGGGCTCGGTGGGTGTCACCCCAATTGCGACAATATACTTTTCCGTAAATGGGACTGCTTTCCGTATTGCATCTGCTAGGCGTTCAGACTCGCGAATGTACTGGTCTGCGGGCATCATTGCAACCGGCGGATCGTCTGGGATGTGCATCAATGCGTAGATAACTGCGGGCAAGGTATCTCGAGGCACAGGCTCTGTGAGGATGTTCTCATCGGGTATTTTTATGCCAAGTTCGGAGATCTGCTGCTTTGCGAGGGGCACATGTCTTTCGTTTACGACGATGTGTATATTTTCCGGCTTCGCTACGAGCATAGCTCTGAGAATGCTGTCTTGAAAGAGGGAACGCCTCGCACGGTGTACACGAACGAATGGTTTGGGGTGGTATGTCCTGCTAAGTGGCCAGAGACGACTACCTTTACCGCCCGCAAGAATTATGACGTGGGGCTCCGTTGAATCACCTCAGGGGCATGGTGTAGTTTAGTAGGATCACAACCAGAGCCACGCCCACGGCAATTGCCAATACTAGCTGAGGAGAGAGGCGGAGTCTGCTGGTGTCTACGTTGAACTCCATAATGCCCAGCATGGATGGCGGAGTCTCGATCTTTTCCTTCTTCACCATGTTTTAATTGTTTGACGAGATGCTTATATACTTGTGGGCGGTGGTAATAGTATGGAACGAGATCTGTTTACCCGCGCAAAAAAGTTTGCGGAGACTGCGCGTGAAGGTGTGCAGACGCCTACTGTGGAGCTGCAGGAGCACACTCTTGAGACAAGTGATATTCCAACACTCTGGCGCAAATCCGGCATTCTGTTTAGAAAGAAGTATGAAGTTTTGGGCGTCGATGGCACGTCAATTCCCCGGACCGATGAGCAAGAGGGCGTCCAAATGATTTCTCAGCATAAGGTGCAGCTGAATGGCAGGCCATTTGTTTTGGAGCATATGCCTGCGGGTGTTGTTGATCTGCCAACGGGTGATCGCGCCCTGGTTACGTACCATTTGAAGGACGGGGATCTTACCGTAGTGGTTCATGGCGTGTTACCGTCCGATGCTGTTCGCCCTGAAGAGGAGTCCCAAAAGATTCGCACCGTCGCAAAATATGCTATTGCTGGAAATGCTGGCGAATCGCCCCTGACCATGAACTATTCATATTTGACACATGAGGTCATTCCACTATCACGCGAGGCTGATCGCAGGCTCGTGTCGGAACGGATTAGACAGCTTCTGAGCGCGGATCTGGAGAGTGCCACTAAGCGTGTTGCTGCTGATAAAGCTTGGAAAACGATTGAAGAGATGCATAAGACGTTTCGGAAGAGATATGGTTTTGATTCTGCTGAGAGTGGCGGTAAAAGAAGCATCAAGCGCTCGCCAAAGGAGTCCGATGTTCTTGCCGGCTCGCGAGACGGCTATCTGTATGTCCAGAAGGTTTTGAGAGAGAATCCCGAATTCTTTGAGAAGTTGGGGCTGCAGGCAGTTTCGTCAATCTCTCAGTTCCAGCGCGAGCTTGCGTGGGCTCTTGCTAGGCAGGGCGCTCCCGAGTATGTGGATGCGCGGCGTATACGGGAACGGATACTTGACGACCCCAGCGTGATTAACCTGTCGCGCTGGTCGGCATATCCGAAGATTGCTCAGTTCGCCCTTGCGTACCGTAAATTCATCGAGAACGCTGCGCGACGGGGCAAGTTGAAGGTGAATGTCATATACCGCAAAGGGTGATCAATAAAAACCACCTCTTCTTTTTCTTCTCATGCGCGGTCAGATTGTCAAGAACCAGACGCAGCAACTCCTGATTCACGCCATTGCAATATCCGCCCTTGTGCTCGTTGCGCTGTTCCTTGCAACCCGTTACGGTTTGATAAGCTGCGATCAGGTGCCGTATTGGTGCAGTGGCTATCATATGATTCTTGAGAAGATTTACGGCCGCACGTATCCAAACATACTCATTCTATACGGCAAGTCTGGAATGGGTGATCCCCACGCCCTCGCCAACTTTATTACGAACAACTGCAACCTATACGCTCAGACCATGCCTATATCTATGGTTGGGCCTGGCAATCTAAGTTCTTACGATGTTCTGATTGTGGAGCACGCGCGTACGCTTACGCCGGAAGAAATGGCTGCGATATGGGACTTTGCTGCGCGGGGAGGCAAGGTGCTCATTGCGGGAGATGTTGGCGTGGATGCTGAAAAGAACTCACAGTATCTTCGCGTCCCAGACAACACTACTTGGTCCGAGATGGATCACGTAGATGCGAATAGCGAGACCAACTCGGGCGGACACCTTGTCATTATGAACCGTTGGGACCGTGTTGACGCCTTTGGGAATCCAATTCTCTTCGGCACTCAGTTTTTGGGCTTGAAGTATGTTGGAGATTACTGTCACGGCGAGGCGAACTGTGACGTAATGGGGTACTTGGTGCCCATAGACGACGAACTGACGAGTGGGCTTCACGTGCGCGTTCCGTTTAACCATGATTTCGTTGTTGTTCAACCGCTTCAAACGTCGATCTTCGGTCAGCAGAAGATTTTTGCCACGATCGGTGGCGTGGGTGCGTGCTGCGGTCAGTCTCCACCGTATCCAGTAGCCATACGCGATGGCTACCGTGTTGTTTACTATGCATTCCCGCCGGATATTGTTTTGAAAGACGTCAACGCTACGGGCGATTCGCAGACACGTTATGCCCTGGTTCGTCTGCTCTACGACATTTGCAGGTGGGCGGCCACGTAACATTTAAATACGATGATCCATTTTATTGCGGTGTTGCTTATGTATGGAGGAGGTGCTCCTGCAGGTCAGGGTTCTGGGGGCCCCGCGCCCAACGACGATGCACTGTATGCCGCTGCTATGATGGCAGCCATGCAGGAACAGTCTAAGCCGAAGTATTCAAAGTATCTTGAGAGCCTTTTGCCACTAGCGCTTCTTATTGTGCTAGGCGCATTTCTCGCCGCGAAGATGGGCCTTTTGCCCGGTTCCATGTTCGGTATGAACAAGACAATCCACGTACTCATTCTAACAGATGATCCGAACGCTCCCCAGATTCAGAATACCGTTGCAGCAATAGCCCAGGGTGCTGGCGAATATATGGGCTTCACAGTAGAAGCCGAGCCCGCGTCCCTTACGCCGTCGAACCCATACTACGCCGAAACCCTGAGTAATTACGACGTTGTAATCCTCTACCAGTTGAATAACAAGAGCGTGACAGACACGCAGCGCGATGAATTCGTGAAGTATGTGAAGAACGGCGGTAATCTCATCATCATCAAGGATTCCGGTACCTGTGATCCGGAGTATGGTTGCATGGGTTGGGGCGGTGGCGCCATTGAGGATATGGGCAAGTACATGCCCGTGCGCTGTGTATCCCCCACCGGACAGTATATGTGCCAGTATGGCAAGCCCATGACGAACGTGCGCCTGCAATTCTACCGCTACAACTCCGAGCTCAACCCCGCAGGTGCTGCGACGCGCTACTTCCCTGGTAAACCTGTGAACGTCCAGCTCAACCCACTGCGTGGCGTCATGATCTCGCAGACTGGTGAACGTGTTGCCATGCTTTACAGCTACGATGGTCAGGGCAAGCAGCTTCCCGACAGCGCGATTGCAATTGCACTGTCTCACTCCGTTGGGCTGAGCAACGGTACAATAGCCTTTGTGAACTTTAACCCAGCGACTAAGCCCTTTGACAAGGTATTCCGCCGTCTGATTTACTTCCTGACGAACAAGGGCGGCTTTGTGTGAGGTGATCTGCGGTACCGTACGTAATCCTGGGCGTTGATCCCGGGACCACGACGGGCCTCGCAGCGCTGGATCTGCGGGGCAACCTCCTCCTTCTTCTTTCTAAGAGATCTGCCGACGACGCGTGGATTGTCTCTGCGCTACGCGACGTTGGTGTGCCAATTATAGTCGCTACTGATGTGGTTCCTGCTCCATCCCGTGTGGAGAAGATTGCTGCCCAGTTCGGCGCTCGTTTGTGGGTTCCGACTGCAAAGATCCGCGTCGCCTTCAAGGATTCCGTTGCCAGGAAATATGATAATGCACCGGGTGATGATCACCAGCGTGATGCGCTCTCCGCTGCCTATGCTGCTTTTCTCCAGTATGCGGGCAAGTTCCGGCACATTGATGCACAGTATGGGCATGATCCCAAACTCGCCGACTATCTCAAGCGTGCAGTAGTTTTTGGAACGCCAATCTCTCAGGCGCTTGAAGATTGGGTTGGTGGTGAGCAACCAAAGCGCTTTGAACGTGGGGAGGAAAGTGGGAGCGGGCGAGACGATGTGGCACACCTCCACGAAATCATTGCGGATCTAAAACATCGCCTCGCCGCCACCGAGCGGGAGCACTCTCGCACATCTAAGAAACTGCAGGCGCTCAGGGAAGAGAACCGACGTTTGAAGCGACTTTTGGAGTATGTGCCCAGCGACGAGAGGTATCACCGCATGCGTATGGAAAGGGACGCGGCGAAGCGAGACCTCGCGCGTATGCGGGAACGCTACAGAGCAGTGCTTGACGCAATTGACGCGGTAGGGCGTGGCGAGGCAGAGGTGATTCCCCTCTCCGATGTTCGTGCAGGGAAGATTCTTGCATCCACGGATGAGTTTGCTGTTGTTGTTCCTGAGGATGACTCACCGGACGCTGAGGAGCTCGCGCGTCGGATCATGGATCTCGTGGAGGAATACAGGCGCAGCCGTTCCTAAGTTATTTTTAACACTTGCCCCCCATTTTTTTGAGAAGAGGTGAATACCATGGCAGCAGAGAACGAGGTCTATGTTGGCAAGAAGGGCGTCATGAACTACGTCCTTGCTGTTGTTACGCAGTTCAACCAGGGTGCAAAGGAGGTCCACATCAAGGCACGCGGTCGCGCAATTTCCAAGGCAGTTGACGTGGCTGAGGTCGTCAGGAACCGCTTCCTCCCAGAGGTCCAGGTCAAGCAGATTGACATTTCCACAGAAGAGCTTCAGGGCGAGCACGGCGTGTCCAAGGTTTCCGCAATTGATATCGTTCTCGCCAAGGAGTAATCTCCTTGACCCGTGGGTTTATTTTTACTTCTTTCTAGATTATTTCAGGTGAGTAGGATGGTCCGTGCCCCCATATGTGAGGTTTGTCAGCGGAGTGATTATCTCTGCCCGGTTGATGAGGAGAAGCTAAAGAAGGGCGAGATCAGCGAGCTAGACGTTAGAATATCCAGGATACTCTATGATCTGGACAGCAAATATCGTATTGGGGACACGGTGGAGTTTGTTCGTGCCTACGACATGAATTCATTCGTGCTCATACTAGTCCGTGGAGAGATTGGCCGTCTGATCGGAAAGAATGGCAAGGTACTTCGCGCGTTCCGTCAGGCCGTGGGCAAGCCCGTTCGCATAGTAGAGATTGATGTTGATTTAAGGAAGACAATACAAGATCTCTTTGGCGGCGTTCGTGTGATTGGCATCAACAAGCTCTTCAGACCTGACGGTGTGGTCTATCGTATCGTTGTTGCCCGTAAGGACGTCCGTAAACTTTCTTTCCCGTATCCCGACGTCCAGAAGGCTCTCGACATCCTGCTGGACCAACCCCATGAGGTAACCTTCATCTAATTTTCAAACCACAAAACGATACCGTCGTGATTCTTTCATGACAATACTTAAATATGTCATGACACTATCATGATACGTGGCGGGCAAACGTGACAGCGACTCCACCTCCGTATCAACAATGATATCCGCTATAAAAGCGTTGCTTCCCGGCGTGGAAGACGACGACATCATGTCCCTTGAACTCCTCGTACAGCGCGCTCAAGACCCCGTAGTCCTTGCCACACTGATCGCCGCGCTCATTGAAGAGCGGAGGAGGACCAATGCACTCCTGAAGGAGATCCGTGACGCTCTGGCAGCCCTACAGACGCCTCCATCATCTGCCCCCGCCCCCCCGGAGGATCTCGGGCTGTCGGAGCGCGATGAGCAGATCCTTGCGCTGGTCCGCGAGCGTGGCATGGTGTGTGCCGAGGATATCCGTGATGCCCTGGGATATAAGGGCCTGAATGCCGCATCGGCACGGCTGAACTTCCTGTATCGACAGGGCCTCGTCAGGAAGATCCGCAAAGGCAGAAAGGTATACTACGCGCCGGCCTGACGTTTGCCCGCCCGGGATCCACCTCCGCCCCCATTTATCATGCGCCTCCCTCGCCCCCTTCCCTTTTTCCCCACAGTTTTAAACAACCCCTGCGTTATTATCACATGGTTGTTGACGTTCTGTCTGGAGAGGACGTCGTAGTCGGGCGAAAGGAGTCCACGCTCCGTGAGTTCGGCAAGAGGGGAACGGGGTTTATTGGTAGGGTTGTTATGAGTAAGGGTGCTAACCCCGTTCTTGGGCGCCGTGTTCTAATGGATATGAGTACATCTCACGTTATGCTCGTTCTCGGTAAGCGCGGCTACGGTAAGTCATATACCCTCGGCGTTATTCTTGAGGAGCTAGCGTCTCTCCCATTCTCCGTGAAGAGCAGAACCTCTGTGATCGTCATAGACACGGTGGGCATATTCTGGACAATGAAGGTTCCAAACACACCCCAGAAGGATTTGCTGGAGAAATGGGGGCTTCAGCCCAAGGCCTTTGACGTGAATGTTCTCGTCCCAAAAAGCGCACTTCCATTCTATTTGGAGCACGAGATGCCAGTGGATGGCTACTTTGCCATAAATACCGGGGATATGGGCATTGAAGAGTGGCTGGGGCTGTTCAATCTGGATTTGGATTCAGAGGCTGGTGCTCTTCTAGCGGGGGCCGTCGCGGAGGCGGAGGAAAAGGGCTCTTACTCTGTTGATGATCTCATTCAGATTGTTCGCAATTCCGATGCAAAGCCACACATAAAGAAATCGGTGGAGATGCGCCTCGTTGCCGCGAAGAGTTGGCAGCTCTTTGATCCGAACGCTCCACGAGTGATAGATCTCGTTAAGCCCGGAGCTATCAACATCATAGATGTTTCTACGTTCAAGACAGCCCTGGGATCCGCCTCACTGCGGGAAGTAGTCGTGGCGATTCTGGGCAAGCGCATATTTGAGGAACGTATGAAGTACCGTAAGGTGGAGGAGATCTCCGAGATTCGTGAGGGGAAGAACATATCCCGCATGCCGCTGGTTTGGATGATTATAGACGAGGCACACCTCTTCATGCCGCGGGATCGCAAGTCTCTCTCCAAGGAAGTTCTTTCGGATTGGATACGCGTTGGTCGCCAGCCTGGTCTTTCCCTCATCCTTGCAACCCAGCGTATAGACCGTCTCAGCGATGATGCCATCACACAGGCAGATATCATTCTGGGGCACAGAATTACGAGCTATCTGGATATTAAAGCACTGTCAGCGGTGCGGCCCACATATGTTGGCGAGTCGCTGGATAAGAGCCTCGCATCATTGCCCCACACCCGTGGTCTGGCCGTGCTTCTGGACGACGTGACCGAGAAGCTTTGGGTTATCCGTGTACGCCCGAGAATGAGCTGGCACGGTGGTGGCTCCGCCAGTGCCTTGGTGAAGCTTTAACAACTTTACCCCTTTTTAAAGGTGTCGGCGTTATATTAAGAAGAGGTCCATGCCCGAGAAGGACGGTATATATTATCATGTTGAGAACATCGTTGCATCCGCGTCGCTGGACGTGGACATAGATCTCTTTTCTCTCGCGCTCTCTGTAGACAACGTGGAGTACGAACCTGAACAGTTCCCGGGCGCGATTCTGAAGATAGAGGATCCGCATTCCTCGCTGCTCGTTTTCAAGAACGGCAAACTCATCTGCACCGGCAACAAGAACCCTGAGCAGATCCGCAAGGCCATTGAGAAGACTGTTGAGGTGCTGAAGGAGGCACAGCCGCAGCTGAAGCTTCCCGATCCGAAGAACGTACCCTTCCGCATTGAGAACATCGTTGCATCCGGCGACCTCAAGGTCACCGTAGACCTCTATTCGCTTGCCGCGACGCTGGACAACGTGGAGTACGAACCTGAACAGTTCCCCGGCGCAATCATCCGTATCCGCGAGCCTAAGGCTACGTTACTCCTCTTCAAGAACGGAAAGCTTATCTGTGCCGGTGTGCGCAAGGAGGAGGAGATCGTAGAGGCAATCAAGAAGGTGCGGGAACTCATCAAGGATTTCGTGCAGGCGCCCCGCGCAGATTAACGCTAGTTTTAAAACCATTTTTATATGAAGGTATTATTGGGTCGGCGGCCATAGCGGCGGGGAAACACCCGGACCCATTCCGAACCCGGAAGTTAAGCCCGCCAGCGATGGGCATGGTACTGGGCCTCCTCTGGCCTGGAAAGTGCCCGACGCTGCCGCCCTTTCTCCTCATTCTCGACGTTCTGCTGTAGCTTACATAGAGGTATAGGGAACTGTTTGGCCGTGGGCTTCTCGCAACCCTTTTAAAATCAACGCTAGAAACGTAGTATTGCCGCGCGATGCGGTGGATGCCCGAGTGGTGTAGCCAGGTTAGCATGCGGGCCTGTCGAGCCCGCGACCCGGGTTCAAATCCCGGCTCGGGCGCTACTATCTCATTCTTCTGCATCCTAGTTTTCATCCATGCGTTTTGTTGTGCGGTCGGCTGAGGTTGCCCGCTGCGGAAGTCAGCTTGCTTGTAGTGGCTCGTGCCGTGTGCGCCTTCGTGCACTATATAGTCAATTACATAGTTCTTGCATAATTGCCTGTCGCAGACAGGCAGTTAGTGTCACGCGGCCGACACATCGGCCGGCGCTGGCGCGGGTCCGATCTATGATCGGACGCACAACCCACTGCAGGGTGCTGGAAGCACCCCCCTCCGGGGTTACGGGGGCGGTAGCCCCATCGTCACGCTAGCCGAGACGGCGGCTGTTTGGAATCACTGCTCTGGCGCTATCTGCTAATTATTCCCTTTGTGCAGCGCCGATTCTGCTACTGTTTTCCGTATTTTTCCCATAGCTCGTTGGGAATATACTCGCGGACGTTGATTGCTTTTACTATGTTCCGTATCTGCTGCTCGGATAGTTCTGTGCCTTGCTCCTCCTCTAACCTCTCTAGAAATTCTTGGAGGAGGTTGCGCTCGTGGTCCTTTTGTGTGTGGGCTCCTATGTATGCCTTAACTACGATTGCGTGGCGCCGCCGTGTTGGATCCTCTGCTATGGCTTGCACCATTGGCAGAATTATGCGGTGATCGTGAATATGGGCGAGGTTTTTGCCGATCGCCTGAAGGTATTGCGCATCTGCGTGTTGCGTGATTTCATGTTTTGAGAGCTCTTCCACGAGTCTCCGCAATTGGCGTTTAATATCTCTCCGTCGCCTGTAGTCGATGTTCCCATACATTGCCGGATCGGTCAGGCGTGCAATTGCCTGCATGTATTTCACAACCCGTCTTTTGGCGTTCGGACTCTTGGATATCTCCTGCCAGTTTACGTGTTTCAGGTATTCCTTTGCCAGCCAGACAGCATCCTCCGCGATGTCTGCGGCAGATCTATAGTCCCCTCTGTTGTGTTTTTGATATGCTGCTTTCGCCAGGAATGCAATCGTATCTTCGCCGCCTATTTGTAGAAACGCCTTTCCGAATTCGATGTTTTTTCCCTCTGGCGTGAACACGTGGGATTTGATACGCTTGTATACGCGCAATAGGCCCTCTGTAGCCTGCGGATTGCCTGCTGCCCCACTCATTATATTTTTGAGTAGAATTACTGTGCTCTTCGCTGATTTTGGCGTTTTTATGTCGTTTTCCAGGGTGTTGGCTATCGTTTGCGCCAACTGCGCGGGAGATTCGTGAGATATTGCATTGCTTAGTTTTCTTAGCTGATCCTCGTTCATATCTGCGTGCCATTCTGCTTCCAGTATGTGCTCGATGATGTGGGGGTATTTTGCCAGTTGTTTGACCGCGTTCGGGTCGGATAAGATCTTCTCCTTGTGTTTTGCAAGAAGTTCTTTTCTTAGCTGGGGATTATCGATTTGTGCGATGATGTGTACGATTTTGTCTGGCGGTGCAGCATCTGCAAGCGTTCTTGCCAGCTGTGGATCAGTTATTTTCTCTGCAATGGTGTGCTCGTCTATGAGATATCTTGCAATTGTTTTGCTTTCCGATGCTCCTAGTCTGATGGCAACGTCCTGAAAGTTTTGGGCATGTATTGCCCTGCGGACCATTTCATCGATCTTCGCATGCGTTATTCCGCTATCTATTGCTTTACCTGCGAGCTCCAGCGCGTGTTTAGGATCTTCTTCCAAGAATTCGGCGGGTTTGATGCGATTCCAAAATTCGGCTGTTTTTACTTGCTCGGGATCTTCCTCAACGCTCCTGCGTGGTGATTTCCTTAGCAACGATGGGAATTCCATATTACATCCACCCTATTCTTCTAAACCACCACCACATGCCCACGTATAATAGTACCAAAAACCCGTTTATAATCCAGAAGCCGTATGGGTGGTTTGCGAGGGGAATGTATCTGAAATTCATGCCGTAGATCCCCGTTATGATTGTGATTACCGCGAGGATTATGGATATCGCAGTCAGGCGTTTAATAAGCAGGTTCAACTCCATGGATAGTGCCCTGTCGTGGAGGTCCAGTATCGAGTTCGCGGATTTTATTGTGAGCCCCACAAATGATAAGACCTCGTGCACGTCGCCTTTTATGTCTTCAATTTCCTCTGGCTTGAGTATTGGCGTTTTCCGCAGCTTCATAACTACCTTCCAGAAGTATGCCAGCTCCCTCCTAACGTCGTGCAGTTGGAGCAGGACATCGTACACATTGAGGACCATTTCCGTGTCCGTTGTCCGCAGGTTTTTTGCCATTGTCTTCTCAACGCGGGTAACAGCCTTGTGGATTTCGGAGACGCGGTCGTGAATAATGTCCAGCTGCTTTTTGATTGCGCGGTACAGGAACGTTCCAGGATTTTGAAGGAACTTTCTTCGGCGTTTAATACTGTTTTTTATCCACCGCAGTAGCTCCGTTTCTTCCTCTGCAACCACTGCCACAGTGTTCTTCTTTATCGCGATCAGCGTACTCTCGTCCATGAAGTTCAAATCTGCTATTATCGCCCCGTCCACGAAATACACGTCGGGAACGTCCTCTTCAATCCAGATTTGCTCTATTTGCTCTCCAGGTAGGCCAATTTTGGTTAATTTCTCTGCAAGATTGTCCGTCTTTGTGGTAATGTAGTATATTGCTTCCCCGAGTTTTCTACGGCGCGCCACGGATATAAAATGCCTGCCCCCTATTTAAACCGACCCGTTGATTGCCGAAGCGTGAAATTCACTCATAAAAATCTTCGCCTGCCCTTTGTTCCGTGGCCAAGCAGACTGTATTTGTAAAGTGGGGTGGATCCATCATCACGGACAAGAGCAAGCCCCTTACACCAGACATAGGCCGAATCTCTGCCCTTGCAGATGAACTAGCACCGTTACTTGGCGACTATGCGGTTCTGTTGGGGCACGGCAGCGGATCCTTTGGGCATTGGGCTGCGAAGGCATATGAGCATATGAAGCTTTCGGACCCGCGGCAATATGCTGCGAACGTTCATGCGGTTGCTGCTCGTCTGAACCAAATCGTGGTGGAGCAACTGGTAGAGCGAGGTTTGCCAGCATTCCAGTTTCCACCTTCTGCCATTATCTTCTCGCGTGATGATCGTGTTTCTAGACTATGTGTTGGCGCACTCGGTGATGTGATCAAGTCGGGGTTCCTTCCTGTGACGTATGGCGACGCAGTTCCGGATGAGAAGCGCGGCGGCGCAATTTTTTCTACGGAGAGGGTTTTCTTTGCTCTGAATGGGCCCCTTAAGCCCAGGAGGATCGTACTCGTGACGAGTGTAGATGGGGTTTACACTTCAGATCCCTTTGTCGATCCAGATGCGGAGCGGATCCCAGAGATCACCCCTGCCAACTTCCCGGAGGTCCGAGATGCTTTGGGCGGCAGTCACGGAATTGATGTTACGGGGGGTATGTTGTCGAAGGTTGAAACCATGCTTGCGCTTGTGCAGACATCCCCTTGGTTAGAATCAGTGGTTATCACGTCGGCAGCAGCGGGGAACATGGCGAAAGCGGTTCGCGGAGAACGCGTGGGTACCGTTATACGTGGCGATTGACAAGAGCATCTACTGTTTCGCACCATTTTGCAAGGGTTTCCTCTTCTGTCCCTCCGTTGTCTATGCTTGCGTGATAGAATGGACTGTTTGGACACTTCCCTGCCAGAATTGCCTCGAGGTTTTTCTCCATATCGTCTGCCGCGATGCGATACACCATTTTCCAGAAATTACTCCTTGCAATCTTTGCCATGTTCCTATATGCGAGAATATCCTCGCGCGTTCGCTCTAGAAGTGCTTTGAGCGCCGCGTCTTCGTTTCTGTATGCCTCGTCTCCGAATCGTCTCGTTCCTGAAACCCTTTTGGCAATGATCTTTGGCGGTGCGTAGACGAGAAACGCGTATGCGTTTTCGGTGTCAGCGTAGTATGCTGCGAGGTTTGAGTCGATTATTGCCACACGATCTTCAGGAATTTCATGCATTTTGCGGTAGATCTCATCGTCAATTTTGATGTTAAGCTCATAGAAGCGACTGGGATCTTCTGATTGCATTTTTGTAAACTGATCTATGCTTATTCCCTCTTCCGCGGCGATTTTTCGAAATATTTCCCCCACGCCCACACGTTCGACGGGGTATCCCTCACGACTGACCGCATTCATTACGCGCTTTGAGAGGAAAGATCTGCCCGCCCCGTGCATTGCAGAGCCAAAGATCAGCACGGGGAAGAGTCCGGTTGCTTCACGCACTGTTGTGATGAGCTCACGGATTTTGCACACATACTAACATGGGATCACATATTTAAAGCAAGACTACTTTGTTTTAGCATGATTGTCATTGATCTAGATAAGCAGAAAATGAAGGAGCTACGACTTCCGAGTTCTGGCGCGGTTGATGCGGGCATAAAGATCCACTCTTCGGAGTACGAAACGTATTCCCGCGATCCGTACGATCCGAGGAATGCCCTTGTTTTTTCTGCGGGGCCCTTTGCGCACCCAGATATTCAAGGAGCAAACCGCGGGGTTGTATCGTTCCGTTCGCCCATGACTGGCGGCTTCTTCGTATCCTCTGCCGGAGGTCTGGGCAGGTATATTGCCCTTACTGGGGACAGGGACGTCACGATTGTCGGTCGCGCTGCCGCCCCCGCCGTCGTTGTGGTTATTGGGGATAGCTCTGGGACTACAATGCAGATCTTCGAGCTGTCCGACGCGGAGGATCTCATTAATGAGGGAGTATTTGCTCTTTCGGACTTCCTGGGAGAGGAACTCCGTGACGTATACAATGGTGCACCATACCGTGCTGTTGTTGCGGGGCCTGCCGCTCGATACAGCGATTTCGGCGTACTCGCGTCCGTAGATCCCGTGATGAAATCTGTTGATTTCTTTGGTCGGGGCGGTGCAGGTTCCGTCATGGTCCGTGCACACAATGTTTACGCGGTGGTTTTTGGTGGCGATGCGGTGCCAACTCTGGATTTAGATCGATTCAGAAAGGTGGCCGCAGATGTTCTCGGCGAGGACTACTTAAATGAGGTCCCCGCTGCTACTGAAAAATATCGTTTCAGCCAAAAAGACGGAATCGGAGGGACTATGCTGAACTGGGCGCATCTGAAGGGATTACTTCCGTCATACAACTGGCATAATATCTATATGAGCGATTCTGAGCGCGAGCGATTGTGGGAGGAACTGATTTCGCCCGCTGTGGAAAAGATGCGTGCTGGCTTCTCCAGTAAGAATATCGTTTCCCGTACATGTGGGGAAAAGTGTGCGGCGGCGTGCAAGAAATACCTGGGTGACAAAAAGGTAGATTACGAACCCATTACTGCATTGGGCTCGCAGCTGGGTATTTTTGATCTGGAAAAGGCCGTTGCGCTGGCACACCTCGCGGATCGTCTGGGATTCGATGCAATTCAGCTGGGCGACACGATTGCATGGGCGCTTGAGCTGCGGGACAGAGGTGTGTTGAAGATCGAGGGTCTTCCAGATACCAGTTTGAAGCCGTTTTCTACGGATCCAGATGCACAGTTCCAGGCTGTAGCTCAGCTAATTACTGCAATGGCAGCAGGCAAGGCGGACTTCTTAGCCCATGGCATTCGGTCCGCTGCTGCCAAGATTGGTAACGGCGCCGAGGACCTCGCGGTGTTTGTGCCATTCGCCGGCGGCGGGGAGTTGGTGCCACCCCAATACATTGTTCCTGGCTTTTTTGTTCCCTTGCCTCTCCACGGCAAGTTCATGACATACTATGGATCGGACTGGCTTGATCCGAAAGCTCTCGGGGCGAAGGTCTGGGAGCGCTTTGTTGCGGAACTACTTACGGAGAATGCTGGCTTCTGCAGATTCCACAGGAAATGGGCAGAAAATGTTATTCCTGCCGCTTACGAGGCGATGTATGGAGTGCTTGCACCTTTGGAAGCCGAGCGACTTGCAGTTCAAATCAAGCAGTACCAGCGCAGGGCTGAAGCAGAATCGCAGCCACCTGTATCTCAGCGTGTGCGGGATCTTCTGGCGTTCTTCGCTCGCATGCACGGCCAAGATGCATGGGCGGAGAAGCTGGCAACAAGCGAGGGGCTAGAGGAGTATATTCTGGAGGTTCGCAAGGGAATCAGCGCCAAGCGGGCGTCCTCAGTCAGTGTCTGATGGCGCCCTTATTTCCTTTCCCAACACATATTCTTCTACGATCTCCATTGCGATTTCTGCACTTCTTTTCACATCTTTTGTCCGAAGGTATGCCCAGATAAATCCAGCGTTCCACGTATCCCCGGCGCCGGTCACGCGGATTGGATGGATGTCCCATGCGGGAACGTGGTGTTCGCCGTCTCTCCATATCATTGTTGCCCCGTTTCTACCCTGATGGAGACCGATGGTTGTGTGCTTCCGTAGCACGTTTATTGCCCTGTCCTTTGGCAGGCCAGTGAGTGCGGATATTTCCTCCGCGTTTGCCAGCACGAAATCCACATACCCCTTGTTTATCGCGTGTATTATGTATTTCGACTCGCTCCAGTCTGTATTCCAGGATCCTACATCGAAAGAGGTGTACATTCCGCGGTCCTTGGCCATTTTGAAGAGTTTTTCTACGTTTGGCCTTAGCCGTGCAAGATGCCAGTAGCCCGAGAGGTGCAGCCAGGTGCCGCGGAGGGTGATGTGCGAAATGTCCAAGAATTCGTTCGCTCCCCTATATGTGAACATCGTCCTCGTGCCTTTGAACTCCACGGCGGATGTTATCCCTGTCTGTGAGTCCATGCGTGTGAGCACTGGTTTTACGCCAGCCTGCTTTAGCTCCGCCTCGCAGAATTTTCCGAAGAAATCCTTACCTACGGCCCCAAAGAACCATGTTTTTGCTCCTAAACGTGCCAACGCATATGCTGTGTTTGCGGCGCTACCCCCTAACTTCATTTGAAACGCAGTTGCGATGCTCTGGCTGTCCAGCGCGGGAAAGCTATTCGTAAGATATAGCAGGTCTGGATTTATGTCTCCTACGACGCTGATTTCCACAGTATTACAATGCATTCCCCATAGATTAATATATCGTTTTTGCGTTCTCACTACATGGACCTTCCTGCGGTCGTCATAAACTTTAAGGCATATGCCCAGGCAATGGGTGCAAGGGCTGTGGATATCGCCCGTGCCGCGGAGCGCGTCCACGATGAGACCGGCGTTTCTGTTGTTGTTGCTCCCAACGCTGTAGATCTCGTTAGGGTGCGTGAGGCAGTGGATATTCCTGTTTTCGCCCAGCATGTGGATGCATACCAGCCAGGGGCGCACACCGGCTCAGTTCTCCTTGAAATGCTCGCTGAGTGGGGCATCGACGGAACGATTATCAATCACTCCGAGCATCAGGTGAACTTCTCGTGGGTAGAGTATGTCGTTCACCGCGCCCACGAGCTGCACCTCGAGGTCATCGCCTGTGCTGCTGATGATGCCATTGCTCGTGCCGTTTCTGATCTCCAGCCAAACGCCGTGGCAGTTGAGCCGCCCGAACTCATAGGGACGGACATTTCGGTCTCAAAGGCAAAGCCCGAGATTATCCGCCGCTCAGTAGAACTTGTGCACGCCCCCGTTCTTGTGGGTGCGGGCGTTAAGACGACGGAGGACGTGAAGAAAGCCGTGGAACTCGGTGCACAGGGGGTTCTCGTTGCCTCCGGCGTTACCAAGGCGAAGGACCCGTACAAGGCAATAATGGAACTTGCAGAGGGTATCATTCGAGCGTTGCCCTGATCATATGTGTGTGCAGTTTGCCATAGAGGACAAACTTGCTCTTTTCTATGCGATAGCCAACGCCGCGTAGCGCAGACTCCATCCATTTCCAGCGGCTGGTGATTGTGAGGATCGTCGGGATGCTGTTCTCGGCCGCGCGCTTTGTGAAATTTATGTATAACTTGTGCACTACCCGAGGGTTGGCGATGCGATTGCCATATGGCGGATTTGTCACGATCACGTCAGCGTAATCCTTAAACGCCTCTGCATCCCCCTGTTTTATCACAACGGTATCCAGAACGCCCGCACTCTCCGCATTCTTTATCGCTCCGTGCACGTGTTTCGCATACTTCTCTATTCCAATCGTCTTGACCTGTCTCTCATTGATCTGAGCTTCTAGATCCTCTCGCACTTCTTGGACTATCTGTGGATCGAAGAACCCTGCCCGTTCAAACAGGAACGTTCTGAAGCGGAACCATGGTACGTTCCGTGCCCAGAGTGCAGCCTCGATGGGTATCGTTCCCCCACCTGCAAACGGATCCATCAGTGCTCTGTTCGGATTCCATCTGCTCTCCAAGAGCATGGATGCAGCGAGCGCAGCGTTCAGCGCCGCGGGGTGGTCGTAGACGCGATAGCCCCTCCTGTGCATTGCCTCATAACCCACAAGATCGAGAGCGATGTAGAGCGTCTCACCGTCAAGGTCTGCACGGAGAATTACGTCAGGATTTTTCAGATTCGCCCGAATGCGCTTCCCCTGCGTTTCCATGAAGTAGTCCACCACCGCCTGCCCCGCTGTTCGCTCAATATCCAGAGACGTGAATGGGTGTTCACCCATGCGGTCCGATCTACACGCGAACGTTTTGTCCGGTCCGAAGTGCTCTCCGAGATCCACGTCCCGAACTGCACGGTAGATATCGTCTAGCGTTTTGACATTTTCCACAACGTCCAGGAGAATCATTACCCGTTCGAATGTTCTTCCAGCATATACAAGACGAATCGCATCCTGTTCGTCCCCCTGCACAATTACTCTGCCGTTTCTCAGTTTCTCGCCTCGCAGACTGAAGTGTTCGCCAACGTGCTTCAGCGTTGTTTCCTCTAAGCCCACCATGGTCGTTAGCAGGATCTTCACAGAATTACAGTGTGGGTTTGGTTTTATTAGGGGTTCCAACCTATGTTAACACATGGAGATGAGATATGATTCCGCCGCTGATGCGCTATACATCCGACTTTCAACCGCGGAAGTTGCTAGTTCAGAAGAGGTTGATGATGGGGTGGTTGTGGACTACGACTCTAGGGGCAATGTTGTAGGTATAGAGATTTTGGGTGTTCGCAGTAGGAAAATTGACCTAAATAAGATCATAGAGGAGCCCACATCCATACTACCTGTTGCGGTGGGTTAATGCGCGTAGTTTGGACAATTCACTCACTTGAGCGCCTGAAACAACGGCGAATCACAAGGGACGAAGTGCTTGAAACCATACGTGATCCGGATTCAACGATGCGCGATAGGCAAGGCAATACAATGTACGTCAAGAGGTTTGGAAACGATGCAATCGTAGTAGTAGCACGAAGCGATAATTCCAAAGTTCTTGTGATTACTGCGTACCGTACTACCAAATTCTCCAAGTACTTGGGGTGATTCCATGCTTTCGGACGTTCACAATCATCTCTATGCCGTTGAAGACCCTGGCGCCGTCGTTCGCGAATCCGAGCAGCGAGGTGTTGGCCTGATTATCACCAACGCGGAGAATGTAGATACGGCGAGGAAGTGTTTGGAACTTGCAGAAAAGCACGAGATTGTATTTGCTGCGGTGGGGATTCACCCCGAGTATGCCTTGCGCGCTTCGGAGAGCGATTTGCAGACTATTGAGAAAATGCTTGGGAATGAACACGTTGTGGCTGTGGGGGAGATTGGGCTAGACTACAAGTTTGCGGAGACTGCAGAGCAGAGGGATCGACAGAAGCTCTTTTTCAGAAAACAGATTCAGATCGCTGTTGATTACGATCTGCCAGTAGAAGTGCATTCTCGCAGGGCCCATAAGCCCGTGCTGGACATCCTCAGTGAGTATGACGTGCGGGCAAACCTGCACTGGTTCTCCGGACCTATGAAGGACGTGTTGCGCGGCGTGGATCTAGGCTACTTTTTCTCCTTTGGCCCAGCGGTGCTCCACTACGAGTCGTATCGGGCGATAGTGGACGTGGTGCCGCTGGAACAGACGCTGCTGGAGACAGACATGCCCGTGCGTTTCGGCGGGGAGGAGGCGCGCCCGTGGTGGGTCGCAGACGTTGCAAAGTTCATAGCAGATGTTAAAAAGACAAGCGTGGATAAAGTGTTACATAGAACGTGGCAGAATGCCAGGAGGCTTTTCCGTGTCTGACGTGCTTCTCTGGCTCGTTATCGCGTTCATCGTTGGAAATATCATCGTTGACGTTTACGAACGGTATAGGAGGCGAAAGAGATGAGAATTGGAATCTATGGAGCAGGAAGAGAAGTTGGACGAAGTGCAATCCTCTTGGAGTCCGGCAGGTCAAGGGTGCTTCTGGACTACGGCGTGAAGGTTACAGAGGACGCCCCGGAGTATCCGCTTAAGTTTGAGGGGCTGATTGACGGGATGATTGTATCCCACGCGCACTTGGATCACACGGGCTACGTGCCCCATTATTTCACGGAGTCTGAGACCAACGTATTCATGACCCCGCCAACGCACGATCTGTCCTATCTCCTCTGGAAGGACATGATCAAAGTGGCTAAGAGAAAGGAGATTGAGCCGGCGTATAACATGGATGCGGTCCGTCTGGCCAGCCAGTACGTCGTGCGCACCGATTACTACGAGACTACGCCAATAACATCTGAGATCAGCTACGAGTTCTACGATGCTGGTCACATTCCCGGCTCCGCGCTCACGAAGCTCTATACAAAGGAGGGCACCGTGCTCTACACTGGCGACGTGAAGGTGTACGGCACACATATCCAGCGTGGTGCAGATCTGACAGGGGTTGAAGCGGACGTTCTAATAATGGAGTCCACGTATGCCGACAAGTCACACCCTGATCGTAAGGTTCTGGAACAGAAGTTTGTGGAGTCCGTCAAGGAGACGCTGGACAACGGAGGCTTCGTGATTCTCCCTGTGTTTGCCGTTGGCCGCGCTCAAGAGATTGTGGACATTCTCGTCTCCCATGGCGTTGAGAACATCTTCTTTGACGGTATGGCGAGGGATGCAACGAAGATCATTCTTCGTCACCCCGACTACATTACAAACGCTAAGAAGTTGAAGAACGTCATGCGTAAGGTGCACTGGATTAAGACGCAGAGGGACCGTGAGCGCGCGATCCAGGAGCCTGCAGTTCTCGTTACGACGGCAGGCATGATGCAGGGTGGCCCCGTTATCTTCTACACCACTGCACTGAAGGATGATCCAAAGAGCAAGATTATCTTTACGGGATACCTTGTGGAGGATACCCCTGGACGTAGGGTGCTAGAGGAGGGCGTATTTGAGGCTGACGGCTATGAGTTCAAGCTGCAGATGGCGGTCGAGCGCTATGATTTCTCAGCACACGCTGGCAGGGATGAGCTCTTCAAGCTCGTGAAGAACGTAAATCCACAGTACGTTGTGGCAGTACACGGCGATGAGGACAACACGGTCCGTCTCGCAGAGGATCTGAAGGAAGAATTCGGCATAAAGACCTATGCGCCAAAGCTTGGGGAGCGGGTGGATATCACCCTCTAAACCCACATTTTGCCTTGTTGGTATGGAGCGATGATGAGGCCGTCCCAGACTGACGGTTGATGACAGGTGGTAACTGCTGAGCTCAATACATTCCGTCCTTCTCTGCCTTTTTTCTAAATTCGGCAATCATTGCCTTGAACTCGTCCACAAAAGAATCTATGGCCTCTTCCACGCTGTTTATGGCGTCTCTCAGCTGCCCGACAAATTCATCCTCGACGTGGAAGGTCTCCGGTTCGCCTCGATCGATGCTTGCCTGTGCCTCCCCGTAGATGATATCTATTTGATATGCAAGGCCGTAGACGTCTAGCATAATTTCATCTGCTTTGAATGCAAGTAGCGCTAGCTTTTTACGGTCCTCCGTGGGCAGATATGGTCCGTACTTATCCAGATAGTATTTTACTGCATCGTAGACGTTTGAGAAGTAGTTCTTGATTCCCTTGACCTCATAGTGGAAGTCGTGAATCGTTTGGGAGAGGAGCTCATCTGCCGTGGGCTTCTGGGCGGTTTCCTGCGTGGTTGTGTCCGTCTGCTTCTTCTCTTTCTTTGGCATATTTGTTTTTACCACTCCATCATTTTAAAACAGAAGATGCCTGTTTGTATATCATGGAGGAAGCACTTGGCCGCCTCAAAGATTCTCTTAATCGTCTTCAAAAGGGTATTTACTACCTGAATACTTATCTGCGGGAGAGCTACGAGATGGCTCCAGCCCTTGAGGCACTATCTCAGGCATATGACGATTTCGTGCGCGTTCTTGAGGAGTATCCAGATCTGAACGAGGTTGCGGAAGAGTTCGTGCGCGAGAATGACCTCCTGCCCACATTCAAGGAGATGAAGGCACGGTATGAGGGCATTCGCACGCTCCTCGCGAAGTATGAGGCACTCATAGACAGTGTCGATGGGCATCTTGAGCGCTACAGGACTTACCGCTATTATCTCTTCAAGGAGGACGACAGTGTTGCCCGTTTCGTAGATATTGTTTTCTCTAACCGTGGCGAGGTAGTTATCCGACCCCTTATTCTTGGCGAAAAGGGAATCTCTGAAGCACTCCAGAAACTTGGCGGCAAGCAGGTGAGCAAGGTCGCATTTCAGTTTACTGGCGATCGAGCTGCTGACGCCGCAGATCTCTTCCTCCGCGAGTTCCCCAGCGCTGGTTTCGTCGTGGAATCCGGAGATATTCGCATGACTTGGAAGCCCGATGTGGGTGTTGTCCGCCTGGATCTCCCAAAGGACATGATCCACGAGTATGACGAGCAGGCGCGCCGGTTGAACGCAACGGTGCTTGCAGTATAACGTTTTTTGCCATGGGTACCATTCGTCAAACGTCTATATTTTTATTCTCAATATACCTGAATTGAAATATGGACAAACTATCCCTCATCATTGCAGGGGAGATAGCGCTCTCTAAAGATCCTGGACTGTCCATGCGCAAGTGGCGGGAGCTTTTCGGCGTATCTCAAGCGGAGTTGGCGCAGGCTCTCGGCGTATCCCCGTCTACAATATCAGACTACGAGAGCGGGCGGCGTAAGAGTCCCGGAATTGGCGTCGTTCGCAGACTGGTTAATGCACTCATTGAACTGGACAAAAAGCGCGGGGGCAAGATCGTCAAGCAACTGGAGCGCCAGGTGCTTCAGGGCTACGACCATGGGCCGTTTGAGAACCACGACTTCTACTCCGCGGTTTCAGCATCTGATTTTATTCAGCGTATCGGAGGAAGCGTGATCACGCATGACGAGCTTATGGCAACCACTAAAATCTTTGGCTACACGCTCATCGACTCCATAAAGACGATTACGGACGTTAATGTTCATGACTATATGAAGCTGTTTGGGTCGACACCCCAGCGCGCCTTCGTTTTCACTGGTGTCACTACTGGGCGCTCCCCCATGATTGCTCTGAAAATAGGGCGTTTCTGTGTAGATATGGTTCCAGCAATGGTTGTTTTACAGGGTATCAGCACGCCAGACATCGTAGCACAAAAAATAGCAGAAAAGGAAGGGGTGTTGCTTGTGACAACGGAGCTGGAGCCGAAGGAGATCGTATCACGCCTGCTTGAGTTTGAGTAAGCAGCGCACCCCTTCCAGTATTTCCTTGTGGTCGAAGCCTATGTTCTCCGGCAGCTCGTCCAGCGGAAACCATGCGTACTCTGACGCCTCTCGGTTTAGCTGGACATCTCCTCCCGCCGCTCTTGCCAGGAACGCTACACTGACAAGTCCGCGCGGATCACGGTGGGGATCCGAAAATACGCCAATCAGCCGTCCTATTTCCACATCTAGTCCCAGTTCTTCACGCATCTCCCGAACCGCAGCATCTTCCACGCTTTCATTGGATTCCACGTGTCCACCCGGCAGCACCCAGTACCCGTTGAATGGCTCATGGGCCCGCTTCAAAAGCAATACTTTGCCATCCTTCATAATAACACAGTCCACAGCAACCTCTCTACCCATTTGTAGACCTCCAGGGGAGAATTCGTTCCTCCCCCAAATTGGGCAGTTCACGTATATAATCTTTTTCCCGCTCACGTTCGCCTACTTTTAAAACCATTTCTTTGCTCCCATTCTACTGCTGTTCTGCCTGGTGGAATCGGCTGCTCCGGTGGTGTAGCCAGGCCAAGCATGCGGGCCTCTCGAGCCCGCGACCCGGGTTCAAATCCCGGCCGGAGCATCAGCCGATACGCGGCTGGCGAGCCGCGAGGTCGGCTGCGGAGCAGCCGACCACACACAACCACCAATTCTATATCCCCCACCGAATAATCTTCGCGTTGTTACCACCGCTCGGTTTAAATTTTCCATGATGCCTGATTAATAGTGATGATTGACCGTCCGCGTCCAGGGGAGAACCCCTATGCGTATTTGGAGCGGCTTCGCCGCCAGCTCGGGACGGACTATGTCTACCTCGTTCAGGGTAGTGATGTGGTTTCCGCAGCTAGGGGCCACGTAAACTTGGATCTTGCACAGACTATTCTGGATACAGCCACACATATTGTTTCTGCGCTTCCCGAGACACTAAACGGCGTTATAGCTGAGCCTGTAGATGTTCCAGGTACGATTCATGTGTATCGCATCGGAGATGGGAGCTTCGTCGTCGCATACGTTCCAGAACTGCCCAGCACTGACGGGGTAGTTATGCGCTTTGAGGAACTTGTGGTCTGATTTTTATATTCTCTTTGCATTCTCTCTCCATGCACGTGCGAATCATTCAGTCGCGGGATGTGGACTGGGACCTCTCCGATAAAATCCGTTCTGCACTTGAGGACAAGATTGCGCCTTTAGAGCTGGATTTCGCGATGATTGACCGCTTTTATAACGTTCCGGACGCGATTAATGCTTCTGCAGATGTGAACATAGCACTCTTGTTCCCACGCAAGGAGGAGGCACCGATAGCTGCAGAAACCGTTCGCGAGCTGAGGGAAAAGGGTGCGAAAGTCGTCTTTTACTTCTCTGACGAGCTTGGTACCTACGAGGATGATGTCATTGCTGCGATTCTGCGTATGCTCGGCGCCTAGTTGCTGGATGCTTTGTCCAGTCGTGCGGCATGCTCTCTCATCTTTCCAAGCAGCGAGTTCACATCCCGCTCAATTTCCAGGAACACGTCCGAAATGCGGTCTGCCCTGAGACCGTAGCGCGAACCCTTCTTCTTTACGATTATGCCCGCGTCCAGGAAACGCGCGAGATAGGTCGTGTATAGCTGGGAGAGCCCGAGGGATATGCCCGCGCTCTGGAGCCAGTGGTATAGATCATCTACCTTTATTGCACCGTTTTTTACGCTTATTTTCCTTCCGCTCACGACGATAGTATCCTCGCGTTTTCCTGCAATCTGTGTGAAAATTTGTAGGAGCTTAATTACCACATCGGGCTTGCCTTTTTTCGGGATGAGGTCAAGGGATTGCGCCAGAAACGTTGCCAGCACGTCTATACTGTTTATACCATCTGGCACAGGCGGAACGTCCACGAGGGTGATCTTTTTTACCGCCATATTCCAAAATTGTTTTGGACGAATAAAAAACTTACCTTTATATTCTTCCACATCATTCTAATCACGTGCTGAATCGGCTCCTCTGGGACTGGTTTGAACGTTATCGCGGCGCGAGTCGTGCCAAGGAAGAGCTAGTGAAAGAGATGTTGACGCAGCTGTTTCCATCCTTCAAGGACGAGATAGCGCATATGCGGGTGAGACACAATATTGAAGCAATTCCGATTCTTTACCAAACTGATCCGAAATTTCGTGAGCACTATGTAGGGGCGATCTATGCCTACGGTGGCAAAACTGTCCCATTTCTCCGAGATCTCGAGGAGTACTTTAATGACGAATTTGCTCGTGGTTTGTATTCCGGCGGCAGAACAATTCTCGCATCTTATTTTCCTACGCGGTCGGAAATACCTGTTTCGGATGCGCACAGCGTTCATGTCCACGAGTTCATCCACTACATTACGCAAAGATTGCTCAACCAGCGGTTTGGCAGAGCGACGCGCCTGTCCGTATCCGAGCGCTATGTGCCCACAGATGTGCGTGAGGCGCTGGCCTTTGCGTTTCAGCACACATATCTGGAGGATCGCGGGGTTGATGTGGATCACAATAAGGTAGTTCGCCGCGCCGTTGCCAAGTATTCATCGGAGGGTCCCTTCAACGCCGATCGTTTCAAAAGGGTATATTTTGCCACGCTTGCGGCGATACGAACACACGGCTACGACGGTGCTGCCCGCCGCATTCCAGATATCGTTGCGGAACATACGAACATCGCACCGCGAAAGGGGTTTAAACGGCGCTAGCCATATCCTTCCGTGATTGCGTACCCCTGGAAGAACGGCATCATTCTGGATACTGGATTCGCGAAGATTGCCATAGATGTTCCTCGTCCCGTTCTCGGGGCCGTTCACATTGTTACTCACGCCCATTCGGACCACACGGGTGCTGCTCGGCGAGCACACGTTCTGTCCACCATCGGTACCCACGAGATTCTCCGCGTTCTGGGCTATTCTACCTCTGAACCTGTGCATGAGGGTAATATTCGAGTGTTTGGTGGTACTGAGGTGCACTTTATCCCCGCAGGCCACATTCCCGGCTCTGCACAGCTTGTGGTGGACGATGGCCGGCGCATTGTTGTTACGGGGGACTGGAAGCTGGAGGACGACATTCTTGAGCCGGGTGCGGAGGTTCCCACCGACGTGGATGTGTTAATACTGGAAACGACGTTTAGCGCCCCCCAGTACCAATTTCCGCCGCGCATGCAGATATATGAAGAGATGGAGCGCTGGGTAAAGGTAAATATGGATATCGGAAATCATGTTGTTCTTTTCGGATACGCTACGGGAAAGTCCCAGGAGCTGACCGCGCTGTTGAACTCATGGGGCGTTGTTCCCGTTGTTCCCGAGCGAACGCACAAAATTAATGCAATTTTTGGATTATCGGACATACTTATCGGCTCTGAGGGTTGGCGAGAACACGTGGCAGAGCCTGCAGTTTTCGTTCTCCCGCCGAACTTCGCAGATATTCTACCAGGACTGGAAGCCGAACTGGGCAGACCAATCGTTGCTCGTTCTTGTTCTGGCTGGGCTAGAAATGGTTTTCGTCTTTCATCGCATGGTGATTTCCGGCAGAGCTTGGATTTTGTTGAACGGAGCAATCCGCGGCTTATTCTAACTTATGGGGGAAATGCACTACAGTTCGCGGCAGTTCTGTGCAGAATTGGCTACGATGCCACACCACTCACGAAGACCGTTTTTATCTGAGAGATAAATAGAAGGGAAAGGGGAAATAAACCCCTTCAACCAAGCACTGCCTTTGCGGCAAGCTTGATGTCGTCGGCTGTGAGGGTCTTCCTCTTTGCGTGGCGTGCATACTGCACGGCTGCCTCTGTAATCTGACGAGCGAGGTCCTCAAGAATGTTTGCAAGAACCTTCACGGCCTCGTCAGAGACCCTCTCTGCGCCGGCCTTCCTAATCAACCTGTCAACAGGTGCCAACTGCAACTCAGTCATGGTTTTCCACCTCCGCACTCCAATATACGAATTACCCATATAAATACTTTTCGCTTTTTGCTCGCCGATTGCCGCAATTTGAGTGATGTGGTTTGGCCTCGTGAGTGCCTGGATATAAAGCAGTTTCCAGATAATATGGTATTGATGGCCTCCGCCGAGACACCGTCCTACGTAAACCACCCGCTCATAAAACCTGAAACAGTGGAGGCCAGGCTTTATCAGCAACTCATGGCGACGGCCGTCCTCGATAAGGGCAACACATTGGTAGTTGCCCCTACTGCGCTCGGCAAAACTGTCGTAGCAGCTCTTGTTATGGCCGAACGTCTGCGTAAGCACCCCGATGGGAAAGTGCTCTTCCTCGCGCCGACAAAACCTCTTGTTCTTCAGCATGCAGAATCCTTACGGCGGCTGATGAATCTTCCTGACGAAGAAATAGTTGCATTCACGGGTTCCCTTTCTCCAAAAAAGCGGGCCGACTTATGGCAATCTGCGCGTATAATTGTTGCAACACCCCAGACCGTGGAGAACGACATAATCCGTGGGAATATCTCGCTGGAAGACGTTGTACTTCTCGTTGTTGATGAGGCGCATCGGGCCGTGGGCAACTACCCATATGTATTCATCGCAGACCAATACATCAAGTCTGCAAAGGCCCCACTTATTCTTGCCCTCACCGCATCTCCTGGCGGCAGCTCCGAAAAGATCCAAGAAGTCATGCGAAACCTGCATATCCGCCACGTGGAGATTCGCACCCCTGACGACCCAGACGTGAAGCCGTATGTCCAGAAGATCCGCACGCATTGGGTTCGCGTTGATTTGCCCTCGGAGTTTAAGGAGGCAAAGCACCTGTTGGAACGAGCAATTGCCATCCGTCTGCGTAAGCTGAAAGAGATGAATGTGGTGGACTCTGCTGATGTGCGGGCATACTCCAAGAAAGACTTCCTGGGTTTGCAGGAGCGCCTGCAGGGAAGCGTTGCAGAGGATCCGAACAACAGCGATACTTATGAAGCAATCCGCCTCGTTTCCGAGATCTTGAAAATCCATCATGCTCTGGAGCTGCTCGAAACACAGGGCGTCGCCGCCACTCACGCGTACCTTCAGCGCGTCTTCTCCCGCTCCTCCCTGTCTTCTGCGCCAAAATCGCTGAAACACGTGGCTCTAGATCCCTACGTTCAGGAGGTCTATCGTATCGTTCGTCAGATGCATT
Source organism: Candidatus Iainarchaeum sp. (assembly GCA_013154035.1). Lineage (GTDB taxonomy): Archaea > Iainarchaeota > Iainarchaeia > JAADDC01 > JAADDC01 > SZUA-1452. Next base: position 22,515 of record JAADDH010000069.1, on the reverse strand, counting down.
TACGTGCCTATGAGCACCCCAAACTGGACCGTTTGAAGGAAATCCTTTCCAAATTCTTCAAGGAGAATCCCGATGCCCGTGCCATTGTATTCACCCAGTATAGGGACACCGCGGCGAAAATTGTAGATGCGTTAAATGATGTGGAGGGTATTAAGCCCGTGCGATTTGTGGGCCAGGCTAGCAGGGAGGGGGACAGGGGTCTGAACCAGAAGGAGCAAAAAGCAGTCCTGGATGCATTCCGCCGCGGCGAGTATAACGTCCTCGTGGCGACATCCGTTGCGGAAGAGGGTCTTGACATTCCTTCAGTGGATCTCGTTGTATTTTACGAAGCAATCCCTTCTGAGATCCGCAGCATCCAGCGTAGGGGAAGAACGGGCCGATTCGGTAGCGGTGAAGTGTATGTGCTCATAGCAAAGGGAACGAGGGACGAAGCGTATTACTGGGCGGCCCGCGCAAGAGAGCGGCGGATGATTGAAACGCTGAAGAAACTGCGGAAGATGTTTGAACTCAAAGACGCATCCCAGCGCGCAATTACAGACTTTGTCCAGCCAAAACGCGAGGAGTCTGCAAGCCAGAAGAAATATGTTGTTTTTGCAGACTACCGCGAGCGTGCATCAGGTGTGATCCGTGCGCTTGAGGAAATGGGTGACGTTCACGTAGTTCTTAAACAACTGCCCGTTGCGGATTACGTCGTCTCAGAGCGTGTAGGGATTGAAAGAAAGAGTGTGGCAGATTTTGTGGCATCCATCATCGATGGCCGTCTGTTCACCCAGGCCGCTGAGTTAACATCTCATTTCGCTCGTCCCGTGATAATTGTGGAAGGGGGGAATATATACGCCGTCCGTAACGTTCATCCTAACGCGATTCGCGGTGCATTGTCTTCGCTCATAGCAGATTATGGAATTTCCGTGCTGTTCACAAAGGATGTGGCAGATACTGCGGCATACATCCGTGCCCTTGCACGCCGTGAGCAGGAACAGGGCAGAGATGTGCGTCTTCGGGGAGAGAAACGTATTATGTCCCTTCCCGAGATGCAACAGTTCATTGTGGAGTCCTTGCCCTTCGTCGGACCCAAATTAGCGAAGCAACTGCTCACGCATTTCGGTAGCGTGGAGTCTGTATTCACCGCTAGCGAGAGAGATCTTGCTCGAGTGGAGGGAATTGGGCCGAAGAAAGCAAAAGAAATCCGAAAAGTCGTTTCCGAACCGTACAAGCCCGAGGATGTATAAGCAACTTTATAAATGTTCTCCCACGCCTATTGTAAAGTAGTGTGAATACTGCGTAAATTTTGTGCAGTGGAGGTGTTCACTTGGCAGTTTGGCACGGTAAAAGTGGAAGAAAGTTCACAGGTGGTCTTCGCAGGAGCCTTCGTGCTCGCATGCGCAGAAAGAGGGAAATGGGCCGTATTAGCGTTCTCACGACGCTCGCCGAGGAGGATGAGCGTAAGACGATCCGCGTTCGCGGCGGAAACGTGAAGGTTCGCCTCAAGAAGGTGGCGTATGCCAATGTTGCGGATCCTAAGACTGGCAAGGTCCAGAAGGTGAAGATCCTATCCCTCGTTGAGAACAACGCGCACCGCCACTTCATCCGTTCCAACGTGATTACCAAGGGTGCAGTCATTGAAACGGAACTCGGCAAGGCGCGTGTTACATCTCGTCCCAATCAGGACGGCGTGGTGAATGCCGTCCTCCTGTAATATTTTTACGCACGTTCACAGCGGGTGGTATTGTGAAGGGAACCGACGGCAAATTTAAAAACCTTGTGCTTGTGGGCGAGTATATGCATTCTGTTGGCCGTTACATGGTGGCAAAAGTCCTGACAAGGCACGTTCCGCGTATTGGCGCGCCCGTATTTGACAAGTATGGGCGGAAGCTCGGTGTGGTAACGGATGTTTTTGGCCCCGTCGGTTCGCCATACATTACGATAAAGGGAAATCGGTCCCAGCGGTTCTACGTTCGTGAGTCCGATCTGCTGGGGCAAGTCGGAAGGTGATATTCATGGGGAATAAGCTTGTGTGCCCGGAGTGTGGATCAAAGAACATCGTTTTTGACCGTGCTCGCGGCGAGTGGGTGTGTCGAGATTGTGGTTATGTTTTTGATGAGCCAGCGGTAGATTCCGGGCCGGAATGGAGGGCCTTTGATTCTGATCAGATGGAAGCAAGGGCAAGGACCGGCGCACCCATGAAGGAGACGAAGATAGGCAAGGGTCTGACGACAATCATTGATATGCACAACAGGGATACGCGCGGTTCCCAACTCGCGCAGTCTACGAAGGCGCAGATGTTCCGTCTCCGCAAGTGGCACAAGCGCACAACCGTCTCTTCTTCTACCGAGCGTAACCTCTCCGTAGCACTAACGGAGATCAAGCGCATTGGTTCTTACCTGAACCTTCCTGACGGCATTATAGAGGAAGCCGCGGCTATGTACCGAAAGGCAGTGGATAAAGGCCTTATTCGGGGCCGTCTCATTGAAGCCGTAGTTGCAGCAGTCATATACGCCGTTTGCCGCATATATGGAATCCCCAGAACGCTTGACGAGATCTCCGAAGCATCTGGCCTGTCAAAGAAAGACATCGGCCGTACTTACCGTTTCATCGTGAACGAGCTGGGCATCAAGGTGCCGCTCACCAATCCGGTGTACTATGTGCCGAAGTTTGCCAGCGCACTTGGTCTTTCCGGCGAGGTTCAGGAAGAAGCCATCCGCATTCTCCAGAAGGCCATTGAAAAGGGCCTACTCTCTGGAAGAGGACCTACGGGTGTTGCTGCAGCAGCAGTGTATATTGCAGCACTTCTCAAGGGCGAGCGCAGAACGCAGAAAGAGGTTGCAGAGGTCGCTGGCGTTACCGAGGTCACGATACGCAACCGCTACCGCGAGCTAAAAAAGGAGCTAAACATCCCGGTAAACGCTTGATTTTTATTCCCTATTTTCAACCATTTTCTCGCCAGGGTTTCAAAGGGGCCGTGGTGTAGCCTGGCCTAGCATTCGGGCTTTGGGAGCCCGCGACCCGAGTTCGAATCTCGGCGGCCCCACTCACCAGCTGCTCCATCGCAAGCTCCGCTTGCGTGCACGCGAACAAAGTTCGCGATGTGGTGCCCGCGTCCTGCGTGCGCGCACTTCGTTCGCTTAGCAGGCCAATAGCAGGGTGTTGCAGACACCCTCTTCGGGGTTATAGGGGCGGTAGCCCCATCGTCACGCTAGCCGAGACGGCGGCTGGGGGAATCACTCTTGTTCAATGCATCAGCATTCGCTTTGCCTACGCGCCTAATTCTATCACCTGTTTAGCGCGCCATTGGTGATTATCAATTGCGCCCTGTATGCTACCGGCGAGTAGCAGGATTATCAGCGCAGTGTACAGGATATCCCTGAACGTGTGGAGGAGGTATATGGTTACGCCACCGAGCGCTCCAATGATTGCTATTGCAACAACATCTCCATGGGTTGCGTGCATCCATAGGCTAGTGCTCATGGTTGCCATTCCGGAGATTGCTGCGTTCCGAACCTGAGAGTCGGTTAATACGTAGTATGCGCCGACTGCAAGCAGTGCAGACACTACTGAGATCATGAGTATTCTATCCACTCCTATCATGCCTCTCAAATAATCACCTCCGCGTAGTACTGGGCTGTTTTTGCAAAAACGTCGTAGGACCTACGCCAAATATTCCATTGCTTTTAAATCACTTTAGCGGGTTATCGGAAAGATGGTGTTCCAAAAACTCTTTATAATTCGCAAACGTCCTTACACACATGATCGGGGAAATCGTTGATCGGGTGGTGTTTGACGACGGATATTGGGATGAAATTCTTGTTTTTGCTCGCTATGAGATTCAGCGCCATGTAGGTAGCGGATACGAACTTGATAAGTACATTGAGAGCTACGACGCATGGGGCAAGCGTAGAATCTTCGCACAGCTCCGCGGCGACGACTCCACAATCGTGATATTCGCCAGCCCGGAGGATGGGCTGGTGGTATCCCGCCTACCTACCGCGTGCAGAACGAACTGACTGTACAGTGGCAACAATATAAGCATTTTCCCTCCCTTTCAAACAATGGGCAAGAATAGAGAGATTGTTGTTAGCCCCTTCAGGGCCGTTCCCGTAGAGCAGCGGCCCGTGGAAATCGTGGAGCGCAAGGGTCTTGGACACCCCGATAGCGTGGCCGATGGCATTGCAGACGCCGTTAGCCGTGCGCTCTGCGCGGAATATGTTCATCGCTTCGGCACAGTTCTTCACCACAACACGGACCAGGTAGAGGTTGTCGGAGGCCGTTCCCGTCCCATGTGGGGTGGGGGAGAGGTCATAAAGCCAATATATATTCTCCTTGCTGGTAGAGCAACAAGCTTTGTTGATGGCGAGTGGATTCCCGTCCACCGCATCGCCATCGAGGCTGCAAAGGACTACCTCTGGCAAAACTTCAGGCATTTGGACGTTGAAGACCACGTAATTGTAGAATCTAAAATTGGCATGGGGTCTATTGACCTAAAACATCTCTTTGAGCTCAAGAAAGGAGATACTCCGCTGGCCAACGATACGTCGGTGGGCGTTGGCTACGCTCCCCTCAGCGAGACTGAAGCACTTGCGCTTGAGGCTGAGCGTGTTCTGAACTCGGACCACTTTAAGCGTGAGGTGCCCGCGGTTGGAGAGGACATTAAAGTTATGGCCGTCCGCAAAAAGGATCACATTAACCTGACGATCGCTGCTGCAATGGTGGATTCCGAGCTGAGCAATGTGCAGGAGTATCTTGACGCAAAGGCGGCGATCTTTGAGACCGTGCGCGATCTTGCCGAGAACATTACAGACAAGAGCATCGGCATCCACGTCAATACGGCGGATGATATTGAGAGCGGTATCGTCTACTTGACAGTAACGGGTCTGTCCATGGAGTCCGGCGACGACGGTTCTGTTGGCAGGGGTAACCGCATAAACGGCCTGATCACACCCTCCCGCCTCATGTCCACCGAGGCCGCGGCGGGCAAGAACCCAGTGAACCACGTTGGCAAGATTTACAATGTGCTAGCGAACCAGATCGCCAAGGATATCTACGAACAGGTCTCCGGAGTGACTGAGGTTTACGTCCAGCTCCTCAGCCAGATCGGCAAACCCATAGACGAGCCGCAGATCGTCAACGTTACTGTTCTGCCCGACGAGCACACAAAGATTGAGGAGATTCAGAAAGAAGCAGAGGAGATCGTTCACCAGCACTTGGACAACATAATGGATCTCGTAGACAAGCTCATCAACGGCGAGATCCGGGTGTTCTAATGTTGCTGGTTCGTCCATCATCCATACCTACTTTTATCTGGCACGTTGTCCCAGAGTCTACGCTACGGGGTTGGGACACCGAAGAAGGGAACGCGGTAGCCTTTGACGACTTGGATGAGCTCATTGTATTTTTGAAGGCAGTACGACCCAAGCGCGTGGTGGTGCATGGAGACGAAGACGTCTTCAGGCGGATCGCGATGGCATTTACTCCTGATAAAGTTATTCGCGCTCATTGATACGGCCCGGGTGGGACGGCTCGGGTGAGCAGTGATCCCGGGTTTCACGCCCGGGCCACAGCGTCTTTCAGGGTTCTCAGGATTTCGCCCTCTGTTTTTCCAGGAGGTATTCTCATCCCTGCAGCAACGGGATGCCCTCCGCCCTGCCCACCGAGCTGAGATGCGATCTGAGACGCGAGTTCACCGAGGTGCACTCCGCGTTTCTGCCATTCCTGGCAACGCAGCGATCCCTTCACCGTACCATCTTCTTCCCTTCCCAGAACGATGATGATCCAGTCGCGGAACTTTGGGATGAATGAGAGCCGCGTGGATACCACGGAGTTTATGCCGTGGTACGTTTCCTCCGTTTCAAGAACCGCCAGTTTCTGCTCCTGATCCCAAAGAAGCGCATACCTTTCCGGGTCGTTTAGGTATTTCTGCACCGCGTTCTCGAACTTCCTCTCCGCTACGATAAATGGTTTGTAGTTTAGTACATCGTCTATTCCGTTCATCTCGTCCAGGAGGATCCAATCCAAGTCTCTCAAGTCCTGAATTGTTGCTATGTATGCCGTCAACATATCTCCTGCTCTCTGAACGCGTTCCCGCCCATAGCGTTCTATCAGATATCTGCTCCACCTCGTTTCGCACCGGTCCGTGTATATGGAAATCGCCGCGAGCCAGTCATAGTCCGCTGCCACGTCCCTGAACGCAAGGAATGCAAGGAACCCCGTGTTCCACTGAGATGGGTTCTTTATGTCCGGAAGCAGATGCGGGTTCAGGTATCCACGGAGATCCGCCTCAATTTTCTCTTCCCACGGATGGTGATCAATAGCGTAAACGTTGACGCCCTGTTCTGCAGCGCTCCGCACCGTGCCTGTTGGCTCACCGTGTAATGCAATATCCGTGAATACAACTGCGCCGCGCTCAGGAACGAATGTTTTGGATCGCTCCACCGGATACGGATACGCCTCGTAGTCCATTCTCCGCAGCGCCACCGTCGTTATTATGCCTGACGCGAAGCCGTCCATGTCCGTGTCGTGTTCTACATGGTAAAGTTCGTCATCCAGCGAGTTGCGGAAGCGCCGGATCGCTGCCTGTATTGAGTCGGGAATGCCCATGAAATGGTTTTGTAAGCAACTGTTATTATAACCGCACTATTTGCCATAGAGCTCGCTTATTGCCTTCTTGAAGTGTTTGTGGGCGTTCGGCCGCTCGGAATATGGGATTATTGTTCCCGCCACTTTCTGGTGCCCTCCGCCCCGTGTGCCAAAGCTTTCCGCTACCTTGCGGGCGATCTCCCCCGCATGGATGCCAAGATCTGCGGCGGCGTCGTTGACAACAACCCTGTAGTTCAGTACGTCTCCTGGTTCCCACTGGCCTGCCGCACCGATCACAGGGGTTTTTACGCCATCATACTTCTCTAAAATCATTGATCCGAACTCAGACTTTATCTTCTGCACCCTGCGCTCGTCCTCAGGGTCTATGTGCGCCACAATAAGCCTGACCGTGTGATCCCCGACGGTAATCTCTTCATCGTGGTCAAACTGCTCCTGCTCCACGCGTTTGTGATACTTATTAATGATTCTTTGCCACTCTTGGCGGTACTTTGCCAATACTGGATGCTCTAATGCTGCAGACACGTTTCCCGAATCAATCGCTCCCATTACTGCGCGCATTACGGTTTCGTGGGATACTTGCCCTGGGAATCGCTCAGGATACGAGAACAGTTCCGCCACTTCTGAAACCGCATCCACGTTCGTTCCGTGCTTCTTGACGACTGCAGATACGAAATCTGCAATCTCTTTCCGGTACTTGTGGGCACGATCCCCAACTGCACCGATCGCTGCAATCAGTTCTATCCTCCTGAATACTGTTGGTTCGATTCCTGCTAGCCTTGACAAGTTCAGAATCTGAATGGACGGATTCAACGCATAGAGCGGCGATGACTCCTCTCGGCTTAGCTTACCCTCGTGCGGCCTGTCTGTAACGAATGGATTCGCCACAACCACGAGCGCAGGATGATCTGCTATCGGGTTGTCGTGATGATCAACGTTTATGATTTCTGCACCTTCCGCAACGTCCTTGGTGTGCTTTGGCTCCACCGTGAGATCGTGAACGATGTATAACGCGCCCGGCTCGTCGAATGCGAGGTTATTTCGATCCACATATCGAATTTCGTAATTCTCGTGACCAACGGCTTTGAATATATCCCGATATGCCTCCGCGCTGGCTCCGTCCGCGTCGCCACCATCGGATAGCACAATAATCTTCCTATTACTCTCCTTTGCCCTGCGAATTTGAGAGATTACATCCTCATGCGCCTTGAGAAGACCCTTCGGAAATGCAGAAATCGCAGTTGCAATGTGCTCGGGCATCGAATGCTTCCCAGCCATATAACCATATTTATCCAGGGTGTTTAAATCCCCCATCGTTTTTATGCCTTCCTTCTCCGTTCTTACCCGGTGGGACGAATGGAAACAATCCGTGGCTGGGTCTGGAACGTTCGCGATATCGGAAAGCTCAAATTCATCCTCATTCGCAAGTTCCCGGAGAACAAAGTTTATCAGGTTGTCGTGAAGAAGGGCAACGTTCCAGAAGAGATTCTTGATGCGGCGGGAAAGTACAACCCCGAGACGCTTCTGGAGATCCAAGGCGAGTGGAAGGACTCGCCAAAGGCGCCCAACGGCAGAGAGTTCGTCGCGACAAGCATCACGGTCATCGCCGACTCCAAACCAACCCCTATTGACCTCACTGAGAAGACGCCGGCGGAGTTCCCCACGCGTTTGGAATACCGCTACCTTGATCTGAGGAAACCACGAATCGCAGCCATCTTCAAGGCAAAGGACGTGATCATAGATGCTGCCCGCGAGGTTATGCGAAAGAATGGGTTCACAGAGGCCGCTTTCTACCCAATGATCATTGCGACGGCAACAGAGGGCGGTGCAGAACTCTTTCCGCTCGTATATTTTGACAAAGAGGCGTTCCTCGCGCAGTCCGCTCAGTTGTACAAGCAGTCACTGGTTCCCGCATTCGGTCGTGTGTTCGCAATTGCACCATCCTTCCGCGCGGAGAAGAGCAGGACGAGAAAGCACCTCACTGAGTTCTGGCAGATCGACGCCGAGGTAGCATTCGTCACAAAGAAGGACCTCATGGACATTCAGTTCCAGATATATCGGCGTGCGGCGGAGCGGCTGAACGACAAGGCGGCAGATGAGCTGAAGCTCCTTGGCGTGGGAGAGGTGCCCGTTCCTAATAGGTACGAAACGATCACCTACGAAGAAGCCATAGAACTCCTTCAGTCTGACGGCGTGGATATCAAGAAGGGGGACGACTTCGGCGCGCCGGAGGAGAGACAGCTCTGCAGCCACTTCGATGTGCCCTTCTTCGTAACGGAGTTCCCCGAAACGGAGTGCGCATTCTACTACAAACTCCGCGAAGAGGATCCGTTCTATGCCGAGAAGATGGACTTCCTGGCGCCCGGAGAAAACGGTCTGGAGCTGTCTTCTGGAGGTCCGCGCGAACACGATCCAGAGAAGCTCCGCCAGCGCATGATCGCAAAGGGGCTACGTCCTGAAGCCTTTGGGTGGTATCTGGAAATGTTTGAGTATGGGTTCCCGCCCCACGGCGGCTTCGGTATGGGCGTAGAACGCCTTACGCTGGCGCTGCTCCAGCTTGACAAAATTACGGAGGCTATGCCCTATCCCAGAACGCCGGATATCCTCACACCATAACGGCGTTCGCCGAACATTCCCTCTAACCTTTTTATTGTTTGGTTCCCTTTTGGAGGCGTGAGTATGGGTCCCTGGTTTTGGGCAGTCCTTGGGTATGTCTGTGGTTCCATCCCTTGGGGCTACATCGTCGGCCGCGCAAAGGGCGTGGACATTACGCGTCTCGGGAGCGGAAACATCGGCGGTGCAAATGTCGCCAGGAACATAGGGATCCAATACGGCATAGTCGTAACCGTTTTAGATATTCTAAAGACGTTTATCCCAACATACATTGCTGTTCACTATGCTGGTATCTTTGCCGGTTTCGTCGCGGCAATGTTTGCCCTTATCGGTGCAGTGGCTACGCCCATTCTGCGCTTCCGTGGCGGGAAGGGGTTTGCAGCATTCGTTGGAGGATATCTCGCCCTTGCGGCTGCTACGAATGCGTGGGGCCCAATAGCCGTGCTTGTTACGATTTGGGTGAGCATTGTCGTCCTCACACAAATGACAGGTCTTGCTAACATTGTTTCGGTTCTCGCGGCGGTGCCACTTCACGCAATGCCGTCTACAAAGGCGATCCTTCCATACGTCGTCTTTGGCACAATGGTGATTCTATACACGCACTGGGACAACATTCTCCTCATGATGCAGGGCAAGCTGGAAGAGCAGAGATTCGGCAACAAGAAGCGAAGCATACGGATGCAGAGGTGAATTCATGAACGTGCTCGCCGCAGCAGTCGCATATCTTCTTGGCAGTATCCCTACAGCATACGTAGCCGTTCGTTTCGCCACGGGAAAAACAATATGGGAGCATGGTAGCAAGAACGTTGGAACTCTGAATACATATCGCGTTACGGGTTCTCTACCTCTTGCACTGGCTGTTTTGCTTGTGGATCTTGCGAAGGCCGTGGCGGCGTGGTGGATTGTCGCCATGTTTTGGCCAAATTCTCTCGCAGTTGTCCCATTTTTCGTTGTACTCGGCCATAACTATCCAGTTTGGACGCGATTCCGTGGAGGCCGGGGACTCGCGGTATTCCTCATCTTGGCGCTCATATATCAGCCCATGTTTTTTGGGGCATGGATTGCAATCTGGCTACTGGCATACATCCTTTCTGGCTACCTTGCCGTGGCCACAGTTGTTGCCATGGTTCTCGTGCCTGCAGCACTCGTGGCTCTTGGAATCCAGCCCAACGTGGCAATCCTATTCGCCGAAATTCCCGTCTTGCTCCGATATCGGGAGAAGATGGTTGCTCTGGTGAACGGGCGCCTTCCCAAACACTACTGGAGGGAGACGCATGGTTAGCGGAAAACACCTGAAAGATGCAATATTTGCTGGTGAAGCGCTTCTGCGTAAGGAGATGGACTTCATAAATGCAATCAACGTATACCCCGTTGCAGATGCGGACACGGGCACAAATATGTATAACACAATCAAAGGCATCGCAGATATCATTCAGGATCGTGAGGAGGAGCGGGCGGACAAGATGGCGGAGGCCATCGCAGAGGCTGCGCTCGAGGCTGCCCGTGGGAACTCTGGAACAATCATATCTCAATACTTTTGGGGGTTCTCCGAGGCAATTCAAGGCAAGCACATCTTGACTGTGCCAGATCTTGCCGACGCATTCGTGGAGGCGAAGGAGTGGGCATACCAGGCAGTTTCCAACCCCGTGGAAGGCACCATGCTGACGACTATGCGCGCGGCGGCGGATGCAGCGAAAGCACTCAGAGACGAAAAGGATCCTCTCAGTTTTGCAAATAAGGTGTACCAGAATGCACTAGCAGCACTGGAGCGCACCCCAGAGATGCTCGCAAAACTTGGAAAGCCGAAGATCATTGACTCTGGTGCTTATGGCTACACGCTAATCCTAGAAGGCTTTATTCATGCATTTGGCGGGAAGATCGATGGTTTCCGCGTTCGGGGAATGGCTGCAGAACAGGAATCACCACGGGAAGATGTGGGGACGCTCTACTGCAGCAACTTCATGCTGGATCTTGACGATGGTGCCACTGCCGGCGAGATTAGGCGTGCAATTCAGCCGTATGGCGATTCCATTGTCGTCGTGGGCGGAAGGGGCAAGATGAAAGTCCACATACATACGGATCGGCCGGACAAGGTCCGCAAGATATTGGAAGGCTTTGGAAAAGTTGTGCAAGAGAGGATTGATAAGATATGGTAAGCTTTCGTATAATTGTAGACTCAACAATAGATTTTCCGCCAGATTTGAGCGTAGAAGTGGTGCCGGTGCACGTGTATGCCGGCGCGGTGGATTTGCTGGATAAGCGGGACTTCACACACGAGACGCTGCGCGACGTGCTGGAGAAAGGGGTTCCCCTGCGAACCGCCGCACCGTCTGTAAAAGAGTGGATGCGGGCGGTTGAAGCACAAGATGCAGATAGCCCCGTGCTTATTATGACGCTTGGGTCCAGCTACAGCAGTGCAGTGCAATCCGCGCGCATCGCAGCACGAATGCTTGCCAAGAATGGATACACGATTCGTGTTTTTGATACTGAGACAAGTAGCGTGGGAGCGGGAATCTTTGTAGAGCGTGCAGTGGATCTGGCTGAAAGAGGGGCGCCCCTTGATCGTGCATATGAAGAACTGGAGAAGCTCCTCCCAAGGGCGCGCCTCTATCTTGTCGTTACGGATATGGAGTCCGCCACGCGTTCGGGAAGAATACCCCGCATCGTTGGTAAGATTGGCAGACTTCTTGATCTCCACCCAATCTTCCACGTCGTGGATGCGAGGGTGCACCTCTGGCGCACAGTGCGAGGCATAGATGCTGCGGTGAAAGCGATGCTAGACGTCACCAGAGGGCAGAACAACATTCTTGTGGGGGAGATTGGCGAAAGTGCTCCCGCTCGCAAAATATATGCTGCCCTTCGAGGTACTGGCAAGAACGTGAAGCTCATTCCCGCAGATCCAGCAATCGGCGCGCATTTCGGATGGGGATCTTTTGGTGTCGCGTTCTTTGAAGATGAGCAGAGTCCTCAGTAGCGGGCTTCGGGCACCGGCCCCACACTGCCGATGTCATCATCGGTATTTTAAACGAAACCCAACGGAATTATAAGGTATGGTTATTTCGAGGGAAGATCTGGAGCATATTGCAAAGGTTGCTCGCATTGCGCTCACCGAAGACGAGATCAACGAACTCCTTCCACAGTTCAATGAGATTCTGGAGCTCCTTGCGCGCGCGAGAGAACTGCCCCTCGTAGACGAGGAACTGCTCTCTACTACAGACGCAGAGGATGAATTTCGCGAGGATGCCGCGATTCCGTTTTCCGACCCCGATGCCATCGTTGCACAGTTTCCTAAAAAGCGGGGCCGCTACGCCGAGGTTCCGCCAAACCTGTGATGCCCATGTTGGAGGAAACCCTTGAGAAAATCCGTAACGGCGAGGTTCTTCCCTCCGAGCATTTGGAGGAGAAAATAGCAATCTTCGAAGAGCGCGAGCCCGAACTGAACGCATTCATCACGCCAACGCTTGATCAGGCCCGCGAGCAGGCAAAAAACATTGACAGTCTCGTCCGTCAGGAGAAGGGCGAGGCATTCTACGGCCTGGTTTGGGGAATCAAGGATAATTTTGCCATAAAGGGCGTGCGCATGACCTGCGCGTCAAAGATGCTCGAGAACTACGTTCCCCCATACACCGCCACGCCTGTTGAACGCATATTCGAGAACAATGGGGTGATCCTTGGGAAACTGAATATGGACGAATTTGCCTGCGGATCCTCCGGCGAGACGTCCTATTTTGGCCCCACGCGCAACGCGAGAAACCCCGAATATGTGCCTGGCGGGTCTTCATCGGGAGCCGGCGCCGCGGTGGCAGCAGGAATCGTGGATCTTGCCCTCGGTTCAGATACTGGTGGATCCATACGGAACCCAGCCAGCTTTAATGGTGTCGTTGGGCTCAAACCCACGTATGGCCTTGTTTCCAGGTATGGGCTTGCCGACCTCGCAATGAGTCTAGATGTCCCGGGGCCGTTGGCTTCGGACGCCTATGGCATCGCCCTTGCAATGGACGTAATACATGGGTATGATCCGAGAGATCGCGTTAGTGCAAAGGTGCAGTTGAGTTTCCTTGGATCGCTAGACAAGTTCGACCCCGGTTCCGTTCGAATCGGATTCAGCGATAAACTGCTTGACGGTGCGGAGGCACCAGTAGTAAAAACGATCCAGCACGTGCTAAAATTCTACGAATCAAAGGGCGTCGAAGTTGTTGAAGTGGATTTACCCGACATATGGACGGCATTCCCCGCATACTATTTAGTTATGTATCCCGAGTTTGCATCCGCCATGCAGAAGTTCGATGGAATTAAATACGGCCACCGTACAGACGCACAGACGCTATATGACGTCGTGGCGAAGAGCCGGGATGAAGGCTTCGGAAAGGAGATAAAGCGGAGAATCATCATGGGCACGTTCATTTCCATGGCAAAGAATGCCGAGTGGTATCGTCTCGCCCTTCGTGCCCGCGCGACCATTGTCAGGATGTTCAAAAAAGCATTTGAGCAAGTGGATATGATCCTCTCACCAACGGTTCCCACACTTCCGTTTAAACTCGGGGAACGCATAAACGATCCCGTGAAGATGTATATGGCAGACGCCCTTACGGTGCCTGCAAACCTTGCAGGCATTCCAGCAATTTCTTTCCCTGCAGGATGGTATGGGGATTTGCCAATTGGCGCGCAGCTCATGGGCCCGCGCTATTCGGATCCACTTCTAGTCTCAGCGGTGCGCTTCTTCGAGAAGGAGGGTAAACAATGGTCAGAATAGGATTTGAAATTCACGTTCAGCTGAAAACAAAGTCAAAGCTCTTTTGCACATGCCCCACAAACTTCCTCGATGTCGAGCCGAACACAAACGTCTGCCCGGTCTGCACCGCCCAGCCAGGTTCAAAACCCAATGGCATCAACGAAGAAGTTATCCGCAAGGCAGTTCTCGTTGCACTTGCACTGAACTGCAAGATTCGCACAGAGCCCATACGTTTCATGCGGAAGCACTACTTCTACCCAGATCTTCCCAGCAACTATCAGCGCACATCCGAGCCCTTTGCGGTAGATGGAGAACTTGCTGGCGTGAGGATACGCGAAATTCACATAGAGGAAGATCCCGGGCGTTATGAACTGCGAGATGGAACCGTGGATTACAACCGTTCCGGTGTGCCGCTCATAGAGATCGTCACGGAGCCCGATATGACGTCAGTGGAAGAAGCAAGAGATTTTCTGAAACATCTGCGTGCTGTTCTTGACTACCTGGACGTGATCCTATATCCCCAGATCGGATTCCGCGTGGACGCTAATGTGAGCATTGAGGGTGGCGAGCGTGTCGAGGTAAAGAATATTAACAGCATTCACGGCGTAGTCCGTGCGCTGAAGTATGAGATTGCCCGGCACAAGCGCATGCTGGCAATGGGTAAAAAAATCACCCGTGAGACACGCCACTGGGACGAAGTTCGCGGAGTTACGGTCAGCCTGCGCGAGAAAGAGACTGCAGAGGACTATAGATACATGCCCGATCCAGATATTCCGCCATACCACATAGACCCTGCGCTCGTGGAGCAACTCCGCGCCCAGATGCCAGAACTCCCCCATCAGAAGAAGGACCGCCTTGTTAGCGAGTATGGAATCGACGAAAGCGCGGCGTGGACCTTCGTTCTGGACAAGGGATTGGGCGATCTTTTTGAGTCCCTTGCCGACCGCGTGGGCGTCAAGAACGCAACTGCATTTTGCCTGAACCTGCGTGGGGAGCTGAATTACCGAAATAAGTATCTATCAGATATCCAAAAGCCTGAGCGGTTAGAATCGCTTGCAGACCTTTACTTCAGCGGCAAGATAACAAAGCCGGTATATGTGGATTATTTACGTAAAGTCCTCGATGATCCTACATTCGTTCCGAAGGCGCAGGAGCTTCTCAGCGAGGATGAGATCCGGGCGATAGCAAGGGAGATCATCGCTGCAAACCCAGATGCTGTAGCAGACTATCGGAACGGGGAAAAGAAAGCGCTAAACTTCCTCGTGGGCCAGATTGTTGCGAAAACGAAGGGAAAGGCGGACCCCAAAAAGGCTATTCAGATCCTTCGCGGGGAGCTGAACCGCTAGATCCCTTCTCTTCCATCTCTTTTAATTCGGCCCATTTTTCCCGCGGCGGAATTTTCCCCTCCTTAATCAGTTGATCAATGATGCTTTCAACCGTTTGCTTGGAAGGCATGTACTGAACCTCCCCGTTTCCCAAAAGCGCGGAAATTATCGCTCTAATTCGCTCCTTCTCTTCGTCGCGTTCCATATACGAAAGACGAACCTCAACTAATATAAACGAGAGTTCTGTTGTAGTAGCATGACCGACTACGATTATATTGATCTGGGCTACACTCCAAAGGAGAGCGACGTTATTGCTACCTTTTACCTTGAACCCCACCCAGAGGAGACATTTGAGAGCGCGGCAAACAAGGTGGCCGCTGAATCATCCATCGGCACGTGGACGGATATCAAAACGATGCTCCCCGAAATTTACGAGACTCTGAGGCCACACGTCTTCGAGATGGACAAGGAATCCGGCATTATTAAGATCGCATATCCTGCATACGGCTTCGAAGCGGCGAACATGCCCGGCATTCTTGCGGGCATTGCGGGAAACATTTTCGGCATGAAGGCGGCCAAGAACCTGCGCCTTATCTGGGTTGACTGGCCAGAGGAAATTGTCAATGCATATAAAGGTCCGCTCTACGGCATAGATGGCGTGCGAAAGTTCTTTGGCGTCTATGATCGCCCGCTTCTGGGGACAATAGTCAAGCCAAAGGTCGGTTTGCCCCCTGACAAGTTCGCGGAGGTTGCATATCACGCCTGGCGCGGCGGACTTGACGTCGTGAAGGACGATGAGAACCTTGTGGGCCAGCAGTTCTGTAAGTTTGAGGACCGCCTCTACAAGATGATGGAGGCAAAGGACAAGGCAGAGGAAGAGACTGGCGAGAAGAAGGGCTATATGGTAAACATCACTGCCCCGTGGG
Source organism: Candidatus Iainarchaeum sp. (assembly GCA_013154035.1). Classification (GTDB taxonomy): domain Archaea; phylum Iainarchaeota; class Iainarchaeia; order JAADDC01; family JAADDC01; genus SZUA-1452. Next base: position 6,331 of record JAADDH010000069.1, on the reverse strand, counting down.
ATGAGATGATCCGGCGCGCGGAGATGGTTGAAGATGCCGGCAACGAGTACGTTATGCTCGACGTCGTTGTCCTCGGATTCTCCGCGGTAGAGGCTTTCCGCAACTACGGCTTCGAGTTTATTATCCACGCGCACAGGGCCATGCATGGTGCAATAACGAAGAACCCAAAGCACGGCATCAAGATGGCTGCACTAGCGAGGATATACCGTATGCTTGGTGTGGACCAGCTGCACGTGGGAACGGCAGTGGGCAAGATGGCGGAGGGCAAGGAAGACGTGCTGGATAACGTGCACGCCGTTCGCGACGAGTTTTACCACATCAAGCCCACGTTCCCCGTGGCCTCTGGCGGCCTGCACCCCGGTCTTGTGCCAGACATCGTGGAAATCTTCGGCAACGATGTGATTATTCAGGCAGGCGGTGGGGTGCACGGGCACCCTGACGGTACGGAAGCTGGTGCGAAGGCTATGCGCCAGGCTGCCGAGGCCGTCCGGGAGGGCATGAGCCTAGAGGACTATGCAAAAGATCACGAGGAACTCCGCAAGGCCCTGGAGAAGTGGGGCAGGGAGCACACCCGTTGAAAAACCCTTCCCTTACATCTATTTTTATGAGCAGCCTGCCAAAGAATCGAAAATACTTCGAGCGCATCGCAGATGCGTTGCACAAACACGGGATCACTATGGAGCGCTTACCATCCCGATACAATTCCCAAGAAAGCTCCGCGAACGAGAGACGGCCTGCTGAAATACAACCTTGTTCGCGACGTCTCCGCTCTTACAAAAAGAGCGTGGGGTGTAGAGCAGGAGGCTACATCCCCAAGAATCCGACGCCACCCATAGCTGCCTCTTGCTCCTCTTCGATCTTCTTTATGATCTCATCTTCATTCTCTGGTCGCTCAAATGCGCCGGACTCTTCAAGAATCTGGAAGACTGCATTGTCCGCCTTAATGTATACGTAATCACCCTCGCCGACGCCCAAAGATGCACCGTTCCGCTGGATATACCCCACACGCTTCACTTCATCCCGATCCAGAACTTCCCTTGCTTTAGCCTTGTCCGTAATACGATACACACGAACCTCCATGTGCAAATCCGCACGCAAATCGTTATAAACGACTCAGTAGTTTCCATTATATATTCTGTTGTGCCAATTATACTGTGGGTACAGAAGGTAGCGAAGACGTTCGCCGCGGGCCGTGTCCGGTCTGCAAGGTACGGAACAGCGACCCATCTGAGAAGACGCTTCACCGCTGCCCTTACTGCGGGGAGTATTTCTGCGAGAAGCATGTCATTCCCAAGCTTGTTATGACTTTTGACGAGTATCAGAAGCTGACGAAGGACCCACGTATCGGAGACATTATTGAACAGGAGTGGCGCAAGGAGGGGCACCCCTGCCCGCAGTATACTGCAAAGTTCTGGGAAGATTTGCGTAAAAGAGACGAGGAGTATGCTCGCGCACTGGAAAAATTCCTTGAAAACGGTTCTCGCTCCCCAGCAGCCCCCGTGAGCGCCGATCACCGTAACCGAAGGGTAATTTACATACCAATCAGACAAACTCAACCAACCAGTTCTGGTCCAGTGTTGTCCGAGGTTCACTGCGAGGACGGCAAGGATAAAACGAGTAACCTTCTCAAGTCCGCGATAATCGTTGCGTTTGTTGTCGCAATAATCGGGGGCATGCTCGGAGCGATCATCGCCGGTGGAGGGCTTGGCAGCATCCTCAAGGCTACAACTGCGAACGAAACCATTGCGGGCAACTACGCTGACGAGAACGCCGGCAACATATACGCTCCAGACACAATTGCAACAGATGTCCCCAACTTCGTTCAAGTATTTGCACGGTCTGTAGAGTCAAACACGCTTCTCACGAGTCTGAGAGAATACTACTACACAAAGATACGGCCCAAGAATGTCACCTGGCGTGATCTGCGCGGCGAGAAATGGGATGCGTATTATGTCCTGCGCTGGCTGGCAGATAACACAAGGTATGATACGTATAGGGCAGAAGAGGCGGACTACGGCGAGATCAACACGTACACACCCGAGGAGTTCCTCAGTAAGCGGTCAGGAATCTGCGGAGACTATGCGGTGTTCACTGCAACCATGATGAGGGCACTCGGCTACGATAATGCGTATGTGGCATACGTTGATCTCAAAGGGGATACAGATCACGCCGTAGCGATTATTAAGCTGCGGGGGAAGTATTATGTCCTAGATCAGAATCCGCCCATGATTCCCATTTCTGGATACTGCAAAGGCGGAACGTATCTCTTTGGTGAGCCAATATTAGAGATAAACATCTACTCCCCGGATGGCCTTGTTGACTCGGTGAATTGTGCAGAGATTTCACGAACAGAGGATGTGAACTATGCACTCCTGGATCGCTGGTTTGCATTCTTCTTGAACCGCCAGTTCATCACATATTCCCGCACACTCGCGGACGAGGCAAATGAAATGCTGGCTTGCTATTTGAAAACCGATGATTGGAATGCATGCGACCTCAGAGCATCGTCGTCAATGAGCAAACTCGCATGGGAAGGTATGCTTGCCCCAGAGTTTGAATACGATCCATACACGGCAGATGTCATCGTATTTGACTACCTGCACTCCATCAACTATCCTGGATACAAGTACTACGGCGTAGCGTATGCGAGGGGCACGGCAGATGTCCAGATCAACGGCAAGATGCGGGAAGTGCCAGGAATACTCGCGGTAACTATTTTCGGGAGATAGGCTCAGTGCTGAAAGGTATCCTCACCCGTCAGTGGGGCAAGGCGTCATCATCGCCTTTAATATCCCCTTCGCGGCAGTTTTTATACATGGTTATGAAGTTGGTCCCTGACACATCGGCCCTCATCAACCGCGCGGTTAGCGAGCGCATCCAGGAGGGCGACTGGGTGGGTGCGGAAGTAATCGTTCCAAATGCTGCGGTTGCCGAGCTGGAAATACAAGCAAATAGCAAGAAGGAAAAGGGTTTCGTCGGACTGGAAGAGATCAAGCATCTCCAGACCCTCGCATCCGCGGGAAAGATCAAGCTGCGCTTTGCAGGCGATCGCCCCTCGCCGGAGGACATTCGCTTCTCTCGCTTCGGACTGGTGGATGCAAAGATACGCGACGTTGCGCTTCAAGAGCAGGCAACACTCGTCACAGCGGACCGCGTGCAGGCAGACGTTGCTGAGGCGTATGGACTAAAGGTTATCCGCGTCCGGGCCAAAAAGGCAAGTGGGGTACCGAGCTTTGAGGAATTCTTTGATAACCACACGATGTCCGTTCATCTCCGCGCCAACGTACCACCCATGGCAAAGAAGGGCAAACCAGGCAAGTTCAAACTCGTTAAAATACGCGACACGCCCATGAGCGAAGAGGATGTGAAAAAGATCGCCATGGAGATCATAGAACGGGCAACCAGCGAGCCAGATGCCTACATCGAAAGAGAATACGAGGGCGCAACCGTTGTTCAGTACAAGAACTACCGTATCGTCATCGCCCATCCCCCGTTTTCCGATGCGTGGGAGATAACTCTCGTCCGCCCACTCATTAAAGCAACATTGGACGACTACACAATCTCGGAGAAGCTCAGAGAACGCCTTGAACAGCATGCGGAGGGTATTCTCATTGCTGGCGCGCCGGGTGCGGGAAAAAGCACATTCGCGCAGGCCCTTGCAGAGTTCTATGCGAGCAAAGGCAAGATTGTAAAGACAATGGAGTCGCCACGCGACCTGCAGGTAAATGAGCTCATATCCCAATATGCACCCCTAGAGGGAGATATGGAGAATACGGGAGACGTTCTTCTACTCCTACGCCCCGACTACACGGTGTACGATGAAGTGCGCAAGACTAGGGACTTTGAAATCTTTGCGGACATGCGCATGGCAGGAGTCGGGATGATAGGCGTCGTCCACGCATCTAATCCCATCGAGGCGATTCAGCGATTCGTCCGCAGGCTCGAGCTGGGCATCATCCCGCAGGTCGTAGATACGGTCATATACATAGAGGCTGGAGATATTGCAAAGGTGTATCGCTTGGATCTTGTAGTCAAGGTGCCCTCTGGAATGAAAGACGACGATCTTGCCCGCCCCGTAGTCGAGGTGCGTGAGTTCGAAACGAACAAGCTGGAGTTCGAGATATATACCTACGGCGAGGAGACATTCGTCGTTCCGGTGAGCGAAGAGAAGGAAACACCACTGGAGCAGCACGCAAAGCGATCAATAGAAGCGGAGTTGGAGCGACAACTGGACGTGCCCTTCGACGTAGAAGTCAAAAAGGGCAGAGTCGTGCTATACGCGGATCCCGACAATATCCCTCATATCATTGGGCGGGGAGGAACACGGATCTCCGCCCTTGAGGAGAGGATCGGTCTGCCCATTGACGTCAAACCATACGAGGGAATGCCAGAAACGAAAGGGAGCACGATCCGCGCAAAGATAGAGGAAACACCAAAATACGTCGTCGTAAATGTCGGCAAACGGTACCGCGGCAAAACAGTGACTTTCGTCGTAGATGAGGAGATCCTTGGCAGCGCAAAGGTAAACTCAAAGGGGATCGCAAAGGTGAAGAAGACATCACCGCTGGGCGAGCGCCTCAAATTCGCCAGAAGAATGGGGAAGGTAGTAGAGGTGCTGATAGAGTGATTGCACCTTGTAATGGCGTCTATAAACCAGAGGACGATTCATACATGCTCCTAGATGCCCTGCTTTCCTTGCCCCTTGCCGGAAAGCGCGTGCTTGATATGGGTACGGGAACGGGAATCCTCGCAGTAAACGCCGCTCTTCGTGGTGCACACGTTACTGCAGTGGACATTAACCCCCTTGCGCTGGACTGTACACGGCGGAACGCGGAGGCTGAGGGTGTGTGGGTCAGAACTATACAGTCAGATCTCTTTGAACGCGTGGACGGCACGTATGATATCATTACTTTCAATCCGCCCTACCTCCCGGGCACGGAATCGGATCCGGACTATGATCCAGCATGGAGCGGCGGCAAGGATGGGCGCGCAGTTCTGGATAGATTCCTCGTGCAGTTCCCGAACTACCTGGAAAAAGACGGAGTGTTGCTCCTGGTGCAGAGCAGCCTGAACGATCCAGAAAAAACAGATGCGATACTGTCCGACCTCGGATTTGTCACTCGACGGATCAGCGAGCGGAGATATTTCTACGAGACGCTCTGGGTGTTGGAGGCGAGCCGATGCCCATAAACGCGGGGCCAGAGTTCGAACTAGCAATGGAGAAGTATTCTGCCGCGAGAACTACAAAGGAGAAAATACAGGCGCTTCAGGAAGCCATAAAGTATATGCCCAAGCACAAGGGTGCAGAAAACTTGAGGGCTCAGCTCTTCCGGCGTCTCGCAGAACTGAAGAGGGATCTGCAAAAGGAGAAGGAGCGCAAGTCCGGCGGAGGCGGCATACGTATCATTCCAAAGGATGGATTTCAGGCGGTTCTCTTCGGCTTTCCAAACTCAGGAAAGACGTATCTTTTGTCCAAGCTCACTAACGCCCCGGTAAAGCCCACGGAGTACCCCCTTGCCACCACCGAGCCCACGCCCGGGATGTTGGTCGCAGACGGTGGCAAGGTTCAGCTCGTTGAGATTCCGTCGTACTTTGAGGGGTATGGCGAATCGAAGATGGGGCGTATCGGTCTTGCCACAATACGTTCCACAGACGCCGTGGCCCTCGTAATAGACCTTACGCAGGATCCGATCAGACAGGTGAAAACCCTCGTGGAGTTCCTCCGCGACGAAGACATCTTTCTCAACAAACGACCGCCAAATGTCCGCGTCGAACGGAAGTATTCTGGGGGATATCAGTTCATTGGCGAGTCGTTCATGGAGGGTGACCGTCGGCTATACCAGGATATCCTTCAGACGTATGGCATTCACAACGCGGTGATTACGTTCTTAGAGCACACGACGCCAGAGGAATTTATGCTCGCCATAAACGAATCCGCGCGCTTCCTACCTGCAATACTCATAGGAACAAAGGCGGAACAGGCCCCAAAGAAGCACATAGATGCGTTTAATGCAATCCCAAACGTGAACAAAATACTCTTCCGAAACGACGATATAGATGGCACAAAAAGAGATATTTTCAAGGCACTTGGGCTAATCCGCGTATACACCAAGCCGCCACGGGGCAAACCATCTGAGGAGCCAATAGTTCTGCGGGCCGGAAGCACAGTTGCGGATATCGCGGAGCGCATCTTCCCAAACAAGGAAATAAAACAGGCACGGGTGTGGGGGTCCACCCGCTTTCCCGGCCAGACTGTAGGGCTGGACTACGTACTGGCAGATGGAGATATTGTAGAGCTGCGCGTTTAGTCTTCTCCAGCCTCTGACCTACT
>JAADDH010000035.1 GCA_013154035.1 Candidatus Iainarchaeum sp. | reverse complement strand
CGTCCAGCATGCGCGCACTCCGTGCGCTTAGCTGGCCATTACTTGATGTTCTTGCATAATCGCCTGTCGCAGACGGGCGGTTAGTCTCGCGCCAGCATGGGTGGCTGCTGCTGAGTTTATATTTTTTGCTCGTCCAATCGTAGCGCAGGGGTGGCGGGGTTTACCCCGTTGCCCAGAAGGAGGTGTATGAATTGGCAGAAGCAAAGGCAAAGAAGGCTCCACGTAAGGACTCTGGGCTGCTCGTTCCAGTAGAGCAGTATCTGTCCTCTGGAATCCACATTGGTACTGTTTTTAGGACCGGATTTATGCGTAAGTTCATATTCAAGACCCGCCCCGACCGTTTGAATGTTATGGACATTCAGAAAATCGACCAGCGTATTCGCATGGCGGGCAAGTTCCTGGCGAACTACGAGCCCGGCGACATCGTGGTGGTAGCCCGCCGCAAGTATGCCCAGCGCGCGGCGAAGAAGTTTGCAGAGACCATCGGGGCGAAGGCCATCGTTGGTCGTTTCATTCCCGGCACGTTCACGAACCCCCAAGCGCGGGAGTTTCTTGAGCCTGCAGTCATTCTGGTATCTGATCCCATCGCAGACCGTGAGGCGGTTGATGAGGCTGCCAAGATTCGCATCCCTGTCGTGGCCATTTGCAACACGAACAACACCTTCCAGAACATCGATCTGGTGATCCCCGGGAATAACAGGGGTAAGCGCGCACTTGCTCTCATCTACTGGCTCCTTGCGCGCGAGTATCTTCTGAACAAGGGGATTATCAAGAGCTACGACGAGTTTAACGTGCCCCTCAGTGAGTTTGAGGGTGGTCGGCGTTGAGACGGTTTCCGGCGGTTGCCGGGCTCTTTTATCCTTCTTCTCCTGCTGAACTGTCTGAGATTGTGGATTCGTTCTTGGCGTCTGTTCCGGACTATCCCACACGGGATTACGTGGCTGCGATTGTGCCCCATGCCGGTTATGTATATTCTGGTCCCATTGCCGCGCATGCATACAAGGCCCTGGCCACCATCCGGCCCGAGCATATTGTGATTGCTGGGCCGAACCACACGGGCTACGGTGCTGCAGTCTCTGTCTGGCCGTCTGGTGTGTGGGAAACTCCGCTGGGTGATGTGCCCATAGATGAGAGCGCTGTGGAGCACATACTTTCACGTTCGTCCTTCGCAGTAGCTGATACCGATGCACACCACTACGAGCACTCTGTCGAGGTGCAGTTGCCCTTCCTTCAGCGCATTTACGGGGATTTTTCCTTCGTACCAGTCACTATGATGTATCAGGCCCCTGATGCGGCAAGGGATCTGGCTGCGTCTTTGCCGGCAGGAACACTCTTTATTGCGTCCTCAGACTTTTCACACTACGTTCCTGCGGACGTTGGGCGGAAGAAGGACATGGAAGCGATTCGCTACATCCTTGGTTTAGACGTGGATGGGTTCTACAACTACGTGGTGCACAATGACGTATCAGCATGCGGTATCGGCCCGATTATGGTGGCCATGGAGCATGCGCGCCGACTGGGTGCGAAAGCGGAGCTTCTTGCCTTCGGAAACAGCGGTGATGTGACTGGGGACTACGACAACGTGGTGGACTACGCTGCTGTCGTTTTCTACAAATGATTAAAATACGCTCCAATCTTCTTCCTTCATGGCAGTTAGGCTGAGCGATCACGTGTTTGCAATCCCCGTCGTTGATCGCGAAACGGATCTCTTTGAGTCCCTCTGGCCACTGGACGATGGAGTGAACTATAACTCCTACGTTGTTCTTGGCTCGGATGGTGCGGCAATCGTTGATACAGTTCATGAGTCCTTCTTTGATGAGTATCTCTCCGCTCTGCGCGAGGTTGTGGACCTTGAGAGCGTGAAATATGTCGTAATTAACCACATGGAGCCAGATCACTCATCCTCTCTCCGCGATCTTCTAGAATACCTTCCCAACGCACGCGTTGTCATCTCAAAGACTGGAGCAACGCTGTTTAATCTTCCAGGAGATGTTCTTCCCGTAGGCGACGGTGATGAGGTTTCCCTCGGTGACGTGACGCTCCGCTTCATCATGACGCCGTGGACCCACTGGCCGGAGACTATGGTTACATATGTTCCTCAGGACGGGGTTGCGTTCACATGCGATCTTTTTGGGGCATACGGCGCGTATCCCGACTTGAAGACCGATGATTGGGATGGATACCTCCTGGAGGCTCGGCGCTACTACGTTACAGTCCTTTCCAAGTATTCTAATTTTGTAAACTCTGCCACGGGCAAGATCCGATCCTTACACCCGAAAATCCTCGCGCCTGGCCACGGGGTTATCTATTCTGGCGATTCATTGAACCAAATCCTGGATCTTTACGACGACTGGAGCTCGGAGCACAAGGAGGGGCGTGTTCTTGTTCTCTACGGGTCCATGTATGGCGGTGTATTCTCCAAGGTGGATGCGCTCGTTGCTGCCCTTGAAGCCAGGGGTGTGGTTGTTGACACGCTGGACATGTCCCGTGAGGATTGGTCCTATGCGATGACCTTCGTCCTTGGCGCGGATATAGTTGTAGTGGCGTATCCCACCTATGATAGCCACGTTTTTCCGCCTGTGCGCTATTTCTTGGAGACGATCTTGGACAAGGGGCTTTTGGATGGGAAACCTGTCTTCGTGCTGGAGGCAAAGGCGTGGTCTGGTGCCGAGCAGAAGATTCGTGCCATTCTTGGCGATCGGATTGTGGACTACGTTTCCTTCAGCGAAAAACAACCGTTGGGTGTGGATCAGATCGATGCTATTGCCGAGCGGATTGCGTCCTACGTCTATTCCGATGGTAGCTGATGGATTTTTCCGCACCCTTCTTCTCATGCTCCTTTACGTATTTCAGCGATTTAATGGCGGTATCTACATCATCGGGGCTTATTCCCCTTTCAAGGAGCCACACCACGAATCGCGGGATGTTCTTTGTTCTTCTTGTTAATTTGCCACGCTCAAAATCTATGATGGCTACGGTTCCATCTTTTTTCACGATCATATGGTATTGAGGGTGCCGCACTTCAAGGTGCTCTATGTTCGCCGCGGAGATCTCGGCGATTGCTTCTAGCGCTTGCCTCCACGCCTCGTTAATGTTTGCCCTTGTCAGCAGCGTTCCACCGATCGTCCTTCGCACAATTATTGGACCGAACAAAACGGGCATCGTACTTATGCCGTGGAGAAATGCCTTCCACGTGAGCGCGAACTCCCAGAAGATCTTCCGCAGGTTCCAGTCGCGCCTGTACTTTAGCACAACGATTGGGGTGATTATTACGATGTTCCGGGGGTTTTTCTTCACAGTTACACGCGCTCCCATCTGACGTCATCCTCCACCCACGCCGCATACACATCGGCAAGGAAGTTTACATTCGTTGTGAGCGTTTTTGCCTCCCTGGCGAATGCTTCGGCAAGTTCTATATTATTGCTTGTTACCACGAGGTCTGCGCGCACATTTCGCCCCAACCTCGGTACCGCTCCCGAGTATGACATGATCTTGTGGCGGATGATGTACGTCCACCGTCTCGGCCCGCCATTTGCAGCTTTTGCCTCCATTATGCGCACGCGATTGCCGAACACCCCGATTCCGTCAAATTCCCCGATTGTCACTCCGTAGTCCCGGAACATGCGCGAACGATATCGTATGACGTCTGGATACGGTGTTGGTACGGTTACTTCTACATTTCTTGCCATCGTATCTGGCTCCGTTGCGTAGTACCACGCCAATGCCGCGAGGCTTTCGTGAACGCTTGTGCTTGCTAGATGCATCGTCTCATCGGTGAAGTTTTTCGACAGCACTTGGGCAATCTTGCGGTCTGCCTTTGCGTACGTTCGGAGCGGAATTCCGCGTATTTTGCATATGTGTTTGCCTCGCACATGCGCGTGGGCGGGTATGAAGACACTCAGCCGAAAATCGGATATGGGGAACACAATGACCAGAGGTGCGTGCCGCCAGCCCGTGCGGGCCACCCTGTTCTGTATTGCTGCGATTGCCCTAACTGCTGATACTAGCGCCTGCCTTTTCTCCGTGTCTGTCCGCGTGAAGAGAATGGAGTATGCTTCTTTCTCTATATGCGTTGCTCGCCACGGTTCCCAGCCGTTTTCCAGAAGATCTCCTGTTACCTTCTTTACTGCCTTTGATACGTCTGCGATTGTTGCCATATTCTCACCATATCGGCTCCCTGAATCGCCGCATGAGGAGTGTGTCACCAGATGGCCACACCGCATGAGCCTCTAGTCGTCTGAACGTTTCCTGTGGTTTCAGCGTGATCAGCGCTCTGTTTGCGAGATCCGTGGATATGTGTTCCCATCTGCTGACCACTGCGAAGTGTGGGAAGAGTCGTCTTCGCCTCAGCCCCATACGCTGGGCGAGCATTTCCATTGCTGGCGTCAGCGTTATCGCTTTATGCACCACAATATCGTCCCACCTCCGCTCAGTCTCTGGCCCCACGCCCTTGACCTCGCCTACGTGTATGTTCTTCCAGTTTGATCCGACGGCTATGAAGTCCAGTTCGGTTATCTGTGGCCCTATGTTCTTTGTCGTCCGTGTTTTTACGCGGGATGGTGCGGTTATCAACACATTCCTTGCCATCTTCCAATCCTTGTTTTCGCGCATGATCGCGGCAGCAGCTGCAAATTCGTCAGTATTTCCGCTAGCTAGGTGTGGGGGGAGTCCGTGACGCTCTGCTACGTTCTGAGCTGCCCAAAGCACCTTTGCATCTGCCTTTCTCCACCATTTTATTGGGATTATGTAGCTTCCTATGCGTGCGTATCCTGTGTTGCTTGCAATCTGGCGTATTTGCGTCTTTTTGCCCGTTCGGTTTTTGTGCATCGCTGCAGCCCGCGGAAAATCCCATGTCGGTAGGGGTACGGTGAGTCTGAACGGGTATGTGTGTGGGGATTCCCTAACGCCCATGACAAAGCTCGCCATGATCGGTGCGGGGATCACCTTTGCATCAGTTCTGGCGAACTGCTCTGCGTATATCTTCTGTAGCTCGGCGATTGTCCTCACGGCGTCGGAAACTGCGCGGTGCTCATCCTCTTCCAGCGGTTTTAGAAATAATATGTGATATGGGCCGTTTCGGCTCTTTACAATCTTGGACGGTGCCCACCTGCTGTTTATTTCATCTAGCTGCTCCGTGATGAATTTCCTTGTTTTTCGCACGCCCCACTCCTTCACGATGAGAATACGCATTTGTTGTATAAATGTGCGCCGGTGGAGGGACAGGGGATCACCGCTCACCCCTGCCGGTTCAACCGGCGTTTGAGGGTCGGGGCCGGGATTTGAACCCGGGCTACGGGATCCACAGTCCCGTGTGCTAGCCAGGCTACACTACCCCGACCATTCCAAAATCCTTGGCAATATTCCTATTCCTGCGTTGGTTTTAAATGGCTTTATTTAAACTCGGGCACATTATTTCTTACGTGAGGGCGGATCTGCACACGCATAGCTGGTACTCCCCGGACGGCTGGATGTCTCCCGAACATCTTCTGCGCGTTGCCAAGAAACAGAGATTGGGTGCTATCGCCGTAACGGATCACAACCGTCTCACCGTCGTTCAGAGTGATGATATTCTCGTTATTCCCGGCGAGGAGATCAGAACCACTCACGGCGAGCTCATAGGCCTTGGTATCACGGAGGAGATTCCTGCAGGCCTCTCGCCAGAGGAAACAACGGATCGCATTCTTGAGCAGGGCGGCATCGTTGTTATTCCCCACCCCTTTGACGAGTTCCGCCGAAAATCTGCGCTTCTCTTGAACTACGATTATGGGCCCCGCAAGCGTACAGCGGTAGAAGTGCTGAACGCGCGATATCTTTCTTGGAAGCCCTACGAGCGAGCCCTTGCATACGCCATAGCCCACAATCTCCCCACTCTTGGGTCTTCTGATGCCCACACGCCCTGGGAGATCGGCAGGGCATACACGTTCATGCACTACTGTGACGACGTTGATTGCGTTCTCGGACGGATATTGAAAAAAGAAGTGGTGCCAAAGGGGCGGCTTTCGCCACCTTGGGTGCATGGATTTTCTCCGCTGGGGCGTGTAGCCCACAGTTTGCGTCTCATGCCTTTGTGACGCGTATCGTATGTGTTCCGCCATTTCTTGCTACGTTCACACCGACGATTTTTTCCCCTGCTTTCACGCGGCCCTCCTTGCGTAGCGCCTCAACAAGCTGCATGAACGTGGAGTATGCGGGGGGGTCTTCTACGACCTTCGTTTCTGTGCCATACATGAGTTGAACCTTGCGCAGGAGGCGGGGATTGTCGGAGACTGCGAGGATGTTTGCGCGTGGTACGAAGCGCGATATCTTGCGTGGGGAGCGGCCCGTGCTCGTGGGTGTTATTATGTACTTCGCATCCATCTGCTCAACGAGTTTTATGGCGGAGTATGCCACGGCGTCCGCGTCTTCCTCCCATTCCACGCCGTCCAGGGGCACAACTTCGTCCTGATTCGCCACGACGATTCGAGATAGCGTTTTGACTACATCTACGGGATACTTGCCCACTGCCGTTTCGTTGGATACCATCAGGGCGGAGGCACCGTCGTATACGGCGTTCGCTATGTCAGACACTTCGGCGCGTGTGGGGAACGGGTTGTCAATCATGCTTGTGAGCATCTGCGTTGCGACTACTGCGGGCTTGCCGTACCTCCTCGCAAGGGCTATGAGGTCCTTCTGGACGCGAGGCACTCTCTCCAGCGGAATCTCTACACCAAGGTCGCCGCGCGCCACAACGATACCGTCCGCCACACGTATAATCTCCTTTGCGTTGGCAACGCCTCGCTTGGATTCAATCTTTGCAAACACCCATGCGTCGGATCCGTGATCCTCCAGGAATCGCTTTATCTGTATTATATCTTCCGCAGAATTGACGAAGCTCGCGAAGAATATCTCTACGTCGTTCTTTATCCCCCAGAGTATGTCCTTTCGGTCCTTTTCCGTGGGTACGTCGTAGTGTATCTCTGCACCTGGCACGTTTACACTCTTGTTGTTCTTTATCGTTCCTCCGACCGTAACCACGACGTCTATTTTATTCCCCCGCACTTCTTCTACTTCAAGGGTGACCGTGCCATCATCTATGAGTATCGTGTCTCCGGGGACGACGGCGTCTTGTATGGGTCTTGATACGTCAAAATCTTTCCCTATCTCTAGTTTTTGGCCCTCCTTGACCGTTATTGGCTCGGCAATGCGCGTACGTATTGATGGGCCGGTTAGATCCAGAATAATGGGCTTTTCTGGGGCTATATCCCTCCACATGTTGATCTTTGGTTGGTGCTCATCGTAGTCGCCGTGGCTCATGTTTATGCGCATGGCGTCCATTCCTGCCTCGTACATCTTTCTCATGGTTTCCTCGTTTGCGGATGACGGTCCGATGGTCGCTATAATCTTAACTCGCTTCGGCATGTTTTCAGAATTGAGGAAAGGGGTTATAAGGCGCGCGCCGAATTGTTTTTAACCTTACGCCTTCCAACCCATGAATTCTTTCAGATTTGGTCCCTTCAGGAATGTGTACGCCGTTGCACCGATGAGAACCGCCAGCCACAGTGGGCCGTACACCGTGCCGTAGATGAGCACGTCCTTCACGCCGATTTCGTTGAATTTTAGCTCATTCCTCCAATACCATGTCCAGAGTCCAAGGAGCAGGAGGTTCGCTAGCGCAACGAACGGGTTCGTCAGTTCTAAGAGCACGTAAAGGACTGCTGCGGCGAGGGGCGCCACCGGATTAAGAACGCCAAGGGCTGCAGCAATCCAGTATCCGAGCTTTGCCCAGGCCGGACCCGGCGCGATCATCTGGATGAGAAACGGGAGGATAAACGGCACCACTGTGAATGCCTGGGCAATCGTTTCCACTGCGTGCCTCTCATGGTACTCCCTGTTCTGCATGGCGGTCTGCATCTCCCCCACAGCCCATCGTGCCCGCTGTTTGAACCATTTTTTGTATGTATCTGGAACGCCCGTGCTTACGTGCACGTCCCTTGCCAGTATCGGACGGAACCCCGCTGCGTTTGCTCGTGTTCCAAAGTCGGAGTCCTCTGTAATTACGTGGCGGAAGCCTCCAATCTTTTCCACGACTTCTCTCTTTGCTATTATGCACGCTCCATTCAGGCCGAATCCGATTCCCGTCATCTCTTCAATGGCAATGGTTGCGTTAATTCCAAGGTAATCCAGCTTCGCCCCGCTTGCAATGAATCCCTCTCCTCTTGGGTGTATGACACCCTGACCCACGTCCCCCCGTTTCATCGCATTCCTAACGCCGGGGATGAACGTTCCTTTAATCTCCACATCGTTATCCAGAAATACGAGAATCTTGCCCTTGCTATGCGCAATTGCCTCGTTGAGGCCGTTCACCTTTCCTATCCGCTTATCGTGGTGAAGGAAGGTGATGGGATATTTCCGTGCTAGCGCTTTTGCGCGTTCTATATCTTCATTGCCCCACTCGTCGGCGCTTATAATGAACTCCACATCGTCTGATTCCTTTGCTATTTTCTCCACATTTTCAAAAACCGTTCCCGGTTCGCGATACGCGGCAAATATTACGCTAATCTCTGGCACGCTGAAAATAGGTCCTTCCGTTTTAAACGATTTACATCTAATTACCCTTGCTGCGCAGGCGTTCCTTTCTCGTTCGGCGCCGGGGTGGCCGAGAGGTTAAGGCGTCGGACTCGAGATCCGATGGGCGCAAGCCCGCCTGGGTTCAAATCCCAGCCCCGGCGTAGCCGATACGCGGCTAGCGAGCCGCGAGGCCGGCTGCTCCGCAGCCGACCACACAATCTCTTTTTCTATGCGTCTGGTGTTTCATAATCAGCCCAGACCACGTCAACCTGGTCCGTTCTGAACTTGGGATTGATGGGTGCGGAGAGGGGCGTGGTGATCCCCGCGCGATACATGAGCAGGCCCGTCCACGCGATCATAATCCCATTGTCCGCAGCGTATTTCATGGGAACAACGTGCAGGGAGGCGTTATGTCCCTCTGCCATGATGCGCATGATTTTCTGAAGTCGTTTGTTTGCCGCGACGCCGCCCACGAGGAGCACTTCTCCTTTCTCTGTGTGGGCCAGCGCGCGCTCCGCCACCTCTGCGACCATGGAGAACGCCACTTCCTGGAGTGAGTATGCCACGTCTGCAATGTCGTGCTTCTCCGTTGCCCTTACCGCCGCGGTGTATAGTCCAGAGAATGCCAGATCAGAGCCTTTTACTGTGTATGGTAGCGGTATGAATTTCTTGCCCTGTTTTGCCAGTTCCTCTATCTTTGGGCCCGCTGGAAACGGTATTCCTACCTTTCGCCCCCATGAGTCTAGTAAGTTGCCCAACCCTATATCCAAGGTTTCTCCGAAAATCCGGTATCTGCCATTGGCTAGGGCGATGATTTGAGTGTTTGCGCCGGAGAGATATACGACGAGGGGGTCCCGTATTTTGCCTACTAATTTGCCGATCTCTATGTGTGCTATGCAGTGGTTTACCCCTACGAGCGGCTTGTTATATTTTGCCGCCAGAAAGCGCGCCGCTATTGCCCCTGTTCGTAGGCAGGGCCCCAGACCCGGGCCGATGGCATATGCGATTGCGTTCACGTCTTGAATGCTTATTTTTGCCTCATCCAGCGCCGCTTTGATTACATCTGCTCCCCGCTCGCTCATCATCTGCGCGGAGTCGCGTGGCCTAATCCCACCCTCCTTTGGGCGGTGCTGTATGCGCTGATCTGCAAGTATTCTGCCATTGTCATCTACAATTCCCACTCCAAACGTGTGCGCAGTGGACTCTATGCCGAGGACGATCACGAAGAAATAGGGGGGAATGGGAATAAAATTACTCCTTCTTCTTAAACTCCGTGTAGCCGCAACGGCCGCAGTGCCAACGGTCCTTGTGCTCCGCGAGGAACACACCAGGGCCACACTTTGGGCAGGTCTTGCCAGCGCGGACAAGTTTGCCGTCCTCTATCTTATACTTCTTATACTTGTGACTCGGCTTCCCCTTCGTTGCCATTCTCAACCACCTTGTTGCGCTCTATCTTGTACTTGGGCTCAATCTTGTTCATATACTCCTCATCCTTGTAGATCTTCACGTATGCCTCCATGTCGGAGCTGCCCGTGATTGTGCGTATCTTGTCTACGATGATGAGCTTCTCATCAACGCCGAGCTCGGTTGCCAGGCGCGTTTTCAGCTCCGCCCGCGTTACGGGCTTGTTCGTCTTGATCTTCACGTACATCTCGGTTCGCCCGAGCAGTTTGTTCTCCCTCTTGCTCTCAACCACGATGTTCATGCAATCACCTTGCCATCTTTATCGCGTAGGGTCCGGGAATCTTCGCATCTATGAGTTTCGCCACGGCAGAGTTCGCAGGGTCAACCACGATCACGTAGCCCCTCCAGAGCTTCGTGAAATCTGTCCCTCCACAGTTCGGGCACTTGTCCACGTTGCTCTCCACTAAATATCTGCAGTTCCTGCACGCCTTGTAAACTACCTTCGCCATTACTCACTCGCCTCCTGCGCTGCCTTCTTCTTGTCTTCCTCAATCCACTCCCACTTGCCCAATCCTGGCTGGCGCATGGTCATACCGATCTTGGTGTCCGCTATGGACGGCCGCATTGCCACCGTGACAATCCTTGCACGTACATTGTCCTCAATCTTTAGCATACGCTCTGTTTCCTTGCCTATAAACGCGGGGATTGATGGGTCGTAGCGGACGAAGTCGTCCATCACCTGGGACACGTGCACGAGGCCGTCCATGGGCCCAACGCGCACGAATGCTCCGAACTCGGTGATGTCTGTCACGTAGCCATCCACGACCTCCTGGACGAGTGGGATGTATGCGAGCGCGTCAAACACCGTATCTACGTAAACGCCCCCGTCTCCCCAGATGATCTTGCCCTCTCCGATCTCCTTTATGTCCGTGACAGCAAGGATAACGCCCAGATCTTCGTCAACGGTTCCCTCATACGTCTTCCTGAGCTCCTCCTTTACAACAGCCTTCAGATCGCCCTGAAGCCTGTTTGGGGGCACACGCACCGTATCCCGAATCGTGTATTTGTAAAACATTCGCCATACACCCCTCTACGGGTTCTATACAGCAATATGTAATGCGAAACCTTTAAGATATTGGTAGCGTTATTTCCACGTGCGTGCCGTCAGCCCCGTGGTTCTTGAGGAGATCATGATTGTCATTGGGATAATAGCTGCCGCAGTTCTATTCCGCTTTGTCTTATCTATCTCTGAGTCTGGCATAAACCAGGCATCTCAGCAGGGCGGCGTTGGCACAACAAAATATACCATACATATGACCGCATCCGTCGTTCCTGCTGGCAGCGATGAATACACGTTCTGCGTTTACGTCTCGTCGCAAGACGAATTCAACTATCACAACCCTCTTCTTTCCATATCCTCTGCCATTGGCAGTCTTGGTGGTTTTACGAGCTTTAGTGGTACGTGTCACGGCGTATTTGGCCCTAATCCCTGCTCGCTATGCGTTACTACCGCCGCAAAACCATCTACGTACACACTCCGCCTAAGCTGCGATGAGTGCAATCCAGCTACGGCTGTCGTCTCCGCTAATTAGTCCATTTCCAGGCGGTTCTTCTCGCGCAGAAACAGTGTGTGGCCCCCGACTTCTCTGATTCTCCGCCGAAGCTCTCGATCGTTCGTCGCCACGTATGCTCCCTTGCTTGCCAGCTCCACCAGGAGTGTGTCTACGGGCCCATCTCGATCAATGAGCTGTATTCCATTTATTGTAATGAGCTTCTTCGCCAGCTGCGCATACTTTTTTTCCTTGACACCCTGCTTCGCAACGCGGTCAAGCTCCCTTATCGTTCCTCTTAGGACGAAAATTTGGGCTCCCGGCACCAGGCGCTGTATTTCAGAGATCACATCTACCCCAAACTGAAAGGGTGCCAGGAGCATGTTCGTGTCTATTACCACTATTGGCCTCATTTGGCCACACCATAGCCGACGAGACGCCATCTGTTGCCGATCTTCCTGCTGATCGCTATTTTTGTGCCCGCTGGGACTGTTATGGGCTTCTTTGTGCGGACTGTTAGTTCGTCACTCTTCGCCGACATGACGATTCCCGCTGCAGGCATGGTTCCTACAGCCATGGCGATCATTTCCTGGAAGCGGAACGGCTCATTGGGCACCTTCTGTATCTTTCTCTCCAGCGGGAAGTATTCCATGGTGAATTCCGTTGTGGGTTCTGGGAGCGTTCCTGGTTTTGCGATGATCTGGCCCTTCATCTTATCGCCCTTGGCGTATACGGGGTCAATCTCCGTTCCAATTGCCACGAGCCCTCCTGGGTGCGCCTCGTCAAGTATGGAATCGCCAGAGGATAGGGATACTACCTCAGTCACCAGTGGCTCTCCTGTTGGGCCTGGGGATACTTCAATCTCGTCCCCCACGCGCACAACGCCTTGCTCTATGGATCCGCCGAGCACAGCACCTTTGATCTCTTCCGGCGGGGTTCCTGGTTTGTTCACATCAAAGGAACGGGCGACCCACATACGGAACGGCTTTGATCTATCGCGTTTTGGCGTGGGGATGAAGATCTCCATCGCCTCAATGAGCGCATCAACGTTGATCTTGTGGTGCGCAGATGTGGGAATGATGGGAACTTCTTCATATCCATACTGCGCAAGAAACTCTCTTATCTGCTCAGCATTCTTTATGGCGTCCTCTTTGGAGACGAGATCCACCTTGTTCTGCGCCACGACGATGTTTTTCTGTCCTGTTGCTGCGAGGGCAAGCAGGTGCTCTTCCGTCTGCGGCTGTGGGCACGGTTCGTTTGCAGCGATAACGAGAACAGCACCGTCCATAATGGCAGCGCCCGAGAGCATCACCGCGAGGAGCGTCTCGTGCCCCGGGGCATCAACAAAGGATACTCGGCGCAGAACCTCCCAATCTGGGGAGAATCCCGTGGTATATGCTTCAGGGGGTTCCTTTCCCGGGATCTTAGAGAATATGGTGTCAGCGTAGCCCAGACGGATGGATATGCCTCTTTTTAGCTCCTCTGAGTGGGTATCTGTCCACTGGCCTGTAAGCGCGTACGTCAGGGTAGTCTTCCCGTGGTCTACGTGCCCTATCATCCCAATGTTGACTTCAGCTTGCTTGGGCTTCTCCTTCGCCACCGAATATCTCCTCCAAGGGCTTGTCTCCGTACTTGATGATCTTCAAGTTGAGCTGGGCAATATCCTCAGCCACCGTATTTCCACGAACCGTTTTTCTTCTTCGCTCTCCCCTATACTTCAGGGATTTCTTGCTGATGCCCGTACCTGAGCCGATGAGCACGGATTTCTTGCCCGTTCCGTGGACGTCGTGGCGCATTGGGAACCCGGCGTCGTCAGTACCGCCGCGAATGACTGCAACGTAGCCAGAGAGTCCAAAGGGGCTGAGATCTACCTCGTCGCCAATCTTCTTGCCGTAAAGCGCCTCTGCCTCTGCGTCGCTAATCTCCTTCTGGTATGCCTTGCCAGTCTTGGGATCTGAAATGACGAGTTTCATGTCAATCCCTCCTACGTAGGAATGTTATGGGAACGTTTTAAAGGGTCATTCCTCATCTCCCGCCTTTCTCTTGATTTCCACGATTTCCTGCAGCACCTGGATGTACTCGTCTGGAACAAGGTGTCTGTTGCGGAGAATCTCTCGCGCATGGTCGCTAGGAACTGCCGTGTAGAGTACATCCCCCTCGTCTATGTGTCTACCCACAAGGGGCCCCTGTATCGCCACTGCCAGCTCGTCCCCCGCATGTGCTTCGTTTACACTCTTCTTATCCTTCTGCATACCCTTTATCGTTCCCACTACGCGCCCATCTTCTCTCATTACTGGCCACTTTGGCTTGATAATCCCTCCGAGCACCTTTACGCCAACGATTGCCGGATCGCTGCGCCTAAAGACGTATCCTGGGAGAATCTGGAACTTGCCAGGGAGTATGAGCTTGGATAGTTTCTCGCGCTTCTCCCTTTCTCTTTCTTCTTCCCTCCACTGTTCGTACTGCTCCATTATACGGTAGATTACTTGCTCCTGGATTATTGGGACGTTGAGGCGTCTGGCCTCTTCCTCCACACCTGGCTCCAGAGCCACGTTGAATGCAATTATTACGCCCAGGTATCTATCCCTCTGACGAACCACGTGCGCTTCCATTACATCGTGCTTGCTTACGTTGCCGATCTCCGCCTTCTTTACGGGGTAGCCATGTGCTTTGAGTATTCCCACGAGCGCTTCGAGGCTGCCCAGCGTATCTGCCTTTACGATGAGACCGATTTCGTCTGTCTCAAAGCTTATGCTTGCCAGTTCCCTGCTTATCTGCTCCTTGGCTTTTTCCTCATCTTCCTTGCTGCGCACGACAATAATCGGAGCACCAGGAATTGCATCATCTATGTCTGGCGCTGCGATTTTCACACCGGCCGCGGCGTGTACCTCCTCTACACTCCTGAACTTGTCCCGTGGCGTTCGTATTTCATCCAGTGGCTTGGGCTTGAGGAGCGCGCGGATTCTTGTGGTCTTCGGGCCATTTTTCGTTCCGAAGACGATGGTGTCCCCTCTGCGCATGACCCCGTCGTACACCACTGTTGTTAGTGTTGTTCCTACGCCAGTTTCCTCCTTTATCTCTAGGATTACTCCCTTGCCTGGAGCATTCTCGTCTATCTCAAGTCGTTTTTCCAAGTACTTCTGCGAAAGTCCTGCGAGGTATAGAAGGAGCTCCGGAATGCCTTCCCCTGTTCGTCCGGACGTGGGTATAATGAGCACCTGCTTTGTTACATCGGATATGCGGTCGTACCTGTCCGAATCAAAGCCAAATTCGGCTAGTTGCCCTACCAGCTGATAGATCTTCGCGTCCAGTTCTGCTAGCACGTCAGGGCGCTGTCTCTTCAGAGATTCAGTTATTGGCGCGTTTTCCACACTCTGCCAGCCTGTGATTGCATCCACCTTGTTTGCTGCAACGATGAACGGTACGCGATACGTCTTGAGTATTTCAATGGCTTCCTTCGTCTGTGGCTGCACGCCCTGGTTGATGTCTATGACGAGAACAGCAATGTCTGCGATGCTTCCGCCGCGCTTTCGGAGGTTCGTAAACGCCTCGTGCCCGGGCGTATCTATGAACAGAAGTCCAGGGATTTTGAACTGAACGGGGAACATCTTTGCAAGCGGTTTGGATATTTCGGCGATCACGTCAATTGGAACCTCTGTAGCGCCTATGTGCTGCGTTATTCCTCCTGCCTCTTTTCTCTGGACGCTTGTTTTTCTTATTTTGTCCAGCATCGTTGTCTTCCCGTGGTCCACGTGCCCGAGAACAGTGACTATCGGCTGGCGAATTTTCATGAGAATCACCTCAGAATAAGGAAACAGGAAAGGAAGGGTTTTTATGAGATCTGCGCCCTTCCCGTCAGAACTCTCCCAGCAGCTCCTCGTAGAGCGTCGTGTAGTCTGGGTATAGTTCGTCTTCGCTGAACATTTCCTTTAGCTCGCGCTCTGCGCCTTCACTATCGGAGGCGTGCACCACGTTCATGATCGCCCTTGTCTGCACGTCTGCCCACTCGTAGTCGTCGCAGGAGAAGTCTCCTCTGATTGTGCCTGGCGCTGCCTTGGACGGTGCGGTGTCGCCCACGATTGCACGTACCTTGCTTATTGCTCTGGGCCCTTGGATAGCTACGGCGACGATGGGCGCGCTGGTGACGTAGCGGCGGAGCGCCTCCAGGATTGCTTTTCCATATTCCTCTTCAGTCCACGGGAATTCCTTTCCCTGGGCGAGGAATGCTTTTTTTGCCTTGGCACCGATCTTCGCAGCCATCTCATCCGGATAGTGCTTCTTCGCCCAGTCCTCACCCAGCCAGACCATCTTCAAGCCTATTATCTTCAGTCCAGCACGTTCTATTCTGCTTATGATCTCTCCGACGATGCCCCTCCGCACGCCGTCTGGCTTCACGAAGAGCAACGTTCTTTCAATGCCCTTCTTCAGGGGCTTGCTCTTCCTCTTTCTTTTCTTCTTTTCGGCACCCTTTGGCTCCCACTCCATCTTTGTGATTTCATACAGCGCCTTCATGATTCCATAGAGCGCTTCCAGTTCGTCTTTAGCGTCGCGGGAGAATCGTATGTCGTATTTTTCTCTTAGCTCCTTTGCAAGCGCCAGAAGCTCGCGATACATTTCCCTGCGGTCTCCTTCCTTTGGTAGGTATACGACGGGCATGATTACCACCTGCTAGTTATAACAAGAAATAGTAGATGGGGTAATAAAAAAGAGGTTGTTACTTGTGGGCAGCGACGCGTCCCTCTTCTATCTTTGCCTTTCTGTATGCCTCTGTCCACTTGACCTTGCGCGGGTTTCGGCCGAGCTTGATGTAGTTCTTGTAGCACTTGGATGAGCAGAACCAGAACTCCTTGCCGTCGTTGCGCACGTACTTGATGCCTGTTCCGGGCTCAATCTCCTTTCCGCAGAAGTGACACTTGACCATATACATCACCGCGCCTTGATCTCCTTCGCCTCATGGCGTGTGGACAATAGGATCACTATATCTCCGACCTTTACTGGACCGACGACGTTTCTGCGCTTGATACGTCCTTTCTCTGGCCCCTCTAGAATCTTGACCATGACCTGGGTTACTTCGCCGTGGACACCCGTGTTGCCGACGACCTCAACCACCTGCGCGGGTGTTCCGCGGCCGCTCTCATCCTCTGCCATGGGGATCACTTCTTGATGCTCTCAATCTGCTTCACGATCTCGGCGATAAGATCCTTCGCCTTGCCGGCGTCCACGATCGCGACGGCAGCGGAGGATACCTCAATACCTGCCGCGTTGCCAAGCTCCTTCTTGGAGGGGACGTAGCCGTAAGGAATTCCCTTCTCATCACAGAGGATCGGGATGTGCATGACAATCTCTTCAGGATCTACATCCTCGGCAATTACGACGAACTTAGCCTGGCCGCGCTCAACGGCCTTTGTCGTCTCGTTAGTACCGATCCTTACCCTCCCGGTCTCATGGGCAACGCGGACAGCCTCCAGAATCTTGTCCGCGAGTTCCTGTGGTGTTTCAAACTTCACGTAGCTCTTTGCCATAAAAGCACCTCCACCCAGTCATCGGGCTTAGTGATTTTTGGCGGGGAGGTTTTAAAAAGGTAGGCAAGGGAACGCGCTTTCTTTATATTGTTTCTCTCCTTTTTCTTCCGATGCCCGCCCGTCTAGAACGCCTCACGCTCCACAACTTCAAGTCTTTTCGCAACGCATCTATTCCCTTTGCCCCTGGCTTCACGGCAATCATGGGGCCCAACGGTTCGGGCAAGAGCAACATCATTGATGCAATCGTGTTTGTCCTTGGAGAAGGCCGTCTGAAGCTCATACGTGCCTCGCGTCTTCACGATCTCGTGAATATTCATGCGCGTGACGGTAAGGCCATTGTGACCGTGGACTTTATTGGCCCGGACGGGCAGAAGTACTCAATCTCTCGCGAGATAAACAAGAAAGGCCAGTCCGTTTACCGTCTGAATGGAAAACGTACCACACGCTCCCATATTCTATCCGTTCTCGCATCCCTGGGCCTTTCCCCCAATGGTTACAACATTGTGCTTCAGGGCGAGATTACGAAGATTATCAAAATGACTCCACGGGAGCGGCGGACGATCATAGATGAAGTGGCGGGCGTCGCGGAGTATGAGGAGCGCAAGCAGGAGGCGCTGAAGGAATTAGAATCTGTTGAGGAGAAGATTAAGGATGCGCAGATCGTTCTAGGCGAGCGCAAGGCCATTCTTGAGAAACTGAAGGCAGAGCGTGACGCTGCTCTTCGTTACCAAGAACTCAACCGTGAACTGAAGTCCCTACGTAAGGCGGTGCTCCTGAGGCGAAGAGAGGAATTGACCCACGCCCGCGAACGCATTGTTGCGCGCCTAGAAGATGTGAATAAGGAGCTCACAGATATTGATTCGTCTCTCACAGGCCTATCTTCGCAGCAGAATGATATAGAGTCGCAGTTGGATGCAGTAAACGCGGAGATTCGCGAAATTTATTCAAAGATGGGGGAGGGGCGGGTTAACGCTCTCCGTGAAGAGCTTATGCGTAATCAGGCGAACATGGAATCGCTTCAGCAGGAGCTCACGCGCGTGAAGGACGAGATAATCAAACTTACTGCCCGCAAGGATAAATTGCTGGCGGAGCGGGAAGCAATTCTTGCGGAACTCTCCGACGTGCGCATACGCAAGGAGGAGAAGGAGGCAAAGCTTGCAGATGTTAACAGGAGGATTGATGAGCTCACCCAACAGATTAATGCCATTGAGTCTGAGTCCAAGTCCAAACAGGCGGAATTGTTGGAAATCGAACAGCAACTGGATGAGCTGAAGAAGCGATTCTCCGAGCTCCGCGAGGAGCATGCCAAAATTACCTCGGAATACAATACTCGCCAGGAAATGAGCAAAAAGGAGCAGGCGCTGTTGGAGAAGATCCAAAAGGCCAAGGATGAGCTATCTAATATTGAGAAGGAGCTGCATGAGCTGGAACGGACGCGTAAGGAGATTTTTGATCTCGAACGCTCTTTGAATCAACAGTATCTTGCTCTTCAAGATCAGATAAAGGAATTGAGGGAGGAGGTAGGTTCTCTTCGTGGTGCCGCTAACGTTCTGCGTTCCCTCGGCGTAGATACCCAGATTCTTGATCAGTTGAAGGCCGCCCAGAAGCGGGGAGAGTTGTTTGGCATTCACGATTACGTCTTCCGCCTTGTAAAATACGATAAGCAGCATGCAACGGCTGTTGAAACCGCCGCGGGACGCAGGCTGTTTTACATCGTTGTGGACACTGCGGATGCAGCTGCGGAAGCAATAAAGTATCTCAAACGCCACAATCTTGGGTCTGCAACCTTTATCCCGATGGATCGTGTTGCGGCACGCCTGACTGATGTGCCTCGTTCCCCTGGTGTTCTAGGCAGGGCACTGGACTTTGTCCGATACGATGAGCGCTACGCCCGTGCCATGGCTTATGTGTTTGGAGACACCGTGGTTGTTGACAACGTGGATAACGCCAAGCGTCTGGCGGGCAAGTACCGTGCGGTGACTCTAGACGGAGATGTTGTCGAACGGTCCGGTATTATGAGTGGTGGTGCTAAACGCCGGTCATTCAACCTCCTCAGCATTATATCTGCGCAGGAGAAGAAGAAGGAGCTGGAGGAGGCGGAAGCCGAAGCCAAGCAAATCCTTGCTCGCCTGTATGAGATACGCGATCGCGTTCGCTCCGTTTCTTCCCGCATATCTGAGCTCAATGCGCGTCGGACTGAGCTGAAGAAGTTTATAGAGTCCGCTCCGGTGTCAGATTCCTCCGTTTTTGAGGCGCTCCAGAAGAGAATGGCAGAGATAGAAAGGGAGATGGAATCTCTTGCTAACCAGATCTCCGACCTTGAAATGAAGAAGGCTCAGATCGCCCAGTCTCTCAAGCGCGGTGAGGGGAAGGATTCGCTGGCGCTCTTCAATCAGCTCTCTGCTCTCCGCCAGGAGCAGGATGTGCTCTCCAGGGAGGTGTCTGAACTTGCCCTCGTTGTGAAGGAGAAGGAGGAGCGCTTGAAGTATCTTGATGAGCAGATTTCGGACGTTTCCGAACGGCTGGATTCCCTGGCTCGTAGGCGGGACGAGCTGACCCTTCAGTTGGATTCCGTGCGCTCGGAGATTGATCGCTTAGAGCAGCAACTCGTTGAGGCGGAGAAGCAGGCGGGCGATGTGCGCGACAAGCTTCAGAAGCTCCACGATCGTAAGGATGCCTTGGAAACCGAACTCCGCGAGATTCTGTCCAAGATTGGCGAGTTGAATAAGAAAAAGGAGATTTTATACCGCGAACGTGTTCAGCTGGAGTCTAAGCGGGACAGCATTGTGGCGAACATCGCGGAGCTTGATGCAGATCTTGCGGAGTACCAGGGGATTGATCCGATAAGCCCGTTACCGCCGGATCCCAATGCACGTATCTCTGAGATTCTTGATGAACTTCGCTCTCTTGAGCCCATCAACATGAGAGCCATTGAGGAGTATGAAGAGGCCAAGGAACGCATTGATGAGGTTGAATCGCGCATATCAAAGCTTGAGGAAGAGAAGAGGGCAATCCTTGATATGATGAACGAGTTGGAGCGGAAGAAGGAAAAGGCATTCATGGATACATTCCTCGCTATTCGGAAGCGTTTCAAAGAGGTGTATAAGGAGCTGGAGGATGGAGATGCAGATCTGCGCATATCCAACGAGTCCGATATATTCAATTCCGGCCTAATTATAGAGGCAAGGCCCAAGGGCAGAGAGCTTCAGAATATCGACGCGATGAGCGGTGGAGAGAAGGCGATGGTCGCCATTGCGTTCATTCTTGCCATTGCCTTGACTCAACCCGCCGCATTCTACATTCTTGACGAGCCAGATCAAGCCTTGGACAAGAGGAATGTGGAAAAGGTTGCTCGCTTCGTTAAGCGCCTCTCCCAAACAACCCAGTTTATTGTGGTGTCTCACCGCGATGCGTTCCTAAAAGAAGCAGATCAGATCATTGGCGTGTATCTGAAGAAAGATGGAAGTTCGGCGGTGGAGGTCAAGCTTTAGGTGCTCCACCAGCCTTGCTTTCGGATTTCATCTTCTCTATGAGCTTCTTATATCTGCCTATCTGCCTCTTGATAACTGCAGCTCGCTTCTTCGCCTCTGGATCGCCACTCTTTGCGGCCTTTTCCAGCCTGCGAAGCTCTGCCTCGAGCTGTATGATCTTGTGGTGGTATTGGTGCTCTTTTTTGATAATATCGCTATTGGTGCCCGTCTTGCCCTTTGTCGTCTGTGGCTTTGTGGGTGCGTTCTTCTTGCCCTCCACAACCACAAGTAGTATTAGTAGGAAGCTCGCGATGATTGCCAGCACTGCAAGTATTTGTAGTTTGTTCTTTCCGATCTCGCCCAGGTTCATGTTTATTGCGAAACCTTCCCTCTTCGTCACTACGGTGACCGTCGGCGCGGCGTTAATCTGGGAGTCGATATTGTTGATGTATTTGGCCATTTCATATATCTGTATGCCCGTTTTGGCCATGTCATCGGCCTTGCTTTTTTGCCCATTCTGCAGATATGCCTTCATAGCCTCGTAGTAATACTTTGCGTGAGCGTAGTATAGATCGCTCCATAGGCCTGCTGGTTTGAACGGTTTTGTCATATCCTCGGTTAGCACCTTTGTTGGGTCGCCGTTTTTGGACTGCAAGTCTCCGATTGCAATGCCCTCTGCGGCCGCAGCTTCCATTGCCGCCGCATAATACCATCCTTTGTTGTATGCTTCTCTTGCCCAATCTGCTCGCTCTGTTACAAGGGGGTCCTCTGTGCTCATCATCTCTTCAAGATCCTCTACGGCAATGACTGACTGCTTTGCAAGCTGGTCCAGGTTTGCCAGTGCAGGGCCGTTCATGTTCTTTCCGACGTCATACATCGCTATCGCACTATTTAGCCACGCATCTGCGGATACTAGCTGTTGGAGTGCGCTGAGTGGGGAGATATTGCCGTTCTGAATGGTGTTTATAGCAGATTCAGCCCGTATGTATCTCACGCGGGCCCCACCGATCCATGCGTAATTTACCTTGTTTACGTTGGCGTCACTTAGGAGTTCAGATACGTGCTGTTCCTTTGTCTTTACACTTGTGAAGTAGTCTTGGAACACGAGGCTTGTGGGATCCAGTGCAGAGGGGTGTTCGCATACAATTCTATACATTTTTGCGTTGATCAGCGCCAGGAATGCATAGTTCGCCGCAGTGTAGTAGTATCCCCTGTTTATCAGCCGCTGGGCCTGGTTGATTTGATCCGTTGCGGTTTGAAGCCCACTCGTGAGGTATTTCGCCACTTGCTGGTCCCGAATATACAGCGTGTTGCACTCGTGTGCTTTTTTGAGCTCGGTGAGAGCATTCTGTATCATTTCTTCCGCTATCGCGCGGAACTCCTTGCTTCTTACTGCGTTATATTCTGGGGGTACGAAGTTCTTCAGAACCTCTGTGTTTGCAGGTGTGCTTTCTGTGTTTGTTTCCGGCCTCTCGCCGTATGCGGCAGCAATTGCTTGGGATAGGCTTGTAACGGGGACTACGTCCATACCCCAGTGCTTCTTTGCATATTCTACAATGTTTACAGTTTTTACGACCTTTTGCACGATACCAGGTGCGATTTCCTCTGGAATTTCCGCAGTGGTGTTCACGTCCTTTTCGGGGATGATGAACACTTTGATTCCAACATCGTGGGCTGCCTGCGCCTTCTCGAACACACCGCCCACGGGGTACACTGTTCCATCGGGGTATATCTCTCCGGTGCCGCTAACGTATTTTGGAAGGGGTTTATTCGTGAATACACTGTAGAACAGCAGTGCCATGGGCAGCCCCGCAGAGGGCCCCTCGATCTCCTGCGCGTGGGCATCGATGCTTACGAGGTAGTCGTATTTGCGCCAGTCTACATTTGCCTCCTTTGCTGCAGCCTGGATCGCATAGCGAACGGATTCCTGAGTGTCCTGTCCTACTATTGAGTTCCCGATGGTTATTCCAATCTGGCCGTGTCCCGGCACCACGTGAATGTGCAGTGTTGCGGGAATCCCCTCTCCGTTGCTTCCCACCGCGAAGATATACATATTTGCGTCTGCCGCGAATGCTGGGCCGAGGGCTAGAATTACAGCAATTGCCAGTAGCGATACTTCCTTCTTCATGAGAAGATAATCTCTACGAACATTTTAATGGTTTTGGAACGTTACATTTTACCTCTAAGGTATTCCTCGATCAGGCGCTCCAGTTCTTCCCGCTTATACTCTAGCCAACCTATTGCGACGAGCATCAGCAGGATTGTACCCAGAAGCACGTCGTATATTGTGATTGTGAAGTGTATGCCGTGATCACTGTACGCAAAGACTACCGCGGAGTCCATGTGCCCAATTTCGAGAATTCCCAGTATAAGGATTGCCGTAACAAAAAATAGGATGTGGGTGAGCTCGGTGCTCCAATGCGCCATGTATCTGAGCACCAGCGCAAGGTACACCGGGCTCTCCTTTTGCCTTGCCGTTTACATCACCCGAACAGGGATGCAAGACCAGCAGCGGCCTCTTCCTCTTTCTTCTCCTCGTCTTCTTCCTTCTTCTCTTCCGCCTTCTGCTCCTCTGCAGCGGGTGCTGCAGCAGCAACGGGAGCAGCGGCGACGGGCATTGCTGCCTGGCTGATGGCTTCCTCTATGTCCACGCCCTCAAGGGCGCTGACGAGTGCCTTAATGCGAGCCTCATCTGGCTCAACGCCTGCAGCCTCAATGACCTTCTTGATGTTCTCCTCGTTGATCTCCTTGCCTGCCTCGTGCAGGAGGAGAGCTGCGTATACGTACTCCATTCTTTTCCACCTCCTTTAGCCGAACAGGGATGCAAGACCAGCAGCGGCCTCTTCCTCTTTGTTTTCTTCTTCCTCTTCCTCAGCCTTTTCTTCAGGCTGAGACTGCGCTGGAGCGGATGCGGCCTGTGCGGCAAGCGCAGCCTTCACATCCGCCCAAACTACATCCTCTGGCAGGTGGCCAGCGAGCGCGAGTGCCTGCGCCCTGGCCTTTGCGAGGATCTGCTTTACAGTCTTCTCGTTCACGACCCCCGCGTTCACCGCCAGATTCATCGCATTCATGTACGCCTTTGCTATGAGCAAAGGCATGCTCTTCTTTGCAGGGTACCCCGCATTCACCGCGAGGTTCAGAGCGTTCCGTGCTGCGGCAGCCATGTCTGCGAGAATCTTCTCCACAGACACGTCGAGCACGTCGCGGGTGAATACCATGCCTTCAGACCATGCGGCGTTGATCTTGACCCTTGCTTCCACTGGGCGTACGTCTAGGAGTGCCAGGGCCTTTGCGATGTGTGTAGGCACTGGCTCTCCAGCCTTCACTGCCACATATTCCTCTGTTATCTCGACGAAACCCTTGCTGACCTTGCTCGGGATGCCCGCTGACTTAATCTCTGCGATCATGGGTGCTGGCACACCGGACACGCCCTTTGGAACGATGATGTCCGTTTCAGCTACTGCACCGGCCTTTACTGGCAGGTATTCCACGTATTGCTTGAACATCTTGAACAGGCGGAATGGATCTTCGTCGGAAACTATTACTGCTACCTGGCCCTGAATGTGATCTTCCAGGCCTTCTATACCCTGTCTGCTTCCCTTGATCTGCTCCAGTGCGCGGAGGAGTAAGCGCTTCTTTACCACCTTGATCTTTGCCTTGCCATGGGTGCCCTTTCTTGTTTCCTGGAGGAGCTTTGCTGGTACGCCTGTAACATCTGCCACTGCAACGGTCTTGCCGCTGTTGAGCATCTCTACGAGCTCCTGAACGACCTTCTGCTTTTTGAGTATGTTTTTGCGCACCATTTCATATCACCTTCACGGCGGGCCCCATCGTTGTTTTGACGTATAGTGATCTGATGTTCTGCTCGCTGGGGATCTTGGAAACCACTGCGTTGTACACTGCCATGGCGTTTTCCGCTAGGTCATCCACGGGCATCTCCACCGTCCCGATGGGTGCGTGGACCACCGGGAGGTATTTGCCCTTCTTGTTGGATACGATAATCGTGTTTCTCAGTGCCTTTGCCCGTGCCTCCACCGCCTTCACGTTTGGTGGGACGGGCTGGGGCATCTTCTTCCTCGGACCGAGCACCTGTCCGAGTTTCTTAGCGATCAGAACCATGAGCGTTGGCTCTGCCAGGAAATAATCATACTGCTCCGCAAGCTTCTTGGCCGCCTTCTTGTCCATGTTTTCAATTTCTTCCTTTGTGATTATGCCGTCGACGATGTCTGTTTTCTTGAGCTCCGCTGCGAGGGCCTTGTCGGCGAACACGCCAATGCGGACGTGCTTGCCCCTGCCCTTTGGGAGCGTAACCTGCACTTCAATCCTGTTCTCTGGCTTCTTGAAGTCTATGTTCTTGAAGTTTATGGCCATCTCTACGGACTCCAAGAACTTGCGGGGCTTTCTTTTATCCAGGGCTTCCTGGATTGCAGCCTTGAATTTCTCCTTTGATACCAGTTCAGCCATGATGCATCCTCCCCCTCCCGCCTCTGGCGGTACCTCGGGGTACCTATGAAGCGGGGATAAAAGGGATTAAAAGGTTATTCTCCGATCTGGATCGTCCCCGCACGGATTTCCGCTTGGACCTCCTTGGGATCCTTGCCATCCACCTGTATGCCCACAGACACCAGGGTGCCCAGGACGGACATGACGGCGGATTTCAGGGACGTGGTGTTCATCTGGTCAATTTTTTCCTTGGCAATCTCTATGACGTCGTCCATGCTCATGTTGCCCACATACTCGCTGCCGGGTTTGCCGGAACCCTTCTCCTTTCCGATTTTCTTGAGTGCCAGTGCGCTGACGTATGGTTTGCCTATTTCTATCTCGTACTCCTTCGTTGCGGGGTCAATCTTGAGTATGACTGGCACCATCATGCCAGCGAACTTTGCCGTGGCCTTATTGATATCTGCCACGACCTTTCCTGCGTTAATTCCGAGTGGACCAAGCGCTGGACCGATTGGAGGTCCTGGAGTTGCCTTACCACCGGGAACGTTGAATTTGAGCTCAACAGTCATTGTTCTCCCTCCGTTACTATTCTCACATTCTCCGCTTCAACCGTTATGGGGATCTTCACGGCAGTTTCAAGGAGTTCTACCGTAACCTCTTCTTTCTGGGAGTCCACGCGCAGGATCTTCGCTTTGGATCCCTTGAACGGCCCAGCGATCAGGCGGACGATCGCACCGGGCTTCAGCTCGTCGAGTATTGGCTTGCTCTCCAGCATGGGCTCTACTTCGCTGACGTCCATGGCGCCCCTTCCGATGAGGCCCTTGACGTGGGGAACGCCGTTGATTACCCTGCGCACGGTGACCTCGTCTATTGCCTCAACGAGCACGTAGCCGCGTACCTGAGGCGGAACGATTATGGATAGGAGCCCTTGTTCTCCCTCTGCCATTCTTCTCTTGGATCGCTCCGCAAGGAGCGTGGCTACCATGTCTTCCTGGCCCACAGTTGTTCTAACGCCCCATATCTTTGTTTCCTGCCTTTCCTCTTCGCTCATATGTCACTGCCCCCCGTTCTGTATAAACCACACGATCATGTGGATGATAAAGCCGAGTGTGCCGAGTATCGTTATGCCAAGTCCTGTAATCTTTGCCGTACGCTTGAACTCCTCCGGCGTTGGCTTCTTTGCCATGCGGAAGATTCGCACTGCCTGGTCTACGAACTCCCTGATTTTCATACCAACACCTTACTCTACGAAATCTATATCAAGGTTGAGGCGCTTCTCTGCTATCTCCTGCAGGTCCTGGAGGAAGGGAATCTTTGCCCCAGATATGACGATCATTGTTTGTATCAGATTCTTTGGCATTTCTGGGTCGATCATGGCGCCCCAGATGATGTGTGCGCGTGGGTGGATCTTGCTCTGGACTGCCTCTGCGATCATTTCTGCCTCCTTCAGGGTCATGTCCGCGCCGCCGACGACGTTGACGAGAGCCCTTTCTGCTTCACTGATGTCCACATCAAGAAGTGGGGATGCGAGAGCATCTTCCACGGCTTCCAGTGCACGATCCTCTGGTGTTCCGTCGCTCTGAGATTCGCCAAGGCCAATAACCGCGGGGCCGCCCTTTGCAAGCACGGTCTTCAGGTCGTTGAAGTCCAAGTTGATGAGACCGGGCTTTGTGATCATTTCTGTGATGCCCTTGATCGCGTTGGCAAGGATCTCGTCGCTCACCTTGAAAGCTGCGTTGATGGGCAGATCCGGAGCGATCTCCAGAAGTTTGTCATTGGGAATTATAATGATCGTGTCTGCAGTCTTTAGAAGCTTGGATAGGCTTGTTACTGCGTTCTCCAAACGCATTCTTCCCTCGGAAGAGAATGGAAGCGTGACGATCGCCACGGTGAGCGCGCCAACATCCCTTGCGATTTCCGCGACGACGGGTGCGCTGCCAGAACCGGTGCCACCTCCGAGGCCTGCCGTGATGAACACGAGGTGTGCACCCTTGAGCGCCTCTTTTATGTCCTCTGCGTCCTCCTGTGCTGCTTGCTCTCCGAGTCGGGGATCGGAACCTGCCCCCAGCCCCTTGAGCGTGCGCTTACCAATGAGGATCTTGCGGTCTGCAGGAGTATATACAAGCTGCTGTGCGTCCGTATTGATTGCAATGAGCTCAGCACCCTTCACGCCCATCTCGTGGAGGCGAGAAATCGTGTTGTTACCAGCACCACCACAGCCCACGACCTTGATGACCGGCATTGCGCTCTGGAGGAACTGCTCAAGATCAGCATCATCCTTACCCTTTGGGGTCTTCGCGGCCTCCTCGGCCCGCGCCTTTCTTACGGCCCTATCAATTACAGACTTCAACGTGATCATCCCCCTTTGGCTGTTTAACTGATATAATTCCGTGGGCAAATGTTATAAAATACTTACACGGTTATCCGATATTCTCGGGCTTTTTTGCGGTGGTCTTCTCCCCGTTCGCCATTCAAACATTTTCCAGATTCCCTCTAAGTTTTTCTAATTCTTTTTGTCCTGCCGCCACGAATGCACTCACTGCCGAGTGACGAATTGGCTCGAAGATATCTGCATTTATGTTCAGCGATATTGGCGTTACTGCGATGTTCTTTGCCACGAACACCTCGTAAACGTCCGTTCCCTCCACAGGGTCCTTTGGCTCTCCGTAGATCCAGTAGTATTTGTTTCCAAGCGGATCTGTCCGCTCCTCTACGAGTTCTGAGAAGCGAGTCTTTGCAGCAGGCGCTAGTACAACCCGTGTTTTCTCCGTGATCTGTGCGGGGAAGTTTATGTTCAGCAGATCTACTCCCTTTGGCAGTCCGTGCTCCAGCGCGTGCTTTGCCAACGTGTGCACCACTGCCTTGATTGCCAGCGTGAGTGCTCTATTGTTTACTATTTCTTCTGCGCTACTGACTGCGGCGGATACGGCCATTGCCGAGATGCCCTCCAGTGCAGCCTGCGCGGCCGCTCCCACCGTTCCAGAGGAGAGGATCACCTGCGTGCTCGTGTTGTCCCCAATGTTCACGCCAGAGACTACAAGATCAATATCCTGGACTATCACATTCCGTGCGAGGTGGATGATGTCCGACGGTGTGCCAGATATTGCGTATGTTCTTTCTTCATTTCCGAACCGTTTGATCCTCAGGGGCTTGTGTAACGTCATCCCCAGGCCCGTTGCGCTCTTCGGCTTTTCTGGCGCCACAATCCACGTTGTTCCCAGATCTTTCAGCGCGGCACGAAGCATGAATGGGCCAGGAGAATGTATGCCGTCATCGTTGGTGATGAGAATCTTCGTCATAACCTCATTCTGCATCGTGGTTGTTATAATCCCCTTCGCTCTCGCTCTTCTCTCATTTTTGCCACCGCAGTCTTGTGTGCCAGGAGCAGGGGTAACGGCTGTTTCCCGCCC
This sequence comes from Candidatus Iainarchaeum sp., assembly GCA_013154035.1. Lineage (GTDB taxonomy): Archaea > Iainarchaeota > Iainarchaeia > JAADDC01 > JAADDC01 > SZUA-1452. Next base: position 1,362 of record JAADDH010000035.1, on the reverse strand, counting down.
TTCCAGAACATCTTTGCTATTCGTAGCGCAGCATCTGTCGTCATTCTATGACCTGGTGACACGTATGCGCTGCCTACTTTCCAGCCCATGTGTTTTCCGTTCACCCAGATCTTTCCTTCTTCTTCTCTTCCCACCAGGCGGCTCTTGGCAACCCCTATGCTCGGCACGTCTAGAACTACGCCGAAGTGTGCTGCCTCCCCCATGCGCCGAGGGTGGATCCAGCCGTGGCCGTCCGTGAGGAGCACGTCGTATTCCAGATCCTTCACAGCGTTCCAGACGAATGGCATCTCTCGGAATGCGAGGTATGTTGGCACGTATGGGAATAATGCGTCTCCGACCCACGTCTGCGTTTCTAGCACTCTTCCGTGCGTATCCACAACCACTGCTGCGCCCACTCCAAAGTCTGCCCAGTAGGATACGTCCACACCTACGGCGGTATCTACGTTTTTGGGCTCTCCCACTATGATCTTCTCCCTCATCCTGTTCTGGGCCTCGCGCATGCGTTCAAATATCTTCGGCGCTTTCAGATCTTCGTGAGTTACCAAGTGCTTGCTCAGGTCCACCTTTCCGTTCTTGAACGTTATTCCTTCCTCTGCTAGAATTTCTTTCTTCTTCTCCGCCCCGCCGAAGGCGTATCCCCCTAATGATCCGTCGGACATGACTACGCGGTGGCACGGGATCTCCACGGGCTTTGGATTTTTCTTCAGAGATTCTCCCACGGCCCTTGCTGCTCTTATATCTCCCAACGCCTTAGCGATTTCCCCATACGTCGTTACCATGCCTTCCGGAATTTGTGAAACGACGTCCAGCACCAGTCTGTCAAAGTAGTTCAGCGCCCCCATTCCATAAACCTCCTGATGATTTCCCGCAGACGGTGATAATATTCTCTCTTTTTTCTCGCGTTTTTGCGCAGTTTTTCGAGTTCTTCCAGTTCGGCCCGCGATATGGGCGTGTTTCGCATCTTTGTTAGTCGTGTTCTATTCTTGTAGAACGCGGTTTTGCCCACTCCTACGTTGTATGGGGTGAGATATGTGATCTGGGGAGAGTACTGACGAATCTTTGAGATGTCGTGCCGCCTCGCCTTTGTCGTTTCCTCCCAGATGCCGGTGTATGGCGCCACTTTTGTGAATGCTCGCTCCAGATCTGCCGCGTGCAATGCCGCCGGCCCGAAGATTGCCGCAGCGGTTTTGATCCCCTCTTCTGAAAATCCCCTTCTGCGCAGCTCATCTCTCAGCGCCTCCCATGTTTGGATGAACGCTGTGGCAGCCATTGGCGGTGGAAGTATGGATCGTTCGTAGGGTTTTCGTCCCCTCCACTTCTCGCCGAGTATTACCGGCCTGTAAGCAGCATACCAGCGCTCAA
>JAADDH010000064.1 GCA_013154035.1 Candidatus Iainarchaeum sp. | reverse complement strand
GAGACGTTTGCGCCTGACGAGGCACCACACCACGGCGCACATTATCCTCGCGGCGGCCAAGAAGGTTCTTGGCAAGCACGTCTGGCAGGCCGGAGCCCACAAGAGCGAGGACATCGCGCACATCGACCTTACGCACTACCGCAGGATCACAGAGGATGAACTAAGGGAGATCGAGCGCATAGCGAACGAGATCGTCATGCAGAACATCCCCGTGAAGACGTACTGGATGGGCAGAACGGAGGCGGAGCAGAAGTTCGGCGTAACGCTCTATCAGGGTGGCGCGGTGCCGGGAAAGGAGCTGAGGATCGTTGAAATCCCGGGAATCGATGCGGAGGCCTGTGGAGGGACCCATGTCAAGCGAACTGGGGACATAGGGATCATAAAGATCGTGAAGCGCGAGGGCGTGGCGGACGGTGTTGAACGCATCGTGTACAAGAGCGGAGACATGGCATTGCAGTTCATCCAGGAGCGCGAGGCGAAGCTCAGGGAGGCGGCAAGAATTCTAAGGGTGCCTGTGGATGAAGTGCCCGCCGCGGCGGAGAAGATGTTCAACCAGTGGAAGGACGCTGAGAAGAGGACGGAGAAGCTCGCAGAAAAGCTTGCGGAATACGTGGCGAAGTACGAGGAAAAACACGTAATCCTGCTCCCATATCTGGACCAGAGAATGGCTGAGCGGATCGCGGAGGCGAAGGGCAAGCCGCTGATCCTCATTGGTCGGAGCGGGAAGCCCAACGTCTTCGTCTACGCGGACAACGCCGGAAAGATCATCAGAAAGCTCGGCGTGCGCGGCGGTGGCAAGGGAGACAAGGCCATGGGCGTTACAGAGGAGCCAGATGCAGTGTACGAGCGGGCAAAGGGGGCGATCTAACGCTCTCCTTCCTTCTCGTTGAATCTGCACTGGAGCTGGTGCCACGGGAAATTAGACACCACCCCGCCGTTCGATCATGGTGCAGACGCTTTGGGCGGAAGCCCTATGATGCAATACTGGACAGTGCATACATGTGGCGTGCAATGGAGGGGCTCAAGGACAAGGAAAGGCGCGGGCGACCGGACATCGTGCACTACTTCCTTCTAAACGTCCTCGAGTCACCCGCAGGGAAGGAAGGGCTAGTGGATGTGTATGTGCACACGTACGACGGAAAAATATTCTACGTGGAGCCAGAGACGCGAATTCCGAGGGCATACGGGCGGTTCATCGGCATAATGAGCCAGGTACTGCGCGGAGAGGACACACCGAAGATTCACCCCATAGAAAAGAATGTGAACGAGATTATAGAGGGCAAGAAGAACGCGAGATTCAAAATCATCGTGCTAGACGAAGACGGGCGCACAAACCTGCCAGAGCAGGCGGTGGCGCGGGATAGCTTCGTCATAATAGGGGGGTTTCCTCATGGAACGTTCAGAAGGATATACCCTGCAGACGACAGGGTGAAAATACATGATAGAGTGCTGCCCGCGTGGGTTGTCGGAGCTGAGGTCGCTGCTGGGTGGGAAAGACGCTTTCTATTCGCCGGGTTCTGAACCGCCACGGGAGAAAGGCACATATGTACTCGTGTTCGCGGTGCGGAAACAGGCGAACGTGAAGACTACATACGGTTTCACAAAACTGAAACCAGGAATCTATGCATACGTCGGCAGCGCTTTTGGGCCGGGAGGGCTGAAGGCGCGAATCCTACGCCATTGGAGACAGGAAAAGAAAATACACTGGCATATCGACTGGATAACAAAGTCGGAAGCGTGTGAGCATATTGGTGCGTTTGTTTTTGTGGGAAAGCGGATAGAATCAGAGATTGCAGGACTGCTCGAGAGAAAATACAAAGCGGTGCCGGGCTTCGGAGCGTCAGACAGTAAAGAAGATAGCCATCTATTCAAGATTTGCTGACTGCTACGAAATAGAACATCCGTCGATCCTCCGCGGCACGGAGGGACGCTACAAGCGGCGAAACCTCCAAAATATCCTGCCCATCTTCCATGCGAACCTCCGGTGGCTTATACCAGCTGGCACGCTTCCCAAGTATGACGTGATCCTCCCCAAGCTTATCTACCCAACGCTCGTAGTCCCGCTCTGCAGAATCGACGTCGGCATGTCTGGAAACTATGTGGAATACAGTTCTCTGCTCGATGCGCTGCCACCAAACGCTCCCCACAGAACGGAATGCCGAAATAAGAGCGGGATCGTCCATGACCACCAGTTCATCCGGCGAGTAGTGCTCCAGAAGCTCCGCCACAGCGCGCACAAACATCTCATCCAGGATCAGAACGGTCTTATGGAAGTAGACTGCATCACCAAGAATGAAACGGGAGACAAAGAGATGCTCAACATTCGGCAGCACCTTGTAACGAACAAGAAGATTGCCGTCCGCCACAGAAACGTTCCGCACGATGCGATCCCATGCAATTTCTCCAACCCGCACACCGGCGAAGTAGGAATCGCGGCTCAGATAGTCCAACCGATCCGTGCCGACGCCTCCGTGCACGAGTGGGGCCAAGGGTGCAGAGAGCACCTCGCGAGGAGTAAGAACGGTGTCCTGCAGGATTTGCGGGAGAAGTAGCTTCATCCGCTCATCATGATCGAAATGGTGTCCGTTACGCTCCAGGGCATACTCCACGAGGTGCGAAAATGGTCCATGTCCAACATCGTGGAGAAGGGCGTAGGCGTGCGTGGGCAAATCGTCCGTGGCGTGGGCCGTGATATAGTAAACGCCAAGGGAATGAGCAAAACGGCTATGGGTTGCAGAGGGATACACATAAGAGGCAAGCGAAACTTGAGATATCCTCCGAAGACGCTGGAAAAGGGGATGATCCAAAACTGGCAACAACTCGTCGGGAATAGCGATCTCGCCGTGTATTGGATCGCGAAGATACTTGTAAGCCATGTAAAAATATGTGCTGATAATTTAATACGTGGTGGATGGAGATCGTGTCGATAAGCGTCTGGAACGGGCGGGAGAAAAGGGCCACAGATACGTGAAGCGATCATTCGAGCGCAGAAAGGAGCGAATACGGGAATACTGGCTCACAAAGACTGGCAAACTTTTGAAAGGGTTCGCTGAATACTTGGAACAAAGGGTGGGCTGCAAATGACACTGTTCAAAGGGCCCCTGGAGGAAGTGGAAGCGTTTGAGCGGAAACTAGCCAAAAAATATGTGCATATTGCCGAACGTAACTATGAAGAAAAGATACGGCAGGAATTCACTGTATTTCTCCTACGCCACATGGCTGCGATGGCACGGAAGTGTGAAGAGAAAGCGGGCGACGACAAGCTTCTCGGGCGGATTGGAAGGCCAAGATAGGGGCCTCATGGAGGACCACGTCATCACCGCTCAGCAGGGGTAAATTCATCATTGGCCCCACTAATTTTGGAAAATTCAAAAATAAAAAGCGTAAGTGCCAAATTATATGGGGGTGATAAAATGGCGATGGACGGAGGGTGGCGGGAGATTGAGCGCGGGGCAATAATCACCGCTGGGGAAGCGGCGGAGAGAGCTCCAAAACTGTTCGGAATCCCTACTGGCGTCGAAGGACTGGACGATCTATTCTACATAACACGCGTTGAAAACGGCAAACCTACCCGCATACCGCTCGGCGGAATCCCATCCAGGGCTGTAATAAACATAACGGGCGTTCCAGACACAGGCAAATCCCTGATCGCAGAGCAGTTCACAGTTAAACAGGCATCCCTCGGATACCCCGTGGCATTCATAACTGTTGAGAGCCCTGCGCCCTTCGTAACACAGGGGCTCATGCAGCGGGCGGCCGCAATGGGCATCAACTGGGGGGACGTGGAGAATAACATCATAATAATCGATGCTGCCTCGAATTCCCGCCTCAGAGATGACGTAGATGTGCTATTAGATACTCTGGCATATGCCATACGAAACTATGACACAAAATCCGTGGTGATCGATTCGATAACTGGACTCTTCGAGTCCAAGGAGATGCTGGCCAGGAACATCGTGAGGCGGATATTCAACTTCCTGAAAAAGTGGGGGCAGACAGGCGTGTTCATCTCCCAAAAACGCAGTAATCAGGAAGAAGAAAGTGCGGAAGCCGCAGGAGGTTACGCAGTGGCACACATCGTGGATGGGACAATAGTACTCCACAAGCGGCTCATCATGCGCCCATGGGAGGAAGAAACGTTTGGCGTGCCCATTGGAGATGTTTTGCGGACGATCCGAATAGACGGGATGCGACTCTGTGGCCACGACACGCGCACACACGTAATGGAAATAACAGATACCGGACTTGTGCGTGTGGGGCCGCCACTGGCGGAGATCGTAAAAAGAAAAAGGGGGTGAGAGGATGGTAGTAGTTCTGGACGAACCCGTGATCCGAGAAAGCGTTGATGATCAGGCGTTTAAGGTATTTATCAAATCGCTGGAGATCCTTGGGGGCCCTAGGAAGTTGGTGGAGTACAGAAATTTGACATGGGTTCCATCACTCATGGCAGCATCGTACGCAGTAGTTCTCCACGACAAGGGCAAAACCGCCGAAGAGATTGCAGAATTCCTCGGTATGACAAAACAAACCGTGAAGCGCATGCTCTCCGCAGATCCGGAGGAGGTTATGGCCAAACTACGTGGAGAGGTTATGGAAACAGATGAACACACCGCAGGGGGAATCGCAAAAGAGGCGTGGAGACGAATCAAGGCTGGCGAGGACATAAACATTGCGTTCAGCACAGCGCAAAGAACAGTGGAGGCAATAGGGCCAGCATGGGCAGTATTGGTATTAACAAAGATACGCGGCGTAGACTTTCCAATAACCGAGCCAAGCATACTATTGGAACGGCTAAAGGGCATCGAAATAAACGGAAAACCTGTTGAAGAGATCATTGCGAAGATAGAATACCCCGTCAGGAGCCCCGCAGAGCTCCTGCACAAGATGAAAAAAGCCGCGGAGTCTCAAGAGTAGGACCCCGCCTCTCTCTCCAACTTACCATACAAATAATACGAGAGCAAGGCAAAGGGCATTGTGAGTAGGATCAAATACCTCGTCGTGTTCACGGGGGACAAAGCAAGCACATGGGCGCATTCCACAAGATACGCGAGCACGAGCGCGACTGTGAATGAAACTGTTTTACCCACAGACACGTAGAAAGATCTCCCAACAGCCAGCGCAGGAGCACGGTGCTTAACTACGCGGTAGAGCGTAGCGGATATAGCAACAGCGAAGGTGTTCGTAAGTCCTCTGCTAATTTCTGTGACTGACGCCACAATGGGAGATGGGAATAGGGATAGAATTGTGGGAAAGACCGCGTTGCCGAGGTATGTGACCCTCCCGAGACCAAACGCCCGTTTGCGGTCAAAGTAGCGGGCGATGATAAGGGAGAATAGAGCCATAGCAAGGCCGATCAACGTTTTGAGTGCCCCGAAAAGCACCACGCTACCACTAAACACGATGTAGAGGAAAATCGGAATAACCCACGTGAAACCATACTGAATACCGTCGGAAACGTGGAGATCACGGTATGGGGCATGAAGCACATCGTGGAATGAGAAATCAATCCGGTGAAGTTCGCCAAATTTGAAAAGCAAGTAGAGCGACGCGAGGAACGTGGATACAAAAACAAGTGCATAGAATGTGTGGAATCCCAAGAAACGAATGATCAGTGCGGAAAACATGGGCAGGAGTATGGACGTAATGTTCTGAATCACCTGAAGACCAGCAATTTCCTCGGCAGAATCCCGCTCACGGCCAAAAACACCAAAAGACGTATGATACGCATCCCAGTAGAGCGACCCGGACACGCCCTCCAAAAACCCGTAGAAAAAGACGGCAATGATGCCCATTCCGAGGAAGTATACGAGAGAATACTCCACACCTGCCAGCACGATGCTCAGGAACATCGCCCACTCCACACCATAGTGCCGAAGAATCCACAAGTTGGCTGGACGCAGGGGGAGTTTGGCAACGCCCTGCGAGAGAAGCATGTAGAGGAAGACCAACGTCAGCGAGCCCGTGGATTTGTATATGAACAGGGGCAGGAAGAGGCCACCGGTTACGGTAAGTATTGTGCGCACGAATGCAAGGATGTAGAAGTGAGCAACCTCATCAGGCAACTTGAAGAAATGGATATGCGGAATGTGCGCAAAAACGTGGTGGCCTGCGTGCATGCAAAGAAAAAGGGGGGAAGGTATAAAAGAGTTCAGATGGTCTGGGGAAGGTCTATTGCAACGTCGTTGACATCGGCGGAAAGCACGGTGTTCAAATCGTCGCCCGTGCTCGAGTTCGCTTCGCCAATCGTGGCAGGCATGTTGATTTCAGGAGACGGGGCATTGACGACAGTGTTCACGTCCGTTCCTGTGAGCTGAGATGGCGGCGAAAGTTTCGGTGTACTGAGGAAATGATATGCCAGGAGCGATGCCACAACGGCAATGCCCACGAGGATTCCTGCAACGAGCTCAAACTTCATGCATTCACCTCCACGGCAGCGTTGGCTTCAACCCTGGACTGCACCTGCCTTGGCGCCGTCGGCTGCACCCGCCGAGTCTCCTTAATAAGAACAGATATCTCATGATACACCTCGCGGAGCTCCATGCGGATCTGCTTCAGCTGCTCGCCGATGCTGTGGAAATCATTGACGTCGCCTGCAAGCACCTCCTGGCGGAGCGCATTGACATCCGCACGGAGGCTGTCGATCTGGGCAAAAACTGCCGTAACATTTGCGTCAATCGTAGGCGAGTACGTACCATTCGCCTTGGCATCATCAACTACAGCAGCGAGGCGCGCAGATGCAACATCTAGCCGTGCGAGCACCGCGTCCGTAGCGTTAAGCAGGCCCCAATAGTATACCCGTGCAAACACCTGGTTGTTCGCAGTCACGACTGCGGAACGCACCTGCGGATAAATGGCGCGGAGGGCGTTCAGATCGTTCACATCCATAACCTCCGTGCGTAGCTGCAGGAGCGTGTTAATTTCCTGTACAATCTTCGGCTGAAGAGATTCTGGGGACTCAGACTTCGCAAGGTTCAGCCGATCCAACGCAAGATCTATTGCCGACAGCACAAACTGCTTGGCCGCCGAGAAGTACTCATCCGTATTAACCTCGCCACGGAGGTATTCCTCGCGGATCTGCAGGAACTTCTGACGCTGCTGACGATACTGAAGAGCAGTCTCTCTTACGCCAGTAGCCATCTGCCTAAATGCAAGAACACGCTGGTGCGCAGCCATTTCACGCTCACGCGCGTTGTGAAGCATCATCTTTGATTGCTCTCTCTGCTCCCTAGCACGCTGCATCACCGAATTCACGTCAATGCCACGGTGTCGGAGCTTCTCCACAAAGCGTTCGGGCAAAGCGGGCATTTTTCCATGCCCATGAGCACGAACAACGGATGGTTGTGGCGAATTCACCACATTCGCATCAACACTTCCCGAGTGGCCGGCCGGCTGAACAGAATGGCCGTCCATACCTGGGGCTGCAAAAACTGGCACCGATACCAAGAGCAACCCGATCAACAACAATACCCACGATCGCATGTGTTATCACCTCAAAACACAGGAGGTGCAACTACGTTTAAGCATGGCGCAACTACTGCAACTGTTCGCGTAGATACACGCGCTTGGAGATGCCCCTCTTAACACGCACCACAACACCGTCGCGTTCCAAGCGGGACAATATTCTACTTACCTGATACTTCTGAAGGCCAAGAGCAGTGGCGATCTCTTTCTGCGTGCAGCCAGGATGAGAAGCAATATACTGAACAACAGACGAGTCACGATCGTCTACATCCGCATCAGAAGAACTCCGACGGCGGTGCAGGAACACGTACAAAACCGCCAAAAACACGCCCACAAACACACCTGCGAGAACAAACGGCAATATACCATAAGTCACCGTTACAATAGTCCTATCTCCGACAGAATGCCACGAAATCCTATAAAGAGGGGAGGAGTCAACAGATACACTGGCAGAGGGAGTGCTGATTACCATCGGTCCGGAAAAGCGAAGGACAAAGATCGCCCCTGCAGGAATGCACACATAATCGCCCACACTGTCGAGAGTATTGACCTGCCCGTTCAGAATGTACTGAACAGAGGACGCATGGCCGGACAGGATCGCAATGCACGTATCGTTCTGCGCGTAACCGTAAAGATCAATACCGCCAAGACCGGAACTTATATACAGGGGGATTGTTGCAGAGGCGAATGCAGCCGGAACTAGCACCAAGGTAAAAAGCAAGGCGATCCTGCGCACATAACAATTATGGCACAACCGGTTAAAGAACCTGGCGGTCGCGCAAAAACACCCGCACTCCGCCAAGCGAGAAAAACAACAATTGCGTGTGGCACCGCAAGCTCCGCTTGCGTGCACGCGAACAGAGTTCACGATGCGTGACAGAGGGTGTTGAGCGCAGCGAAACACCTGCTAGCAACAGATTTAGAAACAAGGAAAAAGAATGTGCGTCCGGTCGTTAGACCGGACCCG
>JAADDH010000009.1 GCA_013154035.1 Candidatus Iainarchaeum sp. | reverse complement strand
CCTCGATGACGCGCTCGGTGGCTTCGCGCGCCTTCTGCACCGTGCGCAGCACATGGGCAATGGCCCGCTGCTCCGGCAGAGGTGGGAGGGGAAGAAGAAAAGATTGTAAATCTTTACGATTAATGCCACCTATAAGACCATGATAAGCCGAGCGGACCTGCTCCTTAAATATCCGCGATAAAGTCCACATACCTAAGTATGCTGGCCATAATTCCGTTTTTTCTAATGGCCGGATAACAAAGAGGTGCTCATTCGCTGCCATATACTTTGTAGGAAGTTTTTCGATGAACGTAGATTTTCCTGTTTGTGCTCCATCTTTGACAATTAAAGTATCTCCGCTTTTGATTTTTCCTTGGCGTAAAGATTGAAAAAATGTATAGGAGATATATTTGGGATTTCGCCAAAAGTTAATCTGCCCAGAATCCGTTATATGTTCTCCGCCCAGGCTCCAAACCTCACCTTGTGGTAATGCTCCCCCTTTCTGGCGCTTTCCCGTTTCCAAATGAACAACCTCCCCCAGCCGCACTACCCGCCACTCCGCGGGCAGGGGGCCGAGTTCGGTCATGCGGTAACCTTCGGGAAGATGCGTCTCATTGGGAACCATGGTAGACCTCATATATCTTATCCTCTGCTACTTGTTGCACGCGGCTGGCAGATGGCGTTGGCCGCTGGCACGGCAGCCGAAAAACGGGTGCTTTCGTGCACACTTCTTCATAGGCGCAGGTGCGACAGCAAAGATATTGCTCGAAGCGCCAGATTTCGCAGAAGGCTTGTCCTTCCTCGCCGCTTCGTGGGCCGCAACTGGCCCGGTTGTCGGCTGCGATTGGACTCTTCTTGGCCGTACTCACATCGCGGTGGGCGCAATGATGAAGGTCGCCGGATACGAAAAACGAACGAGGGGAGACAGAGGGGACCGTAAATGGTCCAGGATTGGAGGGGACGCCGTCCCTATAGCACGCGGTCCAATCATGATAGGGGCATGAAGGTACGGATGGGGCCGGCAGCAGATAGTGCGTCTTGTCTCCCGTCACAAGAAGGAAGTTATTGGGTTCTTGCTCCCGAACGCCAGGAAGCGTCGCGAAAGCGTCTTCGTCCTCATAGTGCTGGGTAAGCGGGTAAGCCTGGAGAGAAGTGCCAAGCCGTTTATTAACCTCTGCGAGTAGTTTCTGCGCGGCTTGCCGAACCTCATTCAGGTGTGCACGAAGCTTTGCCTCCTCGCGGGCCAACTGGTATTCCTGGGGAGGCGATTCGACGCGGAGCCATGCGCCGTAACGTGTCCAAAGCCAAATGACTGGCGCAACCTTGATCACAGGTTCAGGCTGATAGATTCCAAGTTCTTCAATATACCGTAAGCGAAGGCCATGCATCACCCGGTCGACTTCTTGAGCGTAAAAAGGCAACTCCCCTGGGGTGAGAGAAGGAACCTCTCCCAATACTTGGTGATACTCGAGGCAGCGGAAGACCTCGGTAAACCGTCTCTCAATATCCTTACGGTCTCCAAATACAAGAATATCGCTGGGACTACAGCCTCCTTCTTGCAAGAAAGCACGTTCAGGATCGAGGAAAAGAATCAGCCACTCACCGTTAGTGATCACAACTCGCCGTGGAACCACCTGATTCCTTTGATAGACCGAGCGGACATAGTCTCGAAGCGTATTCAGCCACTCGTTCCATTCGCCGATAAGTTTCTCTCCCGCCAGACCTCGACAAACGATCTCCGAGTAGGTGGCAGCCGGGGTCCAGGTTCGTGGCAAGTGGGCACGAGGTCTTTTGGTTTCCACAATCAGTAGAGGACGATCAGTCTCTCTTTCGAGACCGAGATAGTCGAGAAAGCGTATGCTCCTCGTCTCTGCCGACCGGACAGGAACCTCAGGAATCAGGTTTGGTAAGCCATCGGTCGGTGATTTGTCCAGTCTCCAGTTTAGAGAAGCGAGGAAGGCATTCACGAAGTAGGCCCGGGCATGGATCTCCAGGTGCTCGTTGATAACCTCTTCTTCAGGGCGGCCGGTATACCGACTGCGAAGCTTAGACAGGGCCGGGCCGAAGATCCCAGCGTATTCGTTGGAGATCCTCCGAAAGCGCAAAAGGAATTCGTCGGCGTTTCGCACCCGGTTCATCGGAAAATCTCCTCCAAACGATAGGCGAGTCTTCGCGCACTCGGCCATCCGGCCCTGACGAACACATCCAGCACCTCGATTAACGCCTTACGGCAGTCGTCATCCTCCTGGAGCAGCGGCCTGTAGTCAGCTAGGTAGCGCTCGACGAGGCGGACAATGAGCTCAGCAGCCATGGATTCGTACTGGTAGCCCGCTTGCTGCCCTGTTGACACCACGCGGTGGATGCGCAGGAAGACACCCCGGGGGTCCAGCGGAATGAAGTACTCAAGGGTCTCCAGAAGGTAGTGTGCGACACTGGGGAGGGATGCCTCGGCCAGAGTATCGAGAATCCTTCCTGCTTCTTCGTAGAATCGTTTGGATTGAGGAGTAATTTCATGGACTTCACGTTTTTGCTTTTGTCTCCTGGCGTCGTACGCTCCAGAGGCAAAGTAAACTTCGGTTGCGATGCGGTCGATCAGATGCAGGAGCGATTTGACTGTTTCCTGATCGCTCACAGGCCAATCGCTGAAGGGCCATGCAGCATGGCGATTCTCGACCTCCCGGAGACTGCTCTGAGTGGAACGGAGCAGGAGATGGAGCAGATCCAGCGCACGCCGCCGAACCGCATCGGCCTGGGGATCCACTCGGTCGGTCGGCCCATAAGTAAGCGCCTCGCGAAGGTTTCCCAACACATGGCTCGCCTCGGAAGGATAGGATGCAGGATTTGATACGATCTCGCGAACGAGATTCCGTGAGGCGGTATGATTCCGCCAGATGTAGAGACCCAAGAAAATACCCACACAGAACTCCCGCACCTGGTCAGCTCCGACTCCCTCGGTGATTCGGTCCCAAATGGTCTTCGTCAGTTCAGCTACACGATCGGATTCGACCCCAGCCAAGCGGCCGAGGGGTCCGGCAAGAAGTCCCTGAAGCACGCCCCGGCTTCGCTCTTGCTGAGCCATATGCTCAGCAAGGCGCCACATCAGCTCCGGGGCCGTGGGGTACAGAGCATCCAAGTAAGTTGCTATCTGATAACGCACAGCAGGGACTGGGTCGGTACTGAGTTCGCCTACCGCCGTGAGGACATCCGGTGTGGCGCAATCTGTGTGACGCGCCAAGACAATCAATCCCTCGGCCGCTTCGATACGTGGTACAAGACTTCCCCACGAGGGATGTTCGTCGAACTGGGCATCGTACTGAGGGTCATGAACCGGCTCTGGGTGACGGCTTGCCTCAAGAAGCACGGCTTTTGCGAATATGCCAATCTCTTGATTACAAGAGAGACCGTCGACCCACGCGATGCGGGCGCATGCGGCCGCCAGGATTCCCCAGGCGTAGTCCTGCTGTCTCGATTTCGCGCCACCCTCTTCTGTACGCTTCAGTGCCTCATGCAATTGGCGAAGCGACGGCAGGATAGACAGGGTTTCTTCTATCGTCAGGATGGAGTTCAAATGCTTGTCAACAAACTCCTTGACCGGCTCCAACTCGCGAAACTTTTGGCTCGGTTCGGTGTCGATTGGGGCTCCCTGGTCCCAAAGATATTCTTCCTCATCGTAAGGGGCGCTCCCCATTTCAAAGCGCACCAGAGGCTCGTTGGGCGGGATAGCATTTTGAGCTTTTAATTCTTCCAAACGTTGTCGTGCCTCCTCGGTAACAATGGCTTCGGGTCGCAGGCATCCGAGGAGTCGGTCGCGACGACGCTCGGCCGCCTCCCTGCGGTCCGCTTCTACCGTGTTAGGAATATTCAGAATGGCGTTCTCGATCCTTTGACGCAGCTCGGGTTGAAGGGGCGGAAAGATCGCTTTGAGGTACTCACCGGCGGGCACGGTCGTGTCGACTCCGGCGAGGATCGGCTGTGCCCAGGCGAGGGGCAGTATATCCCGACCTACAGTCTCCGGAAAACGAGCTCCAACAAGAAGGAGCCGCCGCCACAGGATAGCGAGGCGGTTTTCAGAAACGATAATATCCAGCAGACGGAGCCACAGGCTTCGACCTTCTTCTGTGGATGCCAAATCCTCTACGAATTGCTGGAAGGCATCCAGCATTTTCATGGGACCGTCATTACGATGGAAGCCGCTCTCGTCCCAGATGTAGCTATGGTCGGTGCGCAGATAGGCTGGCCGTCCGTCAAAGTCAAAGGCTTCTTCATGCCACTGCCCGGAGGTTGGGGGGTGGTGCTGAGCGACATAGGCCTCGAGCACACAGATAAGGGCGCGTGTAGCCTCTTCCGGCGCTGCTTCGAGGAACGCGGGAAAGGCTTCCGCTAACTGGTACAAAGCCATTTCGTAGTCTTGGCGGCGGTTGGAGAGCAATGGAAAGATACGGCTCGGTCCCACTGGTGTCGGCTCTTCGGACTTCTCTTGATAGCCAAAGGCCGCGCAATAAATATCCTTCACCAGTGTAGGGGCAAACGGAAAAAGCCAGCGCACCTCTTGGGCCAGAGAAGGCAGTTCTTCGAAACCATACTGGGAAAGGTGCGTAGGTTCGATAGCACGACGGATAAGCGACTCGGACTCGTCAGGATGGCTTTCAAAGGTGCGACAGACGCACTGGAGGGCAGCAACCACGAGCCACCTATTCCTTATCGATTGGGACCATGCAAACCCCAAGAGCCTGCGCGCAACTTGTCCTGCTGCGGCCCGTTGATCAGGCGTAAGGGCCTTGGGATCGTCACATATCCTCATGAGTAGGGTCATGCTCGTATAGGCGATGCCCGTTCGCAGATTACGACTTACGCGCTCCAGCAGTTCACACCAGGGGCCTGCTTGCGGTCCCACAAGCGGTGCACCTTCTGGTGTACCAGCCACTAATGCGCCGACAAGATGGCGGAAAGCCCGCTCTGCGGCGGCCCGTCTTGCCCTGTTGTCTTCCTCCAGGGATTCACATAGGGGCTCCAGATCGGCCATTGTCTTGGCCATCTCTGCTGCTACACTTGGCCCAATGAGCTTTCCTATCTCTGGAATGCTGGGAGTTGTGATAACACGGAACACGAGCTCCCAAAATTGCCGGCGATCCTTACTTGCGCTCCAGACATGATAAAAATGCATCCCCAGACTGGGGCGAACGACGATAACGATTTCGGAATCCTCCTTAAGGCGCCGGATAAGTTTCGTATTATCCCCTCGAAATAGGAGCCGAGCCACTGCGTAGTCGAAGAGCACATTGTGGGAGAAAGCAAGAATGTAACGATCAGGGCGCCCTTCTGGTGAGGCCTGCCACTCGACGAGAACCTGGGTGCTGAGGAGATCATCAAGTAATGCACTTGTGTCCTGGCGGGCAACAGCGCTGCGGTCAACACGCAGCATCCGCGCTGCCACCATCTTCTCACAGACTTCACGCAGAAGCGCCTCCCGTGCGTCCCCCTTTCCGTCAGAACGCACCACCCGGTACAACCAGTACCGGTCTAACAGTTCAATCTGTGTCCTGATCGGCGTCAATTCCTCTATTCTGAGTCCGGCGTTGAGAAGCTCAGCCAAGAGCCTGACGTTGAAGGGTACACGCAGGATCTCTCTCAGCTCGGAGGAGGCACGTTCAATAAGCGATCGAAGTTCTGAGGACTTCTGACCGATTTGAGATATCTCTTCATCGGAAAGCTTGGGAACGTTTAGGTGCCGAACGCGCTGAAACTCCGGATCTACGAAACTTGTCGGCGGATCTCCATCAAAGAGACGCTGAAAGTCGACACTATACCGAAGGTCGAACTTGCGGACCGAAGCCACTACCCTCCAGCGACTGTTGGTTTCGATAATTTCCCGAATAAGGTCACGGATCATCCTTTCTGCTCGGCTTCCCCGGGCGGCATCGAGGGCGTCGATCACCAGGAAAGCAGGTTCCACGCCCGGCCAGTTCTCGAGCACCTCGAGCAGCTCGTGCTCCAATCCGAGCTCTTCCCTGAGCTCTCCCAAGCTCTGAGCGGCGAGTCGATCCACGGCCAAGAAGACAAAATCTTTTTGGTTTTCACGAAGTGTTGCAACAAAATCGTGGAGAACGCCGGACTTTCCGGCCCCCGGCTCACCTACAACAAGGATAGATTGGGTCATAGCTGCCTGTTTTAAAGCATTGGTACAGGCACGGCGAATCTTAATAGTTGCTGAACCTAACTGTATCTCGGCATAATGAGCAAGGGTCCTGAAGGTTCTTTCAGAATATGCACGGAGCCTTTCAATATCGTTCTCGTAGCTCCGTACGGCGCGGAGATCGAAACCGGCCTTCAGAAGCTCACGCTGGAGTTTCGTTCGCGTTGCACCAGTCCGTTGCGCTGCGAAACGGGCGCACAACTCTACCAACATCGCCCATGCCTGATCTGCTTGATCGGGATTGCGCAAGACTGCGGAGCGGAGTAGATCCTTTGCCTCGCGCTCCCCTGGCTCTCCTTCACCGACATCTAACACCTGGATATGGATCAGTGAGAGGAGTGCCTGGAGTTCTTGATCCGATGGTTCGCGACCCAAGTGCGCTTGCCACAATCTGCGGATATGATCTCGAACCGTGGCAAGCGCGCGGCGCTCATCCTGGTTTTGGGCTGCATTATCGAGCGTCTGGTCCGGAGTTAAATGTCGGACCCTGCGAAGCACATTCGGTAGATGGCCCCGAATTGGCTCAGAACTTGCTGAGGAAGTAATCAGAAGCAACCGATCCCGTTGTGGATTGAGAGGGTGGTCACAGGAGCCAGATTTACAGGCGACAAATTGGCGAACGAATTGGTCGAGCACAGACGCGAGGGTCGAATCCGCAGATGAAGATAGACTAAGGCTCCGTTTGACTTGGGCAAACACGCGCCCCTGATGTGAGGTCCCGATAAGAAGATCGTCAACGGGATAACCGGTCTCACATCGGAGCCAGTCCAATGTTGCATCTCCAGGAAGGCCCCACGGAGGTATGGACCCTCTTTCAGCGAGAATGCGTACAGCTACCCAGGCGGCCACGCGGTTCTGGAAATCCATACCGCCCGCGGCGGCCGCTCCACCTGCTGAATAGTGCGACATCATCCTTCAACACCTCTCCTTTTTTACTCCTCGGCATTCACTGGCTCCATGTGGAACTCCACGCGGTATCGCTTGAGTGAAATCCTTCGGTCGTTCACGCCTTCCAGGCTATAGAGCAGGTTCTTCTCCACGTCGGCTGCGATGATGAGCCCGTAGACCTCTTCGCCCGGCGCGGCCAAATGGCGCTTGACCCATCCGATGTAGCGTAACAGCTGCCCTAACGTCTGGTCAGCCGCGCGGTCGCGCTTCAGTTCTACCACCAGCCAGGCGGGGCGTTTCTTGTGTCGCGCCAAGATGTCAATCCTGCCCACCCCTGTGGGGTACTCGTAGCCGGCCATCTCTTCGCCCGGCTCGCTGTAAATTTCCCACTCGCGACCTAATTCGGTTTGCTCCCAGTTCGTCACGAGAAAGTCGTGCAAATGGCGCTCGAGTCGAAATCGTTGCTCGGATGCTTCAACGGACAGCGCGGGCTCCTCAACGACCGAGCCTTCCTCTTGTTGAACCAACTCCCACCACAGCCAATCGAGGGCCCACAGATCAATGCCCAGGGCCTCTGCGAGGCGACGAAAGAGATCGTTGAGCACCGCGTACTTCTGTCCCACGCTCGTGCCCCGCTCGAACCGAGGCCAGATGTCCAGGATTTTAAGGCCGCTCTCGGAGGTGTTGTTCCAGACGCCGTAGCGGTCGGGGTACGCTACCAGCAGAATGGCGGAAGCCAGCGCCTTGCCCAATCCCCTGATGCGACTCAGCGCGTCATCGAAACGACGAGCCAGGGATTGCTCCTCGTCCAGGAGCACGGCAAGCGCCTGCCGGAGCGCGGCCATGTCTGCGGTAAGGCGCCTGGCCTGGCGATGGAGGCCGGTCCAGTGCTTGTTGTTCTCAAAGTAAAGGAAGGAGCGGAAATCTTCCTCTGTTAGATTGGAAAGGCGGGTAGGAGTGAAAATAGGCTGATAGCGAGCGAGCACCTCGTCACGGGCTCGCAAGTTGGCCACAAAGTCGGGCCGTTGTTGGGCCTTGGCCCACATGCCGCGCAAGCGCTCTACGGCTTCGTTGAATCCGGCCATAACCGGTTCCCCCTTCATTCTTCCAACAGGCCCAATGTGCGCAACACCTCCTCCAGGCCGCGGTCGGCTTCGGCTCGCGCGGCCTCCGCCTCCCGCAACCGGGCCACCGCCTCGTCCAAGGGAAGCACGTCCTCCGCGTCGTGAAGGATAACATACCGACTGGGGCTCAGGTTGTAGTCATTGGCCGCGGCTTCGTCGCGGGTGATGATGCGGCTCAGGCCTTCTTCCTCAACCCAATCATGGTACACGCGCGCAATGCGCGCCACGTGTTCCTCGGTGAGCTCATTCTTCGGGCGCCCT
>JAADDH010000087.1 GCA_013154035.1 Candidatus Iainarchaeum sp. | reverse complement strand
CCAATCTCCCCAGATCGAATATAGCTCCTGGAAAAATCAACGATGGCAATAACCTTCTTCCCGTTATTCTCTAGTTCAACTCGACTGCCCGGAACCAGCCCGATCTTGGACGCATCCTTCTGATTGAGGACTGCAATGTGCGCATCGGCATCCAGATCCAACTTCCTTGCTACCAACTGCATGCGAGTATAACGCCACACAGACATAAAAATCTGCAGGAACAGTTCCCATTGTGAAGGCACTCATGCTAAAGGCGAAGTACTGGCCGCTCGTGGAAAGAGGTGTAAAAACAATCACCATTCGCAGAAACACACGGCTAAAACCAGGCGACCTCGTGGAAATACACTCTGGGGGCAAAGTCAGAGGGGTCGCGCGGATTACGTCAGTCTATGAGAAAAAACTAGACGAGATCGGGCCGGAAGAGGCAAAAAAGGAAGGGATTCCACTTGCCCGGCTGAAGAAAGAGCTAAGAAAGATGTATGGAACAGAAAAACCCCTCAAGGTTATCTCCTTTGAACTAGTAGAAGTGTATAATCCGCCAAAAGATCCAGAACGCCGCAGATATGGGGATCTAACGCCTAAAGAGATCGCAGAGAAGGCCCTGGAACTGAATCTCGCAGGCGACGAAGACAAAGACATACTACTGGCAGTGGCACAGACGGGAAGCATAAGGGAAGCGGCACAGCGCATGGGGGGGTTAAAGCACCGGAAAAGAATAAGAAAAATTCTGGAAAAGTATGCTAGAATGCTCACTTCTTCTTAGAGCGTGTGCTACGCGTGGTTTTGGTTTTCCGTGTCCTGCGACGGGTGGTAGTTTTTGGCTTTTCCTCCTGCTTAGCTCCCTGCTTCGGCGCTTCGGCGGTCGGCGCGGCAACGGGAACCATTGCGACGCTCTCCTCAACAGGAATCATAAACTTGCCAAGGCGGTAAACAACAATGGACATCACAAAGACGGCAAGCCAGAACAACCACCAGGACAGTTGCGGCAGGATTGCGGACCAAAGTTCATCTGTGGGAACCGCAGTCTGCTCCGGATCAAAATCCTTCGGCGTATATACGTAAACACCCGCTGCCATGCCCTTCTGCACACAAACAGAGTATTGGGCAACGGTCTGGGCAGACGCTACGCACGCACGGACGTCCTTAACATGATCATACGCAGTAAACGCATTTATTGATGTATATACAAGCATGATCACGGAAATTAGGATGAATGTGGCGCCCAGAAGCTTCGGCACAACAATATAACGGTCCCACACGCGCACTTTCAATGCCTCCTTCATAATACCACCTGAGAAAATAAGGTTTCCCGTATATAAAGTTTTCTCACCGAAGAGAAGATCGGGGGTGAGCAGATGCGAGCCCTGGGCGCGTATTGGAGGCTCAGCGGGAAGGATTTGCAGTTGCTGGAAATGCACAAGCGCGGGGCCAGCGAGAAGGAAATCCGCAGGGCACTAGGACTCACCCACCGGCAGATCAGACAAAAACTCGAAAAGCTCCGCAGACTTGGCAAAATTTAAACCCTTTCTCTCCAACTCATTCCTGCTTGATACGAGGGTGGCTACGCACCCTGCGTATCCGCATGCAGCACAAATGGCGGCTGTGATATGGGGCCGTGGTGTAGCCTGGCCTAGCATTCGGGCTTCGGGAGCCCGCGACCCGAGTTCGAATCTCGGCGGCCCCACTCACCAGCTGCTCCATCGCAAGCTCCGCTTGCGTGCACGCGAACAGAGTTCGCGATGTGGTGCCCGCGTCCTGCGTGCGCTCACTTCGTTCGCTTAGCTGGCCACCACCCTTCAGTTTTCGTCAGATGGGTAGCTGAGCGCTAGCGAATGCTGCCCGTCGTTCGGCCAGAGAAGCTGGCCTTTTGAATCTCGGCGGCCCCACTACGGCCGCAAAATCGGCCGGCGCTTTCAGCGGGGTCGGTCTGACGACCGGCCACACAATTCTCGTGCTATTTACTAAAGATATACAATGGGCTGTCGACAGTTCGCGATGGGGTGCAGGGGGTGCAGCCCCTGCTGCTACTTCGTTTTCACGCCACGGATACGCTTTGGTGGTTTGATGTTATCATACGCGGGGCCGTAGTGTGCAGGGAATTTGTAACGCTGGAAGAGGTCGTAAAACCCCGCATAAATACGGACCGCAGTATCGGAATCGGAGACGCTGGAACGGGGCAGCAGATCGTCGATAGCAATATCAAGAACAGGCGGATCGCAGAATGCAGAATAGCCGTTGTAAACGCTGCTGGAAACGGATGCAAAGTAGAGAATGATATCAACAGGGCGCGTGGCTGGAGAGATCTTCTGCTTCTTTACGACGACCCAGTTACCGTGCTTAGCAATGAATTGATAACCATCCTGCTCGGGAGGAGGAACAAGCGCACCCACGTCTTCATCTAGCTCCCATAGGTGATCATTCGCGCGCAATACGTAGCGCACGGAATAGATCTTCAGAATATCCTTGAAAGCGGCGGTGGGCTTTTTGTCAAGTGAATACTCGCTCACGATTCGCTCAAGAATTGCCTTGGCAGCAGTACGAGCAGCTTTGCCCCTGACGGCGGAAGAAATCTGCTTGGAAAGAGGTTTACCAGATGCGATTACGTCGTCCAACGCAGAGTGCAGCCCAGAAAAGTCAAAGTACTGTGGGAGTAGATCGTCAGCCCTTTCGTTAATCACTGCGGAGACGCGAAGGAGGTATGGGCAGAGACCCTCGGGAGGATGAATCTCACGGCCGTAGATCCAATCGCCATGACGTCCAACGAAGCGAACCAGATCTTCCATGGGCATAAAACGACGGGAGCGTTTATATGCCTATGCGGGCGTTCCCATATAAAAGACTGCGGAGCATAAGAATACGTGGACGAGGGGCTTTTGCGCATACTCCGCGATCTCGGGCTCACGGAATACGAGGCAAAAACAATGTACGCGCTTCTACGCCTGAGAGATGCCACAGCAAAGGAAATATCTGAGTACGGAGGGGTCCCCCGCACAAAAACATATGAGGTTCTGGAAAAATTCGTGATGGAGGGCCTGATCACAGAAATAGATGCGAGACCGCGGAGATACGTTGTTGAAGACCCAAAGAAGGTGCTAGATCTGCTTGTCCTGGAACAAAAGCGAAGGGTAGAGCGGCTTGAGGCAAGAGTAAAAGCAATTGGCGAAATACTGCCAGCAATGACGAAAAACGCCAAGATTCGCGGGAACTACATCCTCAAGTTTAAGAGCCCTGAACATCTGCTGAATCTCGTTGGAGACGAGATAACGGCGGAGGCAATCGTAGGGGTGAGTCCAAAGAGCATGTACATCCTGCAGGACGTTGGCGGCAAGCATATAGACGCTCCATTCGACTTTCTACTGACCAAAAGAGCGATATACATCCCCCTGGCCCCGCTGGGCGAGCCGTCGCGCGAGACAACAGTAGTGGTTTTTCAAGACCCCCATATCGTAGATGTATTCAGAAGGTGGTTGAATGAGCGAGGAGATCTATGAGCTCGCGTATAAATATGCGCTCAAGAACGCTGTAGAGCATGGCGGAAAGGCGTCCGTGGGAGCAGTGGTTGGGAAGATATTCGTGGAACGCCCAGACCTGAAGGAGAGAGCAAAGGAGATAATCCCCATTGTCAAAAGGGCTGTTGGAGACGTAAATGCGCTTTCCCCCGCCAGACAGAAAGAGGAGATGGAAAAATACGACTACTCGGCCCTGCAGAGGCGCGAGAGAAAAGGATTGCCAGAACTGCCAAATGTGGACAAATATGGCCACGTTGCAACCCGCTTCCCGCCGGAGCCGGGGGGATACATCCATCTGGGGAACCTGCGCAGCGCACTCGTATCTTATCTCTATGCCAAAAAGTACAACGGCGTGTTCATTCTCCGTTTCGAGGACACGAACCCAACAAAACCAAAAATACCATACTACGACGCAATACGGGAAGATCTCAGGGCAGTGGGCATAAAATGGGACAAGGAGATCATCGAATCCGAGAGAATACCTACATACTACGACTACGCGCGGAAGCTGATCGAATCCGGTGCTGCGTACGTGTGCACTTGCACCCCCGAGGATATGCGCAAGCACAGAGAGGAAAAGAGGGCATGTCCCCACCGCAGCCAGAGTGTAGAGGAGAATCTGGAGCTCTGGGACCAGATGCTGGAGGGAGCGTTTGGCGAGGGAGAGGCGGTTCTCCGGCTGAAGATCGATCCGGCGCATCCAAACCCAGCCATGCGCGACCCAGTCCTGTTCAGAATCGTAACGAGTGTGCCTCACCCGAGAACAGGGTACAAGTATCACGTTTACCCGCTCTACAACTTCGCCTGTGCCATAGAAGACGGATTGGAGGTTACGCACGTCCTGCGCGGCAAAGAACACCAGACCAACGGAGAGATACAGCGAATAATACAGAATGCTGTGGGTCTGCGAACGCCTGAGTTCATACACTTCGGGAGGATCCATGTGGAGGACAAGGACGCATCCGTGCAGATGGGCAAACGCTACATCCGCCAGGCCCTGAGAGATGGAATAATCGAGGGCTGGGGGGACGTACGCGTACCAACAGTGCGCTCACTCCTGAATCGCGGAATCCTCCCTGAAACACTCTGGGAGTTCTTCGAGGAGATCGGACCGAAAAAGAGTGACCTGCATGTGGATATGGAATATATCTACGGAATCAACCGAAAGAAGCTAGACGAGCGGGCGAAGCGGTTCTTCTTCGTGGAGGATCCCGTGGAGCTCGTGGTGGAGAATGCGCCAGCAGTGGAGGCAAGAATACCATATCACCCAGACCATCAGGAGTATGGCGAACGTGTCTACCGCTTCGGCGAGGGCAAGCACCATCTGTACATCGCGAGAAGGGACCTGCCAGAGGCAGGAGAGGAGATCCGCCTCATGCACCTCTACAACGTGCGCGTGAAGGAAATTGGAGACCAAGTCATTGCAGAATACAGCGGTGATGAGATAAAAAGAACGAAAAAGATCCAGTGGGTGCCACAGATCGGGGAATCAACCATCGATGCAGAGATCCTTCACCCATCAGGCGAGAGGATCCGGGGAGCCATAGAATACTGGGCACAGAAACTGAGGGACGGCGATATTATCCAGCTAGAGCGTGTCTGCTTCGCAAGGGTCAAGAGCAATCAGGGAGAGAAGATTACGTTGTACTGGACGCACCGTTAGACCGCATCTCCTCCAATTTCTTTACTGTTTCCTCAAGAATGGGGATGGCCCGCTCGCCAAGCTCAAAAGAGAGCAATTCCACATCGCTGAGAATATCCAGAACCCCTGGGTGCACTTTGCCCATAATCGGTAAGTATTCAGCATAGCGGCGAAGCCGGTCATCATCAAGGACGTCAGCAAGAGCAACAAGTTTCTTTCGAGACTCCTCCATTATCTCAGCACGCTTACTCTCAATGTCCGCTAGCAACTGGTGGCCGTTTTCTGTGAGTGCATACTTGTCACCATTCTTTACAACGAGGCCCTTGCGCTCCATCTGCGATAGCATTGGATAAATTGTCCCTGGAGACGCCCTTCCAAACGCCTGCTCGTAGAGTTTTAGGAGTTCGTACCCCGTCTTAGGGCCGTCAAACAGCCACTTCGCGATAAGCCACTTGCCTATGGAATTGCGCACAAGTTATTACGATACCGAAATATTTTAAATCGTAATACGACATCGTAATAACGTGGAACCCATTATCCGCGCGGACAACGTATGGAAGGTATATGGAACAGGAGATGCAGCAACCTATGCGCTCAAAGGAGTGAGCGTAGAAATTTATCCCGGCGAATTTGTAGCAATTATGGGCCCCTCCGGTTCGGGCAAGAGCACACTGATGCACATTCTCGGCTTGCTGGACACACCAACGAAAGGGCACGTATATGTCCATGGCACAGACGTATCAACGCTGGGGGAAGACGAGCGCGCAATTCTCAGAAGAAAGACACTGGGCTTCGTATTCCAGCAGTATAACCTCTCCCCATCCCTAACAGCCATAGAGAACGTGGAGCTACCGATGCTCTTCGCCGGCGTTCCCGCGGAAAAAAGGCATAAACGGGCAAAGGAGCTCCTGGAAATGGTTGATTTGGGTAATCGCCTATACCATTACCCCAATCAACTCTCTGGCGGCCAACAGCAGCGCGTTGCGATTGCTAGAGCGTTAGCCAACGATCCGGAGATTATTCTGGCAGACGAGCCAACAGGGAATCTAGATACCGAGCGCGGAAAGAAAGTCATGGAAATCTTCCACCAACTCAACGAGCGAGGAAAAACAATCGTTCTCGTCACGCACGATCCAGAAATTGCGAAACACGCCGAGAGGGTAATTATGATACGCGATGGCGAAATATTGGGGGTGAAAAAGAATGAATAGAACGATACTACCGGCACTAGCCATGATCTTTGTGATTTCTGGCGCATTTGCGCTGAGTTTGCAGGTGCAGACAATTCCAGGGGTGCTCACCCCGGGAACAACTGGAAAGATTATTTTCTACATAACCGCCACCACCCCTGGCGCCCACGACATCCAAATAGAGGTAAAACCAGGCAACACCTTCAGCATTGAAAACGCCGACACGCGGGTGGATGTGGGGGACGATCTCGGCGGAACAATCTCCTACGCTATGCAGTTCGCCGTACCGGATGATACAAAGCCCGGGACGTACGTGCTGCCTGTAACGATCTACTACGACGACCCAACAACCGGCAAGATATACGAGGAACACTTCGCCCCCCTGCTCACAGTGACATCCGGCAAGGGGCTTGACGTCAGTGTTGCAGAGAGCAAGGTGTACGCAGACAACGAGACGACATTGAAAATCATCATCAGCAATACGGGCGACCCAATATACAACGCCCGCGTCACGGTGCCAGTAGCCCTCGGCGACACAACCAAATACGTGGGCACGCTGACAAGTGGAGCCAGCAAGGACATCTACGTAACAATCCTGCCGGAGTGCGCCGGAGGAATATACCAGATTCCCATAATTGTATCGGGATATAGGGGCACAGAGCCGTTCCAAGAAGAGTTCAACTACAGCGTAAAGTGCATACCTCCCCAGAACGACATTCGAGTGGAGATGAATATCCCGAGAACGGTAAGCGGTGGGGAGCAGAATACAATCCTCACGATAACCAACCTCACGTCGGTGGCAAGCGGACCCATTGCGGTATCCCTCAGCGGCGTGAACGTGAAGCTCGGAGGCCAGACTGACTACTACATAAACTCCCTTCCGCCACAGGGCCACATATCCATCCCCGTAGTCTGGAAGCTCGCACGGAGCGATGAGGAGGGGCAGATTCTTGTAACAGTAACAACAGCTATGGGCAAGAGAGTGTACGGATACGCAATCATGCCAAACGCAGCGCCAGACATCCACGTATACCCCAGCAGCGTAAAATGGTCTGGAAACAAACTGGATGTAAGCCTGACCGTGGCAAACGTAGGCACAGGAACGGCAGAAACGGTATTCGTAGCAGCTGAAGGTAACGCAGAAGGACAGACAGTTATTGGAGATCTATCTCCCGGAGACTACGACAACGCAGACGTGTACATAAGCCCGAGTGGAAAAACAGCGAAGTTCAGTGTAGATGTATCATACATTGTAGACGGGCAGAAGAAGCTCGTACAGAAAACAATCACCGTGAACGTCCCGGAGAAACCAAAGAGCTACGGCCTGTGGATCGTCCTGGCACTGATCGTTGCGGGAGCAATCTGGTGGTGGAGGAAGAAGCGATGAACTACTGGCGGCTGGTCACGGCAGGGCTGCAGCATCAGTGGGTTCGCAGCTTCCTGACAACTGTAGGGATAATGATAGCCGTGGCAGCCGTCTTCATTCTATTCTCCACAATAAACGGGCTGAAAATAACTGTGCTGAGCGAACTATCCAAGATGGGCTCAAACAAGCTAATCATCTCGCCAGGCAGCATAGGCTCAATGAACTTCGGTGGCGTATACTTCACGGACAGCGACGTGGACGTAGTGGAAAGAATTCCCGGCGTCAAAATGGTCCTCCCACTTGCAGCAACCCCCGCCACTGCAGAATGCTGCGGAAGAAAAGCAGGAATCCTGCTGGAAGGTGCGGATCCGGGAAAGTTCTCGAAAATGTATGAGGCGATGGGAGCATACCTTGAAGATGGCAGAACACTGCGAGCGGGAGATAAATACGACGCGCTTGTCGGATATTCAGTGGCACACGACGCATTTGGCAAGAAAATACACGCAGGCACAAGCATAATGATCAATGGAGAGCGATTCAAGGTGGTGGGCGTTCTGAAACGCACGGGCGGCCCCATGGACACGACGGTATACATCCCAATGAAGACCTTCGAGGAACTCACAGGCGAGAGGGGTAAGTATATACGTATAATCGCCCTCACGGCAAACGGAGCAAACATGGACCAAATTGCGGACCGCATAAAACGCGCACTGAAGCTACACAGGGGGAAAGAGGATTTCCACATCTTGACGCCGGAGCGAATGCAGAGCATGGCAAATCAGATTCTCTCGATCATTGAAGCACTCCTCGTCAGTATCGCGGCGATTGCGCTGATTGTGGGGGCAGTGGGAATTATGAACACCATGTATATGAGCGTGACGGAGAGGACGAGGGAGATTGGTGTTA
>JAADDH010000003.1 GCA_013154035.1 Candidatus Iainarchaeum sp. | reverse complement strand
CCCTGCTGAAGTCGCACCGCATCCAGGATCCCGAGGAGGAGAAGCGCTGGATGGAGTTTGAGCGCAAGCAGGCACTGCGTGTTGCGGAGTTCCGCAAGCACGTGGACGAGATTGTTGAGCACCCGATATACAAAGAGGCTTACGGTTTCCTTAAGCGCTCTTAAACACTTTCTCCCCATTTTTCCCATGCTTGAACAGATCTTCGTGGAGTTTCCTGGCCGCGTTTTTCACGCACCTCGTAGGGGTGATTCCGCTGACGATGGGTGCTCCATATGTTCTGAACTCTCCGAAGGGCTCGCAAAGGGCACCATAGATGGCGTTCTTGCGCTTCTCCCTGCAAAGTATCCATACATCCCGGGCCATGCACTTCTTGTTCCAACCACACATTTCAGGGATCTCTCCCGCGTCAAGCCCGAGCTGGGCGAGCGTGTTTTTTCGGCGATTCGCACTGCCTCCGAGCGTCTGGGGGGCAAGCACTGGCTTGTTGCAAATGTTGGTTGGGTTGCTGGTCAGACCGTTGATCACTTCTCGCTTCACCTACTCCCCGATCCCTGGCACGTTCCAGAGGCTTTTGTGGAGGAGAGTGAGCGCCTACCGACCTTTGATCCGCTTACCGATGTTCTGACAGATAAGCTTCGCTTCAAGCGATTCCACGTCCGCTACGGTGCTGGCGCACACATGACCGGATTTGTCGTCTCGGATTTCCACGAGTTCCGCCGCGCCGTGAGTAAGATCCGAGCTAAGTTCGGCCATATGCGCCACGTCTTGTATCACGAGCGTGAGGCTATGCTTGAGCGGGGCAAGGTGCCCCATGTGGGTTATCACCTGCTTGTTCTGAACTACAATGGGCCCCAGTTCGTCGTGGTACCACGGGTTTTTGTCCCGAAGCAGGGCCGTTGGGGCGCTCTGGAACTTTTCTACAACGCAGATCTGGCGAGAGATTTGGAGGGGGAGGCGGAGCAGACGTTCCAGGATGCGCATGTCCGTGCTGTGGACGAGCTGGTAACAGCCCTCTTCAAATAAACTCATCAATTCTCCTGTTTTTCTCCCCCTCTTTCCCCTCATTTAGGCTGATCACATCCCCGTCCCTTAGCGCCACGGTTGTAATTCCCGTTTCTTCTTCTATCTTCTTTGCCAGCATTCTTTCCATTCTGCGCATGGTGATCCGTGCCCCGAAGTGTTGGAGCAGTATGAGCCTGGGCTTTAC
The DNA here is from genome assembly GCA_013154035.1 of Candidatus Iainarchaeum sp. GTDB lineage: Archaea > Iainarchaeota > Iainarchaeia > JAADDC01 > JAADDC01 > SZUA-1452. The sequence goes on along the minus strand of JAADDH010000003.1, from coordinate 7,497 downwards.
GCGCTGGATGACCGAGCGGACAGTATCTAGGTTCGTGTGCGATGTTCTCTGTTCTCCGTCAAATATGAGGTTGAATATGATTACCTCTGGCTCAGCACTTTCCAGAATGTCCCCCAGTTCCTCTGTATATCCTGTATCTGAGAGGTATGCTACCCTTGTTTCCCCATCGTCCAGAATGAACCCCGTTCCACTTGGGTCGTCGTGCCACGTGGGCGTTGCTGTAACACTCAGATCGCGGACCTTGTATGTCTTTTCTGGCTGAGATACGAGTACCTTTCCCACCATATTTTTGTGGTAATCCCCGAATGCGGGTAGGAATCCATCTATGCCGTTCACCACGCTCTCTGATGCCAGTATAATCCCCCTTTCCTGTCTGCCCCCATCAGTCATGAGCTCTATTAGCGGGGCTGTGTCGTGGCTGTGATCAAGGTGTGCGTGGCTGACGAAAATGGCGTCCGGCCGTCTGGGCCGCATCCTTAGCTTGTTGAAATACACCAGCGCTCCCGGGCCTGGATCTACATGTATGAGCGATTCCTCTGTCTTTACGAGGAATCCGGCAGTTCTCCTCATCTGCTTAGCCATGACGAACCGCCCACCGCCGGTTCCTAGGAACGTGATTTTCATTTTCTCACCTCGTATCTCTGAATCTCTTCATATATGGGCCCTTCTGGCGTGAGCGTGGATTTGTATAGCACAAAACCGTGGTATTTGAACGCTCCGAATGTTTTCGGCACTCTCGCGATGTCCGTGATGTTTGCTGTTCCCCTCTTCACTCGTGCCAGCGTCACGTGCGGATGGAATGCCTTTCGCTCCCTTGGCACGCCCTCGTATGCCAGAATCGTATCTATGTGCTCGCTTAGTGCTATCAGTTCCTGAAACCCGTCCTGCACCCCTGCCCAGATGACTTTTGCGTTTGCAACAGTTGGAAACCCTCCGATTCCACTGATTGTTATTCCAAACGGTTCTGCGATCTGTACCTCTTCCAGTGTCCGTTGTATGCGCGCTGCCCTCTGCTCTGGAACTTCGCCGATGAATTTGAGCGTGATGTGGTAGTTTTCTGGTTCTACTGGCTTTACGTAGTTGCCGAATTGCCCCTGTCGCTGGGTCTGCTGCCAGTATTTCCAGAGTTCTGTTCTTACGACGTCGGGCAGGGGGACGCCCACGAAGAGCCGCATGAATAATTAAAAACCGGGTCGTGTTTTTACTACATGCGGGTACTTTTTGAGGAGCTGGTTTTTGCCACGAAGCGTTCGGAGCAGATCGTGGATATAACGGGGGATGTTCGCGCCATCGTCAACCGTTGGGGGGTGAGCAACGGGCTTCTCGTGCTCTTTTCTCCACACGCCACTGCGTCTATCGTCCTAAATGAGGCGGAGCCGGGTCTGGAACGGGATATTCTGAACCTCTTCCGCCTGATCGCCCCTTCCGACGAGGACTATCATCACAACCGTATTGATAACAACGCCCACGCGCATCTCCGCTCCGTTGCATTTCCCCCCTACGTAGTTATTCCCGTTCGGGACGGGAAATTACTTCTCGGTGCGTGGCAGCGGATCATGTTCGTTGAGAACGATGGTCCTCGGGCGAGGAGAGCGGTGATCGTGCAGTATGTGGGGGAGTAGCGTCTTTGCGGGGTCTCTCGGAGTACGGGCTTGAGAATATTCTAAGCTATGCCCTCGCAGTTTTAAAAGTGTTATTTCCCACCTTTTTGGTGCTGGAGCCGGGGTGCCCAACAACCGCTATATCGGTTGACGCTACCGCGGGTGCGACACTTCGGCCGCACGCACAATTGGTGTATTTTTGGAGCCGGGGTGGCCGAGAGGTTAAGGCGCCGGTCTGGAGAACCGGTGGGGGAAACCCCGCCTGGGTTCGAATCCCAGCCCCGGCGTAGCCGCAAAATCGGCTAGCGCTTTCCGCGAGGCCGGCTGCTCCGCAGCCGACCACACAATTTTTGTGCTATCTTACTAAAGATGTGTAATGGGCTGTCGAAGACAGTCCGCTGGGGTGCAGGGGGCGCAGCCCCTGCCGATACGCGGCCAGCGAGCCGCGGGTCCGGTCTAACGACCGGACGCACATTCTTTTTCCTTATTTCTAAATCTGTTGCTAGCAGGTGTTTCGCTGCGCTCAATACCCTCTTTCACGCCAGCCGGGACTGCGGCTGGCCACAAAATCGGCTAGCGCTTCGCACCGACTGCGTCGGGCGCACCGGGATGCAATCCCGGAGCCGTGATGCCTGCTCTGTAGCTGGCCAAATACTTCTTTTTCTGCCCTACTTTGGCTGTTCAGGCATGTTGGATTTACCGCCCGGCATTTTCCTTGAGATATTCCTTCAGGCGCTGGAAGTCTTCCCGCAGTGCTGGCAGCAATTCCCTATTGTATATGGCAGCTGCTGGATGGTACATGGGCATCACTGTTATTACTCCGTAGAGCAGCGTGTTTGTAGTGTACACTCTGCCGTGTGCCTTTGATATGCTTTCGTATGGGACTCCAAAGTGCTCGCAGACCCACTTCCACGCGTGACGGCCGAGGGTGACTATAATCTTTGGCCTGAGTGCCTGTATCTGGCGTTCAAGGTATGGGGTGCACGCCTTTACCTCTTCGGGCAGCGGATCCCGGTTGTTTGGTGGCCTGCACTTCACGATGTTGGTTATGAAGATGTCGTCACGGCTGAGGCCAATACTGTCCAACAATTCGTTCAATAATTGCCCCGCTCTCCCAACGAACGGCCTTCCCTGTAAGTCCTCGTTTCGTCCTGGCGCCTCGCCTATGAACAGCAGGCCTTTTTTGAACCCGCCCTCTCCCGGAACGGCGTTTGTTCGGCTCTCGTGCAGTGGGCATTTGGTGCATTGCCGTATTTCCTCGGCTATCTTTTCCAGTGCTTCATGCGTTCGCGGATCCAAGGGATCACCTCGTCTACGGATATCCTCACCTGCTCCATGCTGTCACGATCGCGTATCGTTACGGTGTTGTCCTCCAGCGTTTGATAGTCCACGGTGATGCACCACGGCGTTCCGATCTCGTCCTGCCTTCTATATCTTCTTCCAATGCTCCCCTTCTCGTCATACACTGCGTTGAGTTCCTCGTCCAGCAGGTTTATGTATATTTCCCACGCCTTCTCCGGCAGCCCGTCCTTTGAAACGAGGGGGAATACTGCCACGGTGTATGGGGCGACGATGGGGGCGAACCTGAAGAGCTTTCTCTTTTCCTCCTCGTCATATGCACTGAATAGCACGGCGAGGACGACACGATCCACTCCCCAGGACGGTTCTATGACCATTGGGACGAACTTCGTCCCATCTGGCCTCACCGCCTCGAAGGACTTCCCAGAGTGCTCCTGGTGGCGCGAGAGATCGTAAACTCCGCGGTGTGCCACTCCCTGTATCTCCTTCCAACCCATGCCGGCGAAGTAGAACTCAATATCCCAAGTTCCTTGCGAGTAGTGTGCCCGCTCGTCGGGCAGTTGCTCCCTCACGCGGAGCAAATCCTTCTTCACGCCGATCTTCTCATACCATTTCAGAGATCGGGCGATCCAGTGGACGATCCATTCCCTGCCAGGTATGTCCGGCACGATCTCGCTTATTTTCATCTTTTTTTCTTTCTCCCCTCGCTCCTGCATCTTTGCCGTGAGGACAAGCGCCTCGTAGTCCTTCACCTCATCGTAGTATGGGCATTCGTCGCTCTCTGGGTCAAAGAAGAACTCTATCTCCATCTGTTCAAACTCTCTCAGCCGGAAGAGGAAGTTCCTGGGGCTGATCTCGTTGCGGAACGCCTTCCCGATCTGCGCGATCCCCAGGGGCATGCGCTTTCTCGCCACCTGGTAGAGCCGCGGGAAGTTCACGAAGATCAGTTGCGCCGTTTCGGGCCGCAGGTATGATATGCTTCCCTCGTAGGGGCCGACCTGCGTGGAGAACATCAGGTTGAAGAGTTTTACCTCTCCCAGCTCGCCACCGCATGCAGGGCAATTGATACCGTTTTCTCTTATGATTTCGGTCATCTCCTCGGCGGATTTCCCCTCCACGTTTATGTCAAGGGCATCCTCTATGAGGTGATCCGCCCTGAAGCGCTTACCGCACTTCTTGCAGACGACGATAGGATCGTGAAAGTGCTCCACGTGCCCCGATGCCTTCCAAACCTCCGGGTTCGTTATGATGGATCCGTCCAGCCCCACTACCTCGTGGCTGCCGTGAACGAACTCCTTCCACCATGCGCGCTTCACGTTGTTCTTCAATTCCGCTCCAACGGGCCCCCAGTCGTAGAAACCCGAGTATCCCCCGTAGACCTCGGCGCTCGGAAAGGCAATACCCAGTTTCGTCGCTATGTCTGCCATCTTCTGAATGTCCATGGTAGAATTTTCGGTGGGAAGGAATATATAGGATCATGACCTTGTGATTCTGTGGACGTTGCGGAGATTGATACGCACGTTGATCGTCTGAAGTCCCTTGTCAAACGTCCTGAGCTCGTGGAGCAGGTCGAAGAACACCGGGGCATGCTGTATTCTCTCCTACATAGTCCCTCTGGCAAGAAGTTTTTGGAACATCCAGCCTACGAGATTATCTTGATCGTCTGGAAAAGGCCTTTGGAAAATCCTCTGCAAATATGCAGCGTAATCTCATACTCGATTACAAGAATGGGAGACTTGTTTTGGGATCCTACGGGGGAAGTGTTGGTCCCAGGGAGGCAGAGCAGGCAGCGGTAGAGTACGCGAGGAAATTCAACGAGCAGCTAGATAGCATCAATAAGAAACACTCCGAAGAGCTTTCCCGTGTGCATTTACTCCCCCGAGTTTCACGAATAAACGAGATTATTGTAGGGGACGAGTCGGGGGACTTTGAAACGTATGTTGTCCATCCCCGCGAGATCCTGCCATTTTACGGTGATTACCTGGACAAAGCGCATCGTGGGGATCGTGTAGAGTCCATTGTGTACGGAAGAAGGAGAATCGTCGATTAGTCAGCACTCAAGATCTTCATCATCTCCGCCGAAGCGGTCAGCCCTGCGCAGGTTCATCACAGCAAGATTAGACGGGATTTTTATTTAATCCCTGCGTATTCCCTACATGGTTCTTGAGTCTCCCGCGGCGGTTTCGGAGTTTCTGCTTGAGCGCTACCGTCGGACCCGCGCGCATCTGGGAGATGTCTTCTCGAAGCCGAGGGACTACTACGATCATGCATTTCCTGATTTCCTTGCTGACAGCGTCCCACGCATTCACGAGCTAGCCACCAAGCTCAGAGAGGCCTACCCACACGTGCCCGAGGAGGACCACGTACTCATGGCATATATTCTCCACGTTCTTGACCGCAATGAGCCGCCGCTAGCCCTTCCCCACACCCGCGTCGTGCGTGCCCCTGGCCGTTTCTTCTACGAGTATCTGAGAAAAGCGGGCTTTGATCTGGATGCTCTTCTGCACAATCCCCAGTATAAATATAATGGCATCCCTGTTTCCCTCTTGCTCGGGCGCATTCCTGACCACGGCCTCGGCACGCATGTTCTGAAGAAGCGGTTCTCGCCCCCTGGACGCTGATCTTTTAAACTCTTCCCTGCTCCTTCTCCTCATGGGATTCCCAGAGGCAGAGGCAAGGCTGTTCAACGGCGTGTGGATCTGCATGAACTGCGGTGCTCACAACCGCAGCTCTAAGGGGAAGCCGGAGAAGTGCAGAAAATGCGGAAGCAAAAGGCTTCGTCTAAAGGCAAAGGAGCCCAGAAAGTAAGGGCTCTTTTCGCTCTTCTCCGTCCCGTCAATTTCTTCATGGTAGTTGTTGCAGTGCTTCTCTTTGCCCTTGCGTCCGGCGGTTCCGTTCGTTGCGCTCTTCTTACGGCGTTTTCTGCGGCGTTCATCTCTGGCGCCGCGCAGGCGATCAACGACTACTACGACTACGATGTGGATAAGAAGGAGGATCCACCGCGGCACGCATTGATAAAGTATGGGCTTCCCCGCAAGTATGCACTATACGTCGCCGCGTTTTCCTGTGCTGTTGGGCTGGTTCTTGCATACCTTGCTAGCTGGGCACACCTTGCCGTTGCTGCGTTTGCCTCTATTCTGATATATGCGTACTCCGCGCGCATGGCTGAACTTAAGTATGTTGGCAATGCTGTCGTCGCCCTTCTTGTAGGGCTCGCATTTGTCTATGGTGGCCTTTGCGGTCGCGTGATCCTTACCCTCTTTCCTGCATTCCTCGCATTCCTCGCTACTTGGTCCAGGGAGGTCATGAAGGACCTTGAAGATCTCCAGAAGGACGTGGGCAAGAAGACGACGCTTCCCATGGTTGCTGGAAAGCACATGTCTGCATACTTTGCGGCATACCTCCTCATCCTCGCTGTTTTCTTCTCCGCGTTCCCCGGCCCGTGGGGATTCAAAATCTTTGGCAAATACTACTACCCCGCTGTCGCCGTGGCAGATCTTGTTTTTATGATCTCTGCACTATATATTATACGGGGACACCCGCGGGAGGCTGAGACTGCATGCAAGGTAGCCATGATTCTGGCGCTTCTGGCGTTCGCTCTGGGCGTTCTGCTCTCTTAGACACTGTGCTCAATACCTTCCGTTCCCGTGGGTACGTTATTGCTAACTACGCTGACGTGCGGGGTTGTGTGGACTTTGTCGCAGTGAGCAAGCACTCGCGCTTCGTAGTTCGGGTTCTTTCAAACGTGGATGCGCTCCGTGAGGAGAGCGTGGAGGAGTTTCTTCGCCTGGCAGATCTCCTATCTGCAACGCCCATCATCGTGGGCGAGCGGACGAAGAGGGATGTCCTCCGAGATGGCCTAATATATCGGCGCTATGGGGTCCCCGTCGTCACAGCATCCACGCTAGAACGCATACTGGATGGAGATTATCCCAAATCAGAGGTTTACAATGGCCGTGTTTTGGTGTATTTCAACTCGGCAGCATTCAAAGCGGCCCGTCGGGCTCTTGGACTCTCCCAGAACGACCTTGCCACACGGGTTGGTGCCACGAAGGATTCTATCTACCGCTACGAGCACGGATATCCTGCTCTTGAACCCGTTGCGAAGAAGATCGCTGCCATTCTCGGAGAGGACGTTCTATCCCCTGTTTCCCTCTACGAGCGAAAGATGCAGAAACAGGCTGAGCTTGTCACCGGCGTTTTCCAGTTCCGCCGCGCGCCATGGGACATATTTGTCGCCAGCGCGAAGCGGGTAGCATTGTCTGCGGCGCGCGGCGTGGTGAGAAGAAAAGTTGAGTTGCTAAGACGGGGGAAGGGCGTCGTTCACGACTATTATGCGGTTGTTGTTTCTGCCAGCGCCCGCGTTTCTGTCCCGGATGACGTCCCCACGATTCGGGAGGACGAAATCCGCGAGGCGAAGCCCAAGGAGATTCTCCGGCGCGTGGAGGAAGAGCTGGAGTAGCTCTTCTATTGTTTTGCAAGATCCTGTCTTCTCCCGGCTATGGGTATGCGTTTAAGTGTTTTAACTCCAATCTCTTCGTGACTGTGGAAATCTGCCGCGAAGTCCTTGATGGCATACTGGATGCTGCGCGGCGCA
>JAADDH010000085.1 GCA_013154035.1 Candidatus Iainarchaeum sp. | reverse complement strand
TTATTTACAATGTCTTTAATGTTGTCATTCTTTTTACCCTGAGTGGCAGCCGAGGCTGCATTGCCACTCTTTATAGAAAATCCTGGGTGTTGAGTTCAGAGACGGCTAACGGAACATCTGGTCTTGCTGCGGCGGCGCTGAGCTCTTCTCGGGATACCCGTTGATCAGAATCGTACTCGTGCTTTCTTTCTTCATACATCGGGTCCTTGATCTCGTGGATTGGCGGCTTGATATCGGCGTACTGCTTCCTGGTCACTTGGCTCAATTGGATTTTACATTCCTTGGCAATGTGATAACCCCAGTTCTTGCACCTGAAACAGAATATTACTTGGCGTTTCCTGTTACCGTTATTGCCATTGGAGTTGCTGTTGTTGCTGCTGTTGCTGTTGTTGCTGCTGGTGCTGTTGAAGCGGTTCCCTTTTCCCTTGCGGTAGCCGTTTTTCTTCTTGCCGTTGTTAAAACGGCCTTTAATGGCTTCCACATTGCCATTGTTTTGTTGCTGGATTTCGCTTACTTGGGCTTCTTCCTCAATTTCCGACTTATATTGTGCCTCCAACGTGAGGAGCGCAACGCTGAAATCGCCAATGTCTTGTTTGTAGTCGGAAACTACCACGGTTTGTCGTGCCAACGGCCTAATTTTATCCGGGAGGCGGTCAACGATCAGGGCTTTTTCCACCATCAGCATGGACCTCATCATCATCGTTCTGCACAGGTAATCGGCGGCTTCAGGGTCCTTGCAAACGGCGCAGTCCGCTCCGCAGGCCTTTTGGCATCTCACCATTTGGGTCCAGGATTTCCCTACGTTGCGGGCTGTGGAGCTAATTATCTTCGTCACATTCCCTTTTTCGTACTTGTTGATAAGCTGGCTGAAGAAGGTTTCTTGGTGAAAGAACTTGAGTAGGAGTCCTTTAAGCTGTGCCCAATCCTTCTTGACTGTGGGAATGGTATCTTCGAGGCCGCGGATCGTCTCTCTGGCGGTGCCGCAAAGGGCTTCAAAGGCGAATTCACAAATTGTCTGTGTTTTCACGCCCGTCTGTAACTGTAACTGTTCTACCTTGGCGATGAAGTCCTTAACGCTGGAGCCGTCCTCCCTGGTGATTTGGAGCTTCACTGGCGTGTTGTCACTCTTGTAGACATCGATCTGGTAGACTGTGCCTGCTTCGGCCATGGTTCTGCTGTCAGTCTCTTCGGTAGCGTTTGCTGGGTTCGAAATACTCCTGAGTATCCTAATTAGCTTACTTTAAAACTCGCCAAACAGCTGGTTCGAGGTAGCAAAGGAGAACTGCCACCAATGTAGGCTAATGATACTCGTTAGAATGCGAATCAAAGACTGATTATTATTGGCACTGTTGGGTTTATATATACAGTGATTCCCTCACTCGAGGGTGAACATCTTTAATTAGCAGAATGAAGAATTCTCGGTAGTGCTAATTAATTTAGCGTCTTCCGGGGTTTATTGATTGCACGTGTGCGTGCATTCTAACGGTCAATATGATGCATGAGAATCATGCACTCATATCCTTCCCCCTCTTTGAAAAAAAAGGTATAGGTACCGGAGAATTAGTCATTAAGCGTTTAAAGTTACAAATCTCGATTCGTACAAATAAACATGAAAATAAACTATATAACAGAAATATTAACAATTAGATGTCTTCGTGACATCGTCTCAGCTTAATTTCCGGTGGGCCCTTTCGTTGCTTGAGAAATTGTAGGATGTAAATAGTTAGGACCGCGATGCCAATTGTCGTAATTGATAGATTTGTCCATGGGGTTGGGGTCCAAAATGGGTGGATAGTCTTCAGGTGGAATTGCTTTCTTAAATTTCTGATTTTTATGCGTTCTGATGGTTGGATTACGGTGTCGAATATTTCCGTGTATTCTTCCGTGACGTTGAAGATATCCGTGAAGCTGTAATTGGGTTTGTACTCTTCAGATCTCGCGGTGGTGGTGACGGAGCCCTGTGAGGCTACTTTGAAGTATTTGGTTGTGGCCATGCATCCGTCGGGTAGGGTCAGCTGTTGGAGCCCTTTTGATTTGATTTTCCTGCTGAAGGGTCGTGAGCCATAGCATCTCATGTGGACCATGGTGGGTGTTGGTAAATATAAGACAAAGGTGTGAGGGCCCGTTTGTATGGCCGTGTGTCTTTCTTCTGCTGTGATTTCGCAGTGGTCCCTGATTGAGTTGATGTCGTCTGCATAGAGAGCCGTGGTGCAGGTGCCTAAGTGCGGTCGTTCCATGATGTTCTGGTTGTCGCAGTATAAGATGTTGGCAGTTTGTTGGCACTCATCAAGTTCTTCTTGGGTAATCTCCTTCATGAAGGTATGGTCGTGGTTGATAGCGAGATATTTGGAATCGGTGTTGATGGTGAAGTAGTACTTTGATTTGCCTAGCTTGACTGGGATGGACCTGTACTTAAAGAGCTGGAGCATGGAGTCCTTGGCAAAGAGCGGGACATGTACGAGTGATGTTATTATGCCGTCCTTATGAATGACGAACGAGTTCGGCAGTTGGTAGAATTGTGTGATCCCGTCTAAGGCCAGCTCGTAACCGTCGAGTTTGAGGAGTTTGCCCAATTTGCAATGTTTTCTCCGCCACGTTGGGTGTGATGATATCCGGGGAGATTCGTCCATGAACGAGGTCGATCAGTGCAGCCCGTAGGTCTTTGAGCCTTTGAGTTTGTTTCTTGATATGGGCGTTGCACGCGTCCAGGTACCACATTTGTTCGTTGTAATCGAAGAATTTCTGGTTGTTGGCTTTCTGGAGGCTGATCAGTCTCATCATTTCGTTGTTTTTGTTGCGCAATTGTGTGATTAATTTCTCGTGATCCTCGATCGCCATTACGATGTTTTCGGCGTTGTCAGATGAGGACTCGATTTGGTTGATCTGGTAGGTGTTGAAGAGTCCAATGAGCGAGGTGATCACAAGTGCGCCTCCGATGGCTGATGAAGCCACGAATCTTTCATCCCGTTTTCTCTCGAAGATGAAGGCAAGGTCCTGTTCAACGAAGGATTCGGCGTACTCACATTCCTCTTGCAGTAGCTGGAAGTGCATTTTTCTGACGCTATATTCTTTGAAAAGATCCTTCTGGTTGTTACAAATGCATATGGCCTTGGCTTCTTCGACGATTTCATTGATGTTGATGGTCACGGCTGCGTGGGCGTAGGCGATGGTACCAGCCATGGTTTTGTAAGGAATGAAAGCAGGGTCGGTGATGTTGTTGGATATTGACGGTGTGGAATTACCCCTGATGGTAGCGAATGGGCTTGGATGTGTAAGCCTGGCATTGCTTGGAAATATTAGAGACAGGATAAAAATTAGAATTGATGGGCACATGGTTAATTTGCTAACTTCTTTTTCTTGCGGAGTTCTCTGAGCAACTGGTCGGTCAATTGCAGGTTGTCTGCCTCACCATGTGATCTCGTTCGCATACCTGAGCGTTTATGAGGTATGGTCTCGAGTAATTTGTCTTTTATCTGTTTTCTTGATTGTTTTTCTGCGATGAGGTTCTTTCCGCGCGTTAAAGTCTTTTGAGTTAGGCTGATTTTATCTTTTTTATTTCGCGCCTTAGTGTTAGCTGGCGGCGCGTTTGATGCGATGTCGTTGTTTTCGATGGTTTGGTCGACGTCCATTTCCGTGTCCATGTCGTCTGTCTCCATCGGCTCGCCCCGGTCCTCGTAGAAAACGCGGCAGAAATGCTGAGGCTTGGCCTCACGGCCGGTTGCGAAAGTCGTTATGCGCCTAGTGGCTGCATGCAACATGCTTTCTTTTTTATAGACTTCGCTGCCTATCAGCGTTTTGCCTGTAATGCCTTCTGTCCTTAGCCGTTCTGCGAGGCTCCTGGGGTTGAGGTCGAAGGATGCATCCATCTGATAATCTTTGTAGAACACTTTCTTTTTCATAGCACTGGTCGGCGTTCTCGGTTTCGGGAGGTTAAACGTGATTTCCGGGTCGGTACTTGGGCTGGAGCGAGGTTCTTCGTCGTCTGACACGGTTTCGGCTTCCGGAGAGGTCGTGGTGGGTCGTTCGGCGTCCGTAGGATCCTGAGATGTGAGGCTGAGGCTGTCTGAGGCCACGCTGTAGTTGTCGTCGTCCTCTGAGGTTTCGGTCGTGGTCGGGTCAGCCTCCGGGCCGGTCTCGAGATCCGGTGGTGTACGGAGTCCACTGGGGCCTGGGAGCGGTTCATTGTTCGTTGGCGGGTCGTCGGTGGTGTCCTGTGACTGTGAGAATCTTCCAGAGTCGTCTTCATTTCCGGGAATCGGTGCTGGGCCGGGGCCCGAGGGCCCTGGGCCAGGATCTAGGGGTGGGCCGGATTCGTGGATTCTACCGCCGTCGATGATCCTTGGTCCGTGTTCCAGGTCCGGTTGATCCGTCTGAGTGCCGATTTCTCGAGTCTTTCCATTGCCTGAGCGTCCGAGGAAGCCTTTCTTGTAGTCGTAGGGGGCTCGTGCGTGATAATGGATGACCTGGTCGAAGGTGGCGGCTGATTCGCGTCCTCCGGGTTTATCCATCATCCTGACGTTCTTGGTCTCCCTGTTGACGTTGGTTACGACATATGGGCCGGTCCAAATCGGGAGTAACTTCTTGTTTTCTTCCGGTCCATACGTCTGTCTGAGCTTGAGGACGAGGTCGCCTTTCTTAAACTCCTTCCTGGCGGTCCGTCGGTCGTAATATTGACGCATTTGATCCACTGAGTTGCCGAGTTTCTCTGCGACATCCTTGTAGATCTTATGCAGGCGGTTGAGGTCGGTCTGAGGCCAGGCGTCGTCCGTTGTGGGCTTCGTCAAAATGGAGAATGGCAGTTGCGGGTCCTCCAGGAACATCAAGAAGTGTGGGCATTGGCCTGTGCTGGAATGGATTTGGGTGTTATAACTAATCTGAGCGTATTTCAGCTTGTCTTCCCAGTCCAGTGTGTCCCTGTCCACATAATTTCGCAGGTAACCAAGGAGTGTACGGTTAAACCGTTCACATTGGCTATTGGTTTGCGGGTGGTAACTCGTTGTCTTGATGTGTCCGATTTCAAACTCGTTTGTCAGTATCCGTATCAGGTTATTGTCGAATTCCCTGCCATTGTCCGTGATGAGGAAGTCCGGGGTGGAGAATGTGGCGATCCATTTGGTGAAGAATGCTTTGGCGACGGCCTGTGCCGTCTTCTCCTTGATTGTATCCAAAACAACGAACTTGGAGAAAGCATCCGTCATTACCAGTATGTATTTGCTGGCCCTATGAGTCTTCAGGGGCCCTAGCAAGTCCATATGCACTCGTTCATTGGCCTTCACCGCGGGAGGTAACGGGTTCAGCGGGGTCCTTAGGCTCTTATCGGTCTTCTGGGAGGTTGTCTGGCATTGATGACACTTTTTGATGTAGTTTCTAATGTCCCTTTTCATCGAGGTCCATACGAAGGATCGTTTGATCCTAGCGCAGGTTTTGTCGTAGCCTCGGTGTCCGCCCATTTTCTTGTCATGCGCCAATTCCAGAATCTTGGGAACGAAGATCTTGGGTGTCACCAACCGCAAAAGATCCTCTTTGGCGTGATAGACAATGCCGTCGATAACCTCGAATTCCTGGATTTGTGCTGCAGAGGTCCACTCATTTTTAGTATTCTCAGAGAGTTGGCCCTCTTTCATCAGTATCAAATCCTTGATGCCTTTTTCCGCTTGCTGTGCCGTCCTCATTTCGGTTGCCGTGCAGCCCAGGTCCTCATACGGTGCCGAGGCCATGTCGTCGTACGTGTCGTCGTCCTCTTCTCTATCAGTGTCGTCAATCGCGCAGATCAGTGTTTTTACTTCCTGGTTGATTGGCTGTCCAGTTTCTTCTTCATAAACCCGTGACAGGTAATCCGGTGCGCCCATGTCCTTGCCTGGTCGGTAAATGACGGTAAAGGTATAATTCGTGAGCCGGTTTCTAAGATCGTCTACAGTCCTATTGTTCATTGGTTTGTCCTTGTTCCAGGCCTCCGCTGGTTTGTGGTCGGTAAAAACCTTGAAGGCCGGTCCCCCGTACAGGTAGATGTGGAAGTGCTCTATTGCCCAGTAGATGGCAAGGCACTCGGCCATCAGAGGTGTGTAATTTTTCTCGTGCTTTCTCAACTGGCGGGACGCGAAAGCGATCACGCGCAGTCGGTTGTCTTCCGGCCACCTCTGACCGAGTATCGCACCCAACCCGCCGTTCTTAACTGGTTCATCAGGTTTCTTGTTCCCTGTGGCGGCGTCGGTGTAAACTTCGAAGGGCACGTCCTTTCTAATGTACGAGAGGATTGGAGCGCTGCATAGGCGGGCCTTTATTTCTTTGAATGATTTCAACGCGTCCTCTGGTAAGGGTCCTTTCTTGAATTTTGCTTCCTTGGTGATTAAATAATTAAGTGGGGCTGATATTTTTGCGAAATTTGCTATGTGGTCCCTAAAAAACGAGGCGAGGCCTAGAAATTGTCGGACTTGGCGAACGTTCTCTGGCGGCTTTGCATGTCTCACCACATCCAGTTTATCCGGCCCTGGCGCGATTCCTTTGTCACTTATCTTGAAACCGAGATATTCCGTTTCTTGGGCTCCGAAAGTGGATTTACTTAAAGACAATCTGAGGTTGTACTCTCTCAGGCGTTTGAAAATGCTCTCCAGGGTGGTCAACATGTCCTTATGTGTTTTGGTATGGGCCAAAATGTCATCAATGTATGAGAGGACATCTTTGAGGCCCCTCAGGCAATTAGTCATCAACGTGGAGAATGACGATGGGGCTCCATGGCTGCCGAAGCAGCTCACTTTGAACTGGAACTGGCCCAGTCCTGGGACGGTGAAAGCTGTGTATGGCCGTGAGGACTCTTCCAGGTGTTGCTGGAAAAATCCTGAGGCCAAATCCATAGTAGAGAAAACTCTACTGTTGTTCGTAGTTATAGCGTTTAAGCAAGCTCTCACGTCCCTGATCTCATAGGCGTCTAGTAACGTCTCCTTGTTGATGGCTCTGAGGTCCACCACTGGTCGCAATTTCCCGTTCTTTTTCGTCACGCAAAAAATGGGAGAGTTGTACCTGGATCTGGCCACTTCAATTATGTTAGCCTGAAGCATGTCTTTTACGTAATTTTCAATCACCTCTTGATGGGCCAAAGGGATTTTAAACTGTTTACGGTAAATTGGCTTATCCGTCTTGAGTGTGATTTTGTGGCTAACTTTATCCGTGAAGCCAAGATCGTAGTCCGAGTGGGCGAAAATGTCTATGTAATCTAAAAGTAATTGTTCATATGCGCTCTTGAATGCGCCTGGGCACTTAATGTTCGCCTTGTTCTTGAATTTCATGATATCTGCACTAGTGAAAGCCCGTTTCCGTTTTTCAGCCTCTTTTTCAGTGTCTGTTGCATCACTTGAGACTGTAACTGCATTAATCAGGGCTACATCAAACTTATCACTAATCACTTCACTAATTTCAAAGAAATTGTCTAACTCATCTCTTTTTAGTGTCACAAAGTCTCTTTCTTTGTTGATAATTGGCACTATTGCCACGCCGTCTTCATCCGTGGTGCTGAGGTAATTCAAGGTGCCGATGCTGTCATTGCTCTTCTCCTGGATGTATATGGTCCTTTGTGCGAAGGGGGTGACGACCTTAATCCCGGTCATGCTCATCGGTGGTAACGATTCCTTCCGTTTAAGCAGCCTTGTTGTCTCCGGGATAATGCTTTCTAATTCAAAAACGTCCGTAACGCCGTTCAGTGTGATTTTCCCGCCTTCCACTTTGACATTGTGAATTTTGATAAAGTCAATTCCCAATATCGTATTGGATTCCTTGGTATTCATCACGCAGAACGGATGGGAGTATTCCTTATCCCGGATTTTAAAGGAGAACTCATATTTCCCAAGCAGGTGGAGTTGGTTGCCGTCAACTGCTCGGGCATTAGTGACGTCGTTCCTGACTTTCCTTTTGCATTCCATTGGGATTTGGTCGAACACCTTCGTACACATCACTGAGATACAGGCACCGGTGTCCAGGAGTGCATCAATTTTCACGCCTCTGAATGACAAGGTAAGAAATGGTCTAGTGTTTTTGGTAATTCTATTTATTTCACTTATGACGAAATCTTCATTATTTACAATGTCTTTATTATTGTCATTCTTGTTACCATGAGTGGCAGCTGAGGCTGCGTTGCCACTCTTTAAAGAAAATCCTGAGTGTTGAGTTCAGAGACGGCTAATGGAACATCTGGTCTTGCTGCGGCGGCACTGAGTTCCTCTCTGGACACCCGTTGGTCAGAGTCATATTCGTGCTTTCTTTCTTCGTACATCGGGTCCTTGATTTCGTGGATCGGCGGTTTGATGTCGGCGTACTGCTTTCTAGTTACTTGGCTTAACTGAATCTTGCATTCCTTGGCAATGTGGTATCCCCAGTTCTTACATCTGAAACAAAATATTACTTGGCGTTTCCTGTTACCATTGTTGCCGTTGGAGTTGCCGTTGTTGCTGCTGTTGCTGTTGTTGCTGCTGGTGCTGTTGTAACGGTTGCCTTTTCCTTTTCGGTAGCCGTTTTTCTTCTTGCCGTTGTTGAAACGGCCCTTGATGGCTTCCACATTGCCATTGTTCTGTTGCTGAATTTCGCTTACTTGGGCTTCTTCTTCTATTTCCGACTTATATTGGGCCTCCAATGTGAGGAGCGCCACGCTGAAATCACCGATGTCTTGTTTGTAGTCGGAAACTGTCACTGTTTGTCTTGCTAACGGCCTAATTTTATCCGGGAGGCGGTCAACGATCAGGGCCTTTTCCACCATCAGCATGGACCTCATCATCATCGTTC